>JAFSJO010000005.1 GCA_017449415.1 Synergistaceae bacterium
AGGAGAAGCCGAACGACGGCCACGAGTACACAAAATTTTTGGGTTTAATCAAGTCCAAGCGCGTTCATAGATGGCTCAGGCGAGACTATATGAAATTCCCAGACAACTTTGAAGCCTACAAGGTTCTAGTCCCCAAATCGAACGGTTCTGGCGCGTTAGGCGAGGTCTTGTCAACGCCCGTAATCGGCCTGCCCGTAATCGGCCTGCCCGTAATCGGCCATACAGAGACATTTATCAGCATTGGCTGTTATGATAATCTCACCGAAGCCGAGAACACACTCAAATACATCAAGACCAAGTTCGCCCGGGCAATGCTCGGAATTTTGAAAGTTACGCAAGACAACCCGCGCGCCGTGTGGCGATACGTCCCACTCCAAAACTTCAAAGCCGACTCCGACATCGACTGGTCGCAGCCAATCCCCGAGATCGATCGCCAACTCTACAGGAAATATAACCTCTCCGACGACGAGATCGCCTTCATCGAAGAACACGTCAGGGAGATGCAGTGAGGAGTTAGGAGTGAGGAGTGAGGAGTTGAAAGATGGCCGCGTCGTGATGGAGTTAGCAAGTTGAGAATACATGTGGGAGGCGCGGGCACGTTCAAGCGTCTTGAAAGCAGCAAGCGCGTAGAATCGAATTAGGAATGAGGGATTAGGGATTGTGAGGAATGAGGAATTGAAAGACGGCTATAGAATTATCCACTACGAAGAAGACGGCAGGGATATCATCAGAGAATGGCTGAATGGATTACGCGACATACAAGCTAAAGACGCTATCATCAGAGCTATTTCAAGATTACAGTTTGGCAATTTTGGAGATCATAAATTTTGCCGCGATGGTGTCAGCGAGTTAAGAGTGCATGTGGGAGCAGGTTATCGCGTCTATTACTCTATAATAGGAAATGTGGTTGTTCTGTTGCTGTGCGGCGGCTCTAAACGAACTCAACAGCGCGACATCGATAAAGCCGTAGAGTATCTTAGAAGAAATAAGGAGGGTAAGAGATGAACGTCGGATATGTAACTCACGAAGAATCAATGATTAACATGTTTATGGAGGATCCTGAGTACGCCGAACATTTGCTATCCGTAGTTGTTGTGGACGGAGACGAGGAGGAAATCGCGTACTTTCAAAACTTATATGACGAGGCGCGGGCACGTTCAAGCGTCTTGAAAGCGGCAAGCGCGTAGGATCGAATTAGGAATGAGGGATTAGGAATTAGGGATTGTGAAAGGTGATGAGGAGTTAGGAATGAAGAGAGAGAACGTCAGCAAGCTGATCAAGACCGCGACCAAAGTTAGGCCGATGATCTACGCGTACACGACCCCGGGAGTTACTTACAATGAGGGCTTCGTCAAAATCGGATACACCGAACAGGACGTTGACAGGCGAATTTACCAGCAGACCCACACAGCCGGCATATTAGCCACGAAGCACTGGGATGGCGATGCAATCTATCTTGACGGCTCAGGCAGAACATTTCGGGACACGGATTTTCACGCGTACCTCCGGCGTAATAACGTCGAGCGACGTAGCGGGACGGAATGGTTTCGCCTCAGCCCCGACGAAGCGCGTGATCTTTTTGAAAAATTCCGGCTGAATCGCGGATCGCTCACTCCAAGGACTGCTGACGAGATAACTCTCTACACTCTGCGCGAGGAACAGGCCAAGGCCGTCAGTCAGACCGTCGCATATCGGCAGGCTCACGAGGGCGGGGAATATCTTTGGAACGCTAAGCCGCGATTCGGCAAGACGCTATCAGCCTACGAATTAGTGAAACAACTCGGCGCGGAAAAAATTTTGATCGTCACGAACCGTCCCGCGATCGCCAACAGCTGGTACGAAGATTATGAAAAATTCCTCGGTCGCAAAGGCGGATATTTCTTTGTGAGCGGCTCGGCAAGCCTCAAAGGTAAGCCGAAAGTCATAAGCTACGAAGAATACGCGAAAGACGCAAAGGAACGCAAGAAAGTTCAGGCCAAGCGCATGGGGCTGATATATTTCGTGTCGTTGCAGGACTTGAAAGGTTCCGCGTATCTCGGCGGCAAGATCGACAAGCTCAGAGAGTTAGGCGACATCACGTGGGACATTCTGATCATCGACGAAGCTCACGAGGGAGTTGACACCATGAAGACCGAACGGGCGTTCAGATACATCAAGCGACGCTTCACGCTTCACCTGTCCGGGACACCGTTCAAGGCATTGGCGAGCGAAAAATTTCCAGCCGACGCGATTTTCAATTGGACATACGCCGACGAGCAGCGCATGAAAGAGAGCTGGGAGAAGGCTAACGAACAGGAAAATCCCTACGAAGTTCTGCCGAAGCTCAATCTCTTCACGTACCAGATAAGCCGGATAGTCGACACGGATCAGGGACATGACTTCGACCTAAACGAGTTCTTCGCGACGAAAGGCGATCGCTTTGTCCATGATGAGGCTGTCGATACGTTCCTCGAGGCTCTCACGACGCAAGATAGGTTCCCATTCAGCACGCCGGAGCTTCGCGGAATGTTGAAGCATACGTTTTGGCTCTTGGATCGCGTTAAGGCGGTGGAACTGCTCGCGAAGAAGCTCAGGGCGCACCCGATATTCGGCGATTACGAAATTGTCATTGCGGCCGGCGATGGAAAGCTCGATGAAGATGAGGCAATCAAGGCATCGTATGACAGGGTCATGAGCGCGATAAGGGAGCATGATAAGACGATAACGCTGTCGGTCGGTCAGCTCACGACTGGCGTAACGATCCCGGAGCTTTCTGGTGTCTTGATGCTGTCGAATGTCGGCTCACCGTCGCTGTATATGCAGGCGGCGTTTCGGGCGCAAAATCCTTGCCTGTATCGCGGGGGCGAGAATTTTTATCGCAAGCAAAATTCTTACGTGTTCGACTTCGATCCGGCGAGGACGCTCACGATATTTGAACAATTCGCCAACAATCTGACGCAAGACGCGGCCAGCGACTCAGCTTCACGAGTTCAGGAGCTGTTGAAATTTTTCCCGGTCATCGGCGAAGATGATAACGGCGAGATGATAGAGCTGAGTCCGGAGAAAGTTCTGTCGATCCCGAGGATCCTCAAAGCTAACGAGATCGTGAACAGCGGCTTTATGTCAGATTTTCTTTTCCAGAATGTCGCGGGGAATGTCTTCCACGGGTCGCGGGAACTCCTCGACATCATTACGAAGCTCACGCCGGTGTCAAAGCCGACGATCAACGCCGAAGTAACGATAGAGGAGCTGCAAAAAATTCCGCTTGATGAGGACGGCGAGATTTCGCTGAGTGATGATTACGTCGACGGCAGAGCCTCCGAGGTCTTCGGGGGAAAGATTTTCGCAACTCCCGCGGCTGACATGACCAACGACGAAGAGGAGCTGAAAAAATTCCTCAAAGCTACGGCGGCGGAGATCATCGAGGCGGCGAAGCGAAATTACGGCTCGAACATGAAGAGACCTGACGAGACACAACTGCGGCGGAGGCTGGAGCATGAGGCCGAGAAGCGCGTTGAGACTGTCTTCAAAGATCGCGAGGTTGAACAGCGCAGGGGACGGGACGCGAGCGAGCAAAAATTTCAACAGACCATTCAGACTGTCGCGCAGGAGTTCATCGAGGACGCTAAGGACAGCACCATAACGACGATCGAGACGAGCATATTCGAGACGGAGAAAGAGGAGCGCGAGGCCAAAGTGAAAGATCATCTGCGAGGCTTCTCACGGACTGTTCCGGCGTTCCTGATGGCTTACGGCGACAAGGACATCACGCTCGAAAATTTCGATAAGATTGCTCCCGATGAAGTTTTCAAAGAGGTTACGAGCATCACGCTCGAAGAGTTTCGTTATCTGCGGGACGAGGGAAAATTTTTTGCCCCGACGGAGTTTAACAATGCCGTTAAGGAGTTCATGAGGCGGCGCGACGAACTCGCGGATTACTTCGACGAACGCAACACGCGAGACATCTTCGATTACATTCCGCCACAGAAGACGAACCAGATCTTTACGCCAAAGCGCATCGTTATGGAGATGATCGACATGTTGGAGCAGGAGAACCCCGGCTGCTTTGACGATCCCGACAAGACTTTCGTAGACCCTTACATGAAGTCGGGGCTGTTCATCGCCGAGATCGTGAAGAGGCTCTATCGCTCGAAGAGAATGAAAGAGCTTTATCCTGACGGCATGGCGCGGCTGAAACATATCTTCGCTGAGCAGGTTTACGGACTTGCGCCGACCGAAATAACTTTCAACATCGCGAAAAATTTTCTCCTTGGCTTCGATAAAAATTCAGCGATCAAGAATTTCAATCTTCGTCAGGTTGACGCGCTGCCATTCGCGAGAGATGGGACGCTGAGATCAAAGCTCGAGGAGCTCTTTGGCCATCGAGAGAGCTTGTAAATTCTCCTCAATGTCATGAACGCGCAGGAGGCTCGCTCGTCCGTACAACATGCCAGACAGCGCGACTGTCGCAAATAGATTCTTTCCTGTAAATCTCTTTCGCGAGTGTCCGACGAGGATCGGAAGCCCGAAGACTTTCAGACTTTCAAGATTTTTGACGATCGCGAAGTTATCTTCAGAATTTTTCCCGAAACCCAAGCCCGGATCCAAAATTAAATTCCCGCCGAGGCTCTTCAGCTTCTCAGTGAAATACAAATTCATAGCTCCCAAAATATTTTCGCAAGGCTCACTCTGATAATGAGACAGGACGTAAGGAACTCCGAGCCGCGATATCGTCTCCGGCATCGTCGGATCAAGTTCAAAGCCGCTGATGTCATTGATGAGGTCGGCTCCCTCACTGACAGCTGCGTCGGCTGTGGCTGACTTGTAAGTGTCGACGGAGATCAGAGCGTCGGGAAATTCTTTCCTCAACATCTTCAACGGCGGCAACAGTCTCGCAAGCTCCTCGACAGCGTCGACAGGCTCAAAGCCCGGACGAGTCGACTCAGCTCCAAGGTCGAGGACATACGCGCCCTGCGACAGAAATTTTTCGGCTCGTGCCACCACCTCACCAGCTCCGACACGGCTGGCCTCATGGAAAGAGTCCGGCGTGAGGTTGAGTATCGCCATCAGCTTGGTGTCGTCGTTCAAGATTATTTCGTGCCCCGCCGGGGTCTTCATGTGCCACTCTCTTATGTGAAGATTGGCGAAAGCCCGCGAGAACTCCTCTCGAAAATTTTTCAAGCCCCAACAATCCATCGCCTTCAACTTTTCGAGCAAGCTCTTCAGCTGTGAAGCTGTCCCCATCATCAGCACGTCGCTGAAATCCGTCTTGCCGTCTATGACGTGTTTGGTTACGATTGTGTCGCCGCCGCGGGCTAATAATTCCTGCTTCAGAAAGGCCGCCGCCCTGTAGTCGACATGTTCGGCGAAGAAATGAAAGACATTCGACTTCGGCGAGAGGTAAGCGAAAGCTCTCGGGTCTGTCTGAATACGCGAGCATATCTTCAAGAGGTCGCGGCTGTCGCGAACGTTCACGGGATAAATCAAGCGTCATTCCTCCTTGTTGATATTATAATAAAACAATCACTCAGAAAGGAGAAACTTTAGTGAGTTATTATCTTTGCTTTGATGCGGGGACTCAGAGTGTCAAAGTCTCCGTCTATGATGAACATGGAAATCAATTGGCCGTCGACGTGAACCCCACGACGCTTTATTACCCTCACAGCGGCTGGGTCGAGATGAACGTCCACGAATATTTCGAGCTTACGTTGAAAGGCGCGAAACGCTGCGTCGAGATCATGCGCGAGAAAGGTCTTGACGTGTCGAAAGTCCGCGCTGTGATGGGCGACGGGATCATCTGCGGCATTGCCGGTGTCAACGAGGACGGGATCGCGATCACGCCGTACATAAATTATCTCGACTCGCGAACTCAGGAGGACGCTGACGAGCTTGCGAAATTAGACCTCGACATATGGGCCACGGAGACCGGCAACCCCGAACCTCTTTGCCTGTTCCCTGCGATGCACGCGCGGTGGCTCATCAAAAACTCTCCCAACATTAAGGACGTTCGCAAGTTCGTTCACAATGCGCCGTATATCTTGATGAGGCTCGCGGGTCTGAAGGCCAAGGACGCTTTCATAGATTGGGGAGCTATGTCGGGCTGGGGGCTTGGCTACAACGTCATCAAGAAAGAGTGGTCGGACGAACAGCTAAATATCTTGGGGATCGATAAGAGCCTCATGCCGGAGATCAAGAAACCTTATGACATAGTCGGAACTCTCTCGCGAGACTGCGCCGAGCTGACGGGACTGCCCGAGGGGATCGCGATATGCGCAGGAGCTGGCGACACCATGCAATCTCTGTTGGCGTGTGGAGTTTACGAGCCGGGGCACGCTGTCGACGTTGCGGGTACGTGTTCGATGTTCTGCATATCGACGGGCGGGATCGTTCCGGGACTGAGCAAGAAAGGCAACGGCCTCATCTTCAACTCCGGGACATTGCCGGGGACATATTTCTATTGGGGCTTCGTGAGGACGGGCGGGCTTGCGCTTCGATGGTTCCGCGACAACGTCTGCAACAGGCCGGGCGACGACACCTATTATAAATTCCTCAGCGACGGCGCGGCGAAACTTCCCAACGGCTCGGAGGGAGTTCGATTTCTTCCATGGCTGACTGGCGGGCCGGAGGGTTTTCGCGATGTTCACGGCTGCTTCATCAACATGACAATGAACACGAACCAGTTCATATTGTGGCGAGCTGTACTCGAAGCTATCGCGGGCGAATATTCCGAGATCGCTGAACGTTCACGCAAGGCCGGAACTCCCGTCGACAGAGTCATCATCACCGAGGGAGGAAGCAAGGATCCGTTATGGAACCAGATTAAAGCCGACATGATCGGAGCCGAGACAGTAACATTAAAGACGGGCGGCGCGCTTGCTCTTAATGCGGTGGTGGCGGCTCACGCCGTTGGGGATCTCGAGGACTTGAAAGGCAAGCTCCACGAGGGGCTGACGCAGACGGGACTTTATAAGCCTCAACAGAAATTAACGCTGCCGGAAATTCCTTTCAAGATCGCCTGATGTCATGCGCCTGTTTCGACAGGCGTTTTTCATATGCTATAATGCCCGACATAATGAATTCTCTTAAAGGGAGATGTTTTTTATGATCAAAAGCGTTACCCCCCAAAGAAGTTCGCATAGAAGTTTAGTTTGGTTTGTCCTGCTTCTTTTGGGAATTTGCGTTGTTTCAGGTGGCTGCGGCGGCGGTCATGGGAGTATAGGCGGCAATGCCGATGTCGAAGCGTTAAACAACAAAACGTTTACGAGTCCGACAGGAGCGACAGGCGAAGGCACAGCGAACGGCGGCACTGCTGTAACGTTGTCAGATGTCTCTGTGAGCTTTACGAATGTCGCGGCTTCAAATGCTTCCGTAGAGTCGGCGGCAACGAAAGGAAATGTCGCAGTTTCTTACAAGCTGACCGTCGGTACAGTTTCCAAAGATTTTTCCCACTCCGACAGCGATGTCGAGATCACTGAGGAAAGCTCAGGCGTGTACGCTTTCAAACTTGATGATATGTCGTTCAAGATCGATCCGTCTTCGGGCAAATTCAGCTTAGACGGCACGTTCACGTTAGACGGCACCACATACAAACTCGACAAGCCGATCGAAATCGAAATCGGAGTTGGCGGCTCAGTGAATGTCAATTCCATATGGGACGGCGGCTGGGTATATCAGAGTGGCACGGCAAAGACTCTTTTCATGAACAACGAAGTGAGTTTCAAGGTTCAGCAGTTGGCGATGTATTTTGAGGACAGCAATGTGAGCGTCGATGAGGGAACCTCAACTATCTCAGCGGTCATTTGTCTTTCAGCCGATCCCACTGTCGCGGGGCAATCTGTACATTTAAGAGTACCTGTCTTCTTCGACAAAGAGGCCGTGAAGACCAAGCGCACAGACAGCTACGAGTGGACAGCTTCAACGGATCACGGCGTTTTCACCATTGATATAAACCCCGAAACCAATGTTGCGAACCTCCAAGGCTATACGCGCGGCACTTCTACCGATGTGAGCCTCGATGTAGTTATGCAAAAGGCCACCGCGTCGACTATAGACGTTGACAGCGTGTTAGAGGGTACGTGGACGGTACTCAGCGAGGGCGCGAACGGAGGATTTATTTATTCCAGTGCTATTGGCGGAACGGCAGCCATGAACAACGGCTATATCAATGCTTTCTTCGATGACGTTGATATAAGCAAAGGGACAGCACACATGACCACAGTTGGAGCCATGCCCGCCACTATAAATTTCTTCACCAGCACTTCTTCGTCCAACATTGTGCTTCCGTTGATCTTGAGCGCAGACATGAAGATCGAACATATCTTCGGCAGCATTTACAGTTTCGATATTCCCAACGATTACCAGCCGACGAGGGGCGTTATCATCGTCGAGCCGACGGACACAAACAGAGCGGCTCTCATCGTGAACAGTGCCACCAAAACGAACTCAGTGAACATGAATGTTCTGTTCCATATCCAGAAAAAGACGGCTGCGGACGTTGACCCTAAGACCATAGCTAAAGACGCAGTGTGGACGGCGGACACAGATTACGCTGACAGAACTGGCGGAATAATTTACAGCCATGACATGGAGGTTCAGTTTGCTCCTCTCACGATGTCGAAAGATGCTCCGTTTGAAGTCAGCTTTGACGCTGATTTTGCGAAGAAACAAATAACGGTTTCGGCCGATGGTGCTTTCACTGTAGGCGGGACTGTGAACGTGAAAGTTGGCGATCTGTTGAAGCGTACAGCAGGCGAAGACACTATGACGCTCGATGTACAGGCTGTAGGCTCAAATATGCTGTATGCCGAGTCTGGATCCGGCAAGAGTACGTTTGCGGTCGTTCTTGTTGACACGGAGAGCGCGTATGTGTTTGCTGATATAGCACCGACCGGCAAGAAAGACGATGAAGCTTGTTCGCTTGCAGGCTACATGAAGAAGAAGCAATAAATTCACGCAGAATTTTGAGAAAGCAGGGTGTCGAAAGGCACTCTGTTTTTTTATGGCGTTATAATTAGCCAAAAACTGGAGAATATCATGAGCAGATTTTTACATTCAAAGTTTAACGCGCTCGATCCTTACGACACCAGCGAGGAGCTTGAGAGCATGAACGGCAGCTATATTCGCCTCAACACCAACGAGTCCCCTTTCGCTCCGTCGTTGAAGGTCATGGAACGCGCTAAGGAGGCTGCCGGGACGCTGAATTTTTATCCCGACCCCGACTGCACGAGGCTGCGTGAGAAGCTCGCGGACTTGATGAGCGTCAAGCCCTCCGAGATAGTCGTGGGCAACGGCTCGGACGAGATTTTGAATTTCATCTTCACGGCGTTTTGCGAGCGCGGCGCGACCTTTCCTGACATTACATACTCGTTCTACAAGATACTCGCGAAGTTTCACGGCGTTGACTTCATCACGATGCCTCTCGATGAAGATTTCAGAGTATCTCCCGACGATTACAAAAATCTGAACGGCCGTACGATCTTCATCGCTAACCCCAACGCTCCGACGGGAATTTTCTTGAAGCTCGATGACGTTGAGAGGGTCGTAGCTCACAATCCCGACAGCTTAGTCGTCATTGATGAAGCTTATGTCGATTTCGGCGGCGAGAGTGCGAAGAGCTTGCTCAACACGCACAAAAATTTAATCGTCGTTCGGACGTTCTCGAAGTCTCGTTCGATGGCGGGAGGCCGGCTCGGCTGGTGCATGACGTGCGAGGAGCTTGCGAGGGACATTCGCGACATCAAGAACACGTTCACGCCTTACAACATCAACGCAATGACTCAGGCGGCGGGGCTTGCGACCCTCGAGGACGAAGCTACGACGCAGGCGAACATAAAGCTGATCCAGACCGTCCGCGAAGATGTGAAGCTCAGACTGCGCGAGATTGGCTTTGAAGTTCTCGACTCGTCGACGAATTTTCTCTTTGCTCGTCATCGTAGCTTGGGCGGCGAAAAGATTTTCGAGGCTCTGAAGCGTCGCGGGATTATGGTGAGACATTTCTCGAGTCCCCAAAAAATTTCCGACTTCAACCGCATCACGATCGGGACAGCCGAGCAGATGCAGAGATTTCTGAACACAATTAGGGAGGCTGTGAGCGAATGAGACGCGCCGAGATTTCACGCGACACCAAGGAGACCCGGATAGCTCTATCGCTCGAACTCGACGGCACGGGCAGGAGCGAGATCAAGACGGGCTGCGGATTTCTGGATCACATGCTGACGCTGTTCGCGGCTCACGGACGTTTCGACTTGAAAGTGAACTGCGTCGGCGACGTTGAAGTTGATTATCATCACACGGTCGAGGACGTTGGAATATGTTTGGGCTTGGCCTTCGCTGAGGCTCTTGGGGACAAGCGGGGGATCACGCGCTACGGAAATATTATTTTGCCGATGGACGAGGCTCTGATCCTGACGGCGATAGATTTCTCCGGACGCGCATATCTCGGCTGGGAGATGAACATAGCGGCTCAGAAGGTCGGGGACTTCGATACGGAGCTGGCGCAGGAGTTTTGGCTCGGCTTCGTGAGAAATTCGCTCTGCACCCTGCACTTCCAACAGCTCGCCGGGACTAACGCTCATCACATCATCGAGTGCGCTTTCAAGTCCGCCGCCCGAAGTATCTCCCAAGCCGTGAAGATCAATCCCGCGTTCGCTGACGAGATCCCCTCAACGAAAGGAGTGATATAGCGATGGTGCTTGAATATCCGCGACGAAAGACTCTCGAAGACAAGGAGATGTTCGATGACATTGTTAACGGAATATTATCTGTGCTTGGCGACGATGTCGTGAAGATAATTCTTTATGGCTCAGTGGCGAGAGGCGACAACACATGGGAGTCTGATGTCGATATTGCCGTGTTGACGAAGAGAGAAATCGACAGAGAGCGACACGATGAACTTATTCATGTCTCTTCAGTTCTCGGCTTGGAATATGACACGCTGGTCTCGATCATAACGATTGATGAGAAACGTTTTCAAGAGTGGCTGTTTGCTTTGCCGCTCTACTTCAACATTGACGAGGAGGGAATAACGTTATGGACGTCAGACGCGACATAGATCTGTCAAAATATCGCTTCGAACGCGCGGAGGAGACTTTGACGACGGCCGACAATCTTTGCCATAATGACCCGAACGCTTCATTGAACAGATCATATTACGCTGTGTTCTACGGCATGTTGGCGGTTACTATACTCGACGGCTTCTCTGCCTCAAAACATTCGAGCGTGATCTCCTACTTCAGGAGAAATTACATCAAGACGGGGATTTTTGACGCAAAACTCTCCGACGTAATCAGCAACACTTTCAACACAAGAACGAGCGCGGACTACGAAAACTTCTACAGGGCTTCAGATGAAGATGCCCGCAAGCAGATCGACAACGCCAGAATTTTTTTAGACACAATACGCCCGTATTTACAGGCAACATGGAAAGAAATGGAGGAAAGAATAAATGAACTCAATCTTCAGCCGCGTCAGCGTCCGTCAGTTTGAGGATAAGGAAGTCCCCAATGGTCTGATCGTGAAAATTCTTCGCGCCGCAATGGCTGCTCCCTCAGCCGTCAATCAGCAGCCTTGGGAGTTCTACGTTACAACAGACAAGGAAATAATTTCAAAGCTCGCGAGGGTTACGCCTTACACAGCTCCCGCGAAAAATGCGCCCGTCGTGATCGTGCCGTGCTATCGGACAAACGACCTCGCCGCGCCGGATATGGCTCAGATCGACATGGCAATCGCCACCGAAAATATTTTGCTCGAAGTCGAAGAACTTGGCCTCGGTGCCGTGATGCTCGGGATCGCGCCAATCGAGGAGCGCATGAACGCCGTAGCCGGGATTTTGAACCTCCCAGAGAACTTCAAAGCGTTCACGATAATCCCCGTCGGCTATCCCAAGAACAAGCACCCTCAGGAAGATAGGTATGAACCCTCAAAGATCCACGTTATATAAATACGCCGAACTGCTGGCGGACTGCAAACGCGCAAGGCTCACGGGGACTCGCGGAGCTGATGAGATTTTCGAGCTTCAAATTCTCGACTGCGTGCCCTCGCTTGAGTTTTTGCCGTCGTCCGGGAAAGTTATCGACGTTGGAAGCGGTGGCGGACTGCCCGGGGTCGTGTGGGCGGTCTACAGGCCGGACTTGGAGATAACGCTGCTCGACAGCGTCAACAAGAAATGCGAAGCTATGCGCGAGATCATCGACGCTCTTGGGATTGCGAATATCACGGTCGCGTGTTCACGCAGCGAGGAGTTCGCGGCATCTCATCGTGAAGAGTTTGACCTCGCGGGGGCGCGCGCGTTGGCTTCGGCGGGAGTTACGGCAGAGCTGCTGTCGCCATTGGTGCGGGTCGGCGGAAAAATTCTGACATTCAAGGGCGAGAAAGTTCACGAAGAAATCTCAGAAGTCAATGACAAGTGGCGAGCTGTCGGCCTCAAAAAGCCATCGTTAAATTTCTACGGCGGCGAAAGCTCGTCAAAGTGCATCGTGACGTGGGAGAAAATTTCGCCATGTTCAAAAAAATTTCCCCGACGGCCGGGGCTTGCGGGTGTGAAAAAATTTTGGGAATGAAAAAATTTGATTTCAAAAATCTGCGCGACGTTTTGATGTTCGGAAAAGTTTTATCGGCTGGGCTTGTCGTGGCGGGCTATGCGTTTCTGAGTGTCTGGTGCGCGAACTGGCTGAACGAACACGGCTGGCCGCTGTTGATCTCGCTGTTGGCTATCCCGCTGATAACGGGCTTCGGCGTGTGGCAGGCGTGGCTGTTTATGACGAGCAAAAATCCGTTGAAATAGTTTTGAAAAAATCTTCGCTATGACTTGCAAGCTCTGAGAAATTTTGGGATTTTTGTAGTTGCAAATGTAGTTGAAAGATCGCGCTCTCGCGTGTGATGAAAAGTTTGCGAGAGGATTATATCATAAAGGAGGCCAAGATGAAACCCCAGCCCCCCTGTTAGTTAATATGCCAACTTGAAAATTTCCAGAACGTCTTCAGGTTCAAGAGCTTTCAACGCTCCGAAAGTCTGACCCTTTGAGGCGTTCGCGGCGATCTTCTCGATGTCTTCTTCCTTGATGCCGAGTTCGCGCAACGTCGTCGGCGAGTTGATGTCCTTGAAGAAGTCTTCGAGGGCTTCGATCGCGTCAAGAGCTTTCTCCTCGTCCGTCCCGTCATAGATATCGAAGACAGCTTCGCCAAGCCTCGCAAAAGGCACGGGGTTATCTTCGTAGAGGTAACGCGCCCACGCGGGCATCACCACCGACAGCGACGCGCCATGAGCCACTCCATATAAGAGGCTGAGCGAGTGTCCCATTCTGTGAGAGGAGAAATCTCCGCGAACTTTGCGCCCAACCGACAGGAAGCCGTTGTGTCCCATTGCTCCGGCGAGAGCGTACTCGGCTCGTGCGTCGTAATTCTTGGGGTTCTCGATCAGCTCCGGGATCACGCGCATCATGGTGCGGATCAAGGCGTAGCCCTGTTCGTCGATGAGATCCGAGCCTTCGTCGCCGTCCAAAACTCTTTCCAGAATATGCGCGATGATATCAACACCGCCGTACACGGTCTGTTTCTGCGGCAGAGTGAACTGGAACGACGGGTCAATAACCGAGACTTTCGGGTAGACCAGTGGGCTTGACATTGATGTCTTGGCCTCGCGCTCGGGGTTGCTCACGACGGCGATACCGTTGACCTCGCTTGATGAGGCTGAGGCCGTCAACACGCCATAGATCGGGAGAGCTTTCTCGATTTTGGCCTTGCCCTCGAAGAAGTCCCAAACGTCTCCAGCGTAGCACGAGCCTGCCGCGATAGCTTTCGCCGAATCGAAGACGCTCCCGCCTCCGACCGGGATTATAGCGTCGATGCCGCCGGCCTTGACACGTGCGATACCCTCGCGGACTTTATCAATGCGGGGGTTGGGCTTCACGTCGTTGACCTCGGAAAAAGATATCCCGGCTTTCGTCAACATGTCCGTAGTCTGAGCGTAAGCTCCGCTCTTGAAGATTCCCTTGCCTCCGTAGACCAGAAGCACACCTTTAACTCCGTCGGCCTTGAGATACTCGGCGAGGTCTTTAACGGTGTCGCGCCCGAAGATCACGGCCGTGGGGTTGTGCCAGAAAAAATTTTGCATGTTCTATCACCTCGAAAAAATAATAGCTTAAAAAGCGTTACTTGTCCCTGTCAGTCTCAATCAATTCATGAGCAGTGCTTTTCAACTCCTCACTCCTAACTCCTAACTCCTCACTCAATCACAGCGTCGCGCCGGTCTTGAAGATCGCCATTCCTTGGAAGTTGTTGATCTCGTTGCGGGTCTTCTTGCCACTGGCCACGCTCAGGACATAATCGAAGAGTTCGCGAGCTTTCTCCGGCAATGTCCCCGACTCGACGAGCGTCCCCGCGTTGAAGTCGATCCAGTTGCTCTTTCGGGAGGCCAAGTCCGAGTTGCTCGAAATCTTCACGGTCGGGACAGGACAGCCGAAAGGAGTTCCGCGCCCGGTCGAGAACAAGACAACCTGCGCCCCCGCTGCAGCCAAGGCCGTCGAAGCTACAAGATCATTGCCCGGAGCCGATAGCAAATTCAAGCCCGGCGTTACGACCTTGCCCGCGTAAGGCAGAACGTCACTGACAGGTCCGGAGCCGCTCTTCTGAGTGCAGCCCAAGGCTTTGTCTTCGAGGGTCGTGATGCCTCCGGCTTTGTTGCCAGGCGAGGGGTTCTCGTAAACGGGCTGACCGCATGACGCATAGTAATTCTTGAAGTCGTTGATTAATCTCACGGTCTTGTCGTAGGTCTCTGAGTCCTTGCAGCGGTTCATGAGGATCGTCTCCGCGCCGAACATCTCCGGGACTTCCGTTAATATCGTCGCACCGCCCTGAGCCACGAGCATATCCGAGAAATATCCGATCGTCGGGTTGGCTGTGATGCCCGAGAGGCCGTCGCTGCCGCCGCACTTCAACCCCACAATCAGTTTTGAAGTCTCGCAAGGAACTCGCGAGTCCGCCCTCATCTTTGCGACAAGCTCATCGATGATTTTCATCGCGGCTTCGAGTTCGTCGTTAGCGTCCTGAGCGATCAAAAATTTCACGCGCTCGCCGTCAAAATTTTCCATGTAGGGTTTGATCGTCTCAATGCCGCTGTTCTCGCAGCCAAGCCCCAGCATGAGGACTCCTCCGGCGTTCGGGTGGGTCGCGAGGTTGGCGAGGATTTTGCGCGTGTTGTCCTGATCGTCAGCCATCTGCGAGCAGCCGTAAGGGTGAGTGAAGGCTCGGACGTTCTCGACGCTCCCGCCGATGAACTTGCTGGCTTCCTTTTCAATCGCGACGGCGATATCGTTCACACAACCGACGGTCGGAATGATCCATAGCTCGTTGCGGATCCCGACGCGTCCATCGAATCTTACATAGCCGTCGAACGTTTCGGGCTTAACGCTTTCAAGCTTGGGATTGGTTGGGCGGTACTCGTAATCGTGTGCGCCGCTTAGGAGTGTCCTGACGTTGCTCGTGTGAACGTGATGACCCTTTGAAATTTCCGCCGTGGCCTCGCCTATTGGGAAGCCGTATTTGATGATAGCTTCGCCGCTGTGAATGTCTTTCAAAGCCGCCTTGTGTCCCATCGGAATGTCTTCGAGGATCTCAAGCTCGGAGCCTGCGCCCGAGACCGGAATTTTCTCGCCGGCTTTCAACGCTCTCAGAGCGACAGCTACGGAGTCGGCCGCGTTGATCTTTATGAGTTCGTTCATGTTTGTTATTCCCCCTTGAAAAATTTTTGGCTGACTAAATTATATTGCACTTCCCTAATGCTATAATAGCCTCGCTGAAATTTTTTATCTTAAAAGGGAGGAAGATTTTTTAATCATGGAACAGAACGAAACACGGATTGTATATAGAACTGCGTGGCGCAGCTTCTACGGGCTGTGGGCTCTCATGATACTCATCGCGGCTCTTGCGTGCGTGGGGAGTGTCTGGGGAGTTGTTGCCGACCATCTGAGTCTCAAATGGCTGTGGATCATCGTAGCGGTTGTTGAAGTTTTCATTTTCCTCGCGATCGCGATCAAACGCGCCACGATGTGCCTGATCCTCAAGGACGATCCTGACAGGCCGGAAAATCAGGAAGTCGAGTACATAAGCACGCACCCGCTGAAGCTGTTCACGGAGTTTCGTGTCTCGAAAGAGATCGGCCTCACGAAGATCGCTGACATTGACGTGAAGCAGAACGCTCTTCAGACTCTGTTTAAGATTGGCGATGTTATCATCTCGTCCCCCGGCACGAGCGAGAAAGAAGTCAAGGCGATGAACATTCCGCACCCTCGTGATGTCCGCGACGAAATCCAGAAGCACGCCAGAAAGTACACGATGTCGAGACCTCGCGTTGCCGCCCCGACTCCCGCACCTGAGCAGGACGCGCCAGCCCCTGAAGTGTAAGCAACTGCCGCTCATTGAAGCGGCTTTTATTTTTTCTGATTAGTAATGTATCACGTTGTCGGTAGCTCTTATGCGCCGTATGACGCTGTCAGCCTCCGGGCTTGTGAAAAATCTGAACGTACTTTCCGGAACGAGTCCTCTGAGCTTCTCAAAATTTCCGTCCTTGATAGCTTGCCTCACGGTCGAGGCACTTATGACTTCGCGTGATGAGTCTTCGACCTTTCGCGGCACGATGACGCACTCGATGCCGTGAGCCGGGAGCTTCTCCGCCATGATCCTGTTGTACAGTCCCGTAACGAGGCTCGTAGGCTCCTCACCAACGTAGCGTGAGTTTATCCCCAGAGCTTCGGCGATCTTCACAAAGACGCTCAGGTCTAAGTTCGCGTGGCTCTCAATGACTGCGCTGTCGTCTTTCTGAAAGTAGCTTGGGAATGTCGCGGCACTTATTATGTACGGGCCGGTGTCATGGTAGATTAAATTTTTGAGATGCGACGTGCCCTCAATGATAAGACGCTTGCGGACTTCAAAGGGGACTAGCGACGCGTCCTCGCTGACAATGAAGACATGAACAGCATCATTCTCGGCCGAAGCTTTCTCGATCAGGTATTGATGTCCGAGCGTGAAAGGGTTCGCGTTGAGCACGAGAGCCGCAATCTTGCCGCCCGTGATTTTATTCTTTTCGAGTTCGGCTATGTAATCGCTGAAGCCCGTGCGCCTGTTCTCCATGAAGACTATTTGATCTTCGACCTTGACGATCTCATAGAAGCCGAGGTCTCCGAAGAATTTCGCCGAGTTGCACTTTGTGTAGAGGAACAGGTGATAGATTTTTCTTTCGTATTCGTATTGGACGAGGTGCGAGACGATCTCATTCATAAGACCCTCGCCCTGATGTCGGCGGCTTACCGCCATACAGCGCAATGTGTTGCCAAAGCAGCTGCCTGTCGCAATGACGTTGTAATCATCGTCGTATATCGCGCACGTATAATCGAGATTGCGATCGCGTCTTATGCCTTCGTCGAGCAATAATTTTTCAATGGCGGTGTTGGCGCGTTTGTCGGTCTTGTAAACTTTTGAGACGGCGTATTCTGACATGCTGAGAACCTCCCGAATATTTTGTGTGCAAAAATTGTAGCCACTGTGATATAATTACGCAAGTTTTTTGAAAGCCGCGGAGAATTGGCCGAGTGGTCGATGGCGGTTGACTTGAAATCAATTGAGGTGCAAGCCTCCGGGGGTTCGAATCCTCCATTCTCCGCCAGATAATAACCGGGTCAGCCCGTAAGAGATAGAAGAAAGCCGCATACGAGCGGTTTTTTTTGTTGTTTTGATTAGATTATATATGCCACAAAGAGACCTATAGCGATATATATGACCGTACAAAAAACCGTACAAGAAAAATCTTTTAATTTTTTTGTACGGGTTCAAGCTGAAAGGAGTAATAGCAATGCTTACAGAGTTAGAAGTTAAAAACGCAAAGCCTCGCAATGTAAGTTATATGATCCGAGACGAGCATGGCTTGAATTTGAGAGTTGACCCTTCGGGACGAAAATATTGGATTTTCCGATACTGGGAAAATAAAAAAGAACATAAAACGTCGCTCGGCTCATATCCAGAGCTTTCTTTGAAGGATGCCAGACAAAAATGTGACGAGATACGTATAGCTAGAGCAAAAGGTGAAAACATTTCGACTCGGTCAAAAAACTTGCATCTTTTTTCTGATGTTGCCGCTGAATGGTTAAAAGTTCGCATGGTAGGGAAAGCAGAAACTTATATCGAGGGTATTCAGCAACGTTTAACCAAATACATTTTGCCAGCGTTGGGGTCTGCGCCTGTCAATGAGATTAAGTCGAGTGAGATTTTAGAGCTATGCCGAAGAATTGAAAATCTTGGTTATTTTGAAGCCGCTAGGAGAGTAAAGGCCGTAATCAGCCAAATTTTCCGTTTTGCTATCGCATCAGGCTGGGCTGAAAATGACCCTACGTTTGCCTTGAATGGTGCGCTAAGTCCCAAAAAGAAGAAGCACTTTGCAACTATAACCGATCCTTCTGAAATTTCAGTTTTAATGCGAGCCATGAAAGCGTATCCATACACGCTGATCCGTTGCGCAATGTTATTTTCGATTTACACTGCCGCTCGTCCGGGAGAAGTTCGAGCCGCTGAATGGTCTGAGATTAAGGGCGATACGTGGGATATTCCGCCCGAAAAAATGAAAATGAAACGTAGACATATCGTGCCGCTTTCATCTCAGGTTAAGGCAATTATCGGGGAGTTAAGACCTCTGACGGGAAAAGGACGCTGGCTTTTTCCGACCCCGCGCAACAACGGAAAGTGCATGTCCGAAAACGGAGTCAGAGTTGCTTTAAGGACGATAGGATTTTCAAAGGAGCAGATCACGCCTCATGGCTTCCGCGCAATGTTCTCGACAATCGCGAATGAACACGGTTGGAACAGAGACGTGATCGAAAGACAGCTTGCGCACGTTGAGCAAAATTCAGTGCGTGGTGCGTATAATCACGCCGAGTATAT
>JAFSJO010000046.1 GCA_017449415.1 Synergistaceae bacterium
ATAGCTCACTCGTCCGCGTCTGTCGATGGCGCAACTCTCGCGGAAGTCTCCAACATCACGGAATACATGGAAGATGCCGACACGCTCGAAAAAGTTTCAACCGCAAGAGCCTCCGAGGCAACGAGCTTCCAGAGCCTCATCACGTTGAGCGTGGATCAGGCCGGCGATGTCGTTCTGCCCTACACAATCGCGCTTCCGGCAACGTACTCGAACGCCAGCGACGTTAAGATTTATTTCGCAGATCCGTCGGCTGTGGCAGCTGCGAGCGTCAGTGGTGTCAATGTCGCTGAAGATGACGGCATCATCGAAGCCACGCTCTACGGGACAGATTACGAGGAACTCACAGACGTTGAAGACGGCGTGAGAGTTGGCGCGACCCTCGAAAAAGGCAAAATTTACAGCGTCTACGTGGCCAAGGCAGTAACAGCGACGGAGTCAAAGGCCGATGTTCATATCGTCGATGTCAACACTCTCCCTGACCGCGTCAATTTGAATGTCAACTTTGAAGAGATCAACCAGCTGACCGAAAATGACATTCTCGATGGAATCAAGGGAGCTACGACGAAGGTTGACAGCGCACTTGATGACGGCTTCAAAGTTTCGACCCCGGTCAAGACCCTCAGCGTCGATGTCGGGTGGTCTGTCGTGAGTGTCGATATCCCGTTGACGGTCTCATATGACAAGTTCAACATCTATCTCATCAAGCAGGATAGCGATCTGTTCACCGCATCAGCTAGCGGAGTAAGCGCGGCGGCCGATGGCGACATTGTCAAAGCTACAGTACTCGGCGCGGATGGTAACAAGCTCAAGAGCGGCAACGTTCCCTCGCAGGTCTACGCGGCGGCGAAGTTCGCGACAGCTGGCAACTACGGAATGTACCTCGCGACGAAGCAAGACACTCCGGCCTCTTCAAATAACTCCAGCAGCGGCTGTAATGCGGGCTTCGCGTCATTGTTCGCTCTGGTGTCGCTGATCTTCATCAAGAGCCGGAAGCATTAACTCCTACCTCCTCCCTCCTAACTCCTCCCTCCTTAAAGTTTTATAATAGGCGAAAAAATTTTAAGGAGCTGATTTTTCTTTCATGAAATCCCTCATCAAAATTTTAATCGGTGTGCTGATCATCGCCGGCGTGTGTTACGGTCTCAACACATTCAGAGCCACAAAAATTTCCCAACCTGAACCCGAGATAATTCGCCCCGTCCGTTCGATAAAGCTTCAAGGCGAGGGCGAGAGTTTCAAGCGCAAATATTTCGGGACTGTCCAAGGCGGCAAGAGAGCCGATCTCTCGTTCAGAGTCTCCGGCACTCTCAGCAAGATCAACGTAGAGAAAGGCGCAAGCGTCAGCCGTGGCCAGCTCCTCGCGACGTTAGACCCCCGAGACTTCAACACGAGGATCTCGCAAGCTCAAAGCTCCCTCTCACAAGCTCAGGCGCAATACAAGAACGCTCAGGCGGATTTCAAACGCTACGAGAATTTATACAAACAGAAAGTCATTGCGAAAGCTCAGTATGACACTTACAAAACTCAAGTTGACGTTACGAGGTCGGCGGTCAACGCGGCTAACGCTAATGTCAAGTCGGCTCGCGACGCTCTGCGAGATACGGAACTCCGCGCCCCGTTCGACGGCATCATAGCGGACAGGACAGTCGAAAACTTTCAGGACGTTACGGCCAAGCAGACTATATTTTCGCTTCAAGACCTGACGGCGTTGGAAATCGTCTTCAACATTCCCGACAATGATGTACTGCTCGCGCCCGTCCCGCAAGTCAAGAGCCTCCGAGACCTTCAACAACATGCGGAGCTGTTCTCCGTCAATGCACGTTTCGAGGCAATGCCCGAAAGGATTTTCCCGCTGACCCTCAAAGAGATCGCGACGCAAGCCACAGCCGCCAACACTTACCCGGTTACTGCGACAATGCCGACACGCGACGATGTCAGGATTTTGCCCGGAATGGCCGCGACCGTCGAGATCGTCTATGTCGGAGATGGCGTAACTGCGAGAGCCTCGGATAAATATTCCGTCCCGTCGACAGCGATCCTCAACGAGGGCGAAAAGAATTTCGTGTGGCGGTTCAGCGACGGCTCAGTCTCGAAGATCCCCGTTACGGTCGGAGCGATCCACAACGACGCTTCAGTCGAGATTGAGAGCGACAGCCTCAGCGGCGGAGATGTAATCATAACGGCGGGCGTGTATTTTCTCAGGGACGGCCAGCACGTGAGACTGATGGAGGACTAACGATGATCTTATATTTTTCAGCAACAGGCAACACGAAATACTGCGCGGAGCTTTTGGCTTCGAGGACGAACGATAAAGCTGTCTCGCTCAACGGCATGATGAAGAACAATCTCAGCGTCATTGACTGCGCGGGAGAAGAGGCTCTCGGCATCGTCGCGCCAACTTATGATATGGACTTGGCCTACGCTGTCGCGGAGTTTCTGGAGCGCGTGGAGCTTCGCAACGTCAGCAAAGACATTTACGCTTACGGAGTGTTCACCTGCGGGAGCGTCTGCGGAGATTGCGGCGAGACCCTCAAAAAGATTTTGGCCGCGAAAGATATCAACCTCAATGCCGCGTTCGTCGTCATCATGCCGGACAATTACGTCCCGATGTTCAAGCAGAAGAGCGACAAGGTTAAGGCTGCAATGCTCGCGAAAGCTGACGAAACTCTGAACGACATCACCGAGGACATCAAGGCTCGAAAGAATATTTTCAAGCTCACGGGTCGGCTTCCGAGGTTCGTAATGTTCTTCATCAGAAAATTCATGATGCCGTCGCAGCGGAAAGTCAAAAGTTTCTCCGTCAATGACAGCTGCGTAGGTTGCGGAACGTGCGCGAGGGTCTGCCCGATGAACATCATCGAGATGAAAGACAATCGACCCGTCTGGACGAAAGATAACTGCGCGTGCTGTCTGGCGTGTCTTCACCGTTGCCCCAAGCAGGCCATCAACCGCGGCAAATCCGCCAAGAACGGCCGGTATCTCAACCCTAACGTCAAACTGGAAGGCTGAGCCATGGATATCGCAAGAGCAAGCATCAAACGCTACAAAGTTCTTTTGTTTGTGTGTCTGCTGACGCTGGTCGGCGGGGTCATGGCATATTTCGAGATCGGCAAGCTCGAAGATCCCTCGTTCACGATCAAGACCGCTGTAGTCAGCGCAGTGTATCCCGGAGCCAGTGCCTACGAGGTCGAGCAGGAAGTTACGAGCCGGATCGAGGACGCTGTCCAAGCCATGGGCGAGATCAAGCACATTCGTTCGAGGTCAACTCCCGGGCTTGCGGTGATCTACGTCGACATCAAAGACGAATACACGAGCAAAGAACTCCCGCAGATATGGGACAAGCTCCGCCAGAAGGTCAACGACGCGAGCGTCTACATGCCGACGGGCACGACCGTCCTCATCAACAACGACTTCGGCGACGTGTTCGGACAATATTACTCGCTCGTGGGGGACGGCTACACGATGAAAGAGCTTTATGACTACGCCGACTTCCTAAAGAAAAATCTCGTTCTTGTTGATGAGGTCGCGAGCGTGAAAATCCTAGGCGAACAAACCGAAGCGATCTTCATAGAGTTCTCAGCGTCTCGAATGTCCGCGCTTGGCCTCTCTCCTCTCACTGTGCTGGCCGCACTCACGCAACAGAACACTCTGACCTCAACGGGCAGCATCACGCTTGGCGACAGATATATCAGAGTTTCTCCGACGGGCGCGATCTTGTCGGTCGATGACATTGGCGACCTTGTAATCGGCGGAGCCGGCGGCAACCTCACGAGGCTGAAAGATATTGCGACAGTCCGACGCGCATATGACGAGCCGCAGAGCTTCAAATTAAAGTTCAATGACCGTCCCGCGCTTGCGATTGGGATCTCGACGGTAGAGGGCGGCAACGTCGTGAACATGGGTCGCGCAGTCTCGAAGAGGTTGAAGGAGCTTGAAGAGTTTCGCCCGGTCGGCATTGAGCTGAACGAAATCTATATGCAGTCGGATCAGGTCGTGAAATCCACCAACGATTTCATCATAAATTTAATTGAAAGTCTCGCTATCGTCGTGGGAGTTCTCTTGATCTTCATGGGACTGCGCTCGGGCTTAATCATCGGGCTTGTGCTGTTGATCACCGTCGCCGGAACTTTCCTTATAATGAACTACATGAGCATAACGCTCCAGATGGTCTCACTTGCGGCGTTGATAATCGCGCTAGGCTCGTTGGTCGATTATGGCATCGTCGTAGCTGAGGGAATGTTAGTCGGCACTGAACGCGGAATGACGATTGAGGACGCGGCCTCGGAGTCTGTCGAGGGTTCGAAATGGTCAATGCTCGGCGGGACATTCATAGCTGTGCTTGCGTTCGCTCCGATCGGACTGTCGCAGGCTCAGGCGGGTGAATATTTGAAGAGCCTCTTTCAGGTTGTGGCGATCTCGATGGCTCTGAGCTGGTTCGCGGCGTTGATAGCGGCTCCGGTGCTTGGTAAAGTCATGTTGAAGCCGTCGAAGCATGAAGGCGATCCCTACGACAGTTTTCTATTCCGTGCGTATCGCGCTCTCCTCGAAGGCTGCTTGAAGTACAGAACTCTCACTATCATCGTAACCGTGGCAATGTTCGCGGCCTCGATGTATATTTTCTCGACGATGGAAACTTCATTCTTCCCGGACGCTGAGACTGTGTATTTCAATGTCGATCTCTACAGTCAGGAGGGCACGTCGCTGGTGGGTCAGGAGAAGATCACTCAGGAGCTAGTCGACTACATCAAGACACAGCCCGGAGTTCGCAACGTCTCGCAGTTCATCGGAGGCGGCGGCTTGCGCTTCATGCTGACGTACTCGCCACCGGACAATAATACGGCGTTCTCGCAGTTGATGGTCGAGCTTGAGGACGGCAAATATACGCGCCCGACTCTTTACAAGACTCAGGATTTCATCGACGAACATATGCCGAGCGTTGACGGCTATTGCAGACTGTTCGCACGAGGCAGCGGCATGAGCGAGAAGATCGGCGCGAGGTTCTACGGCACTGACCCGGAAATTTTGCGCGGACTCGCCAAGCAAGCTCTCGAAATTTTGGAAAGCGACCCTTTCAGCAAGTTCACACGAACGGACTGGCGCGAACGAGTCGAGGTGATACGACCCCGGATATTGAAAGACCAAATGCAGAGCCTTGGCCTCTCACGTCCGCTC
This sequence comes from Synergistaceae bacterium, assembly GCA_017449415.1. Classification (GTDB taxonomy): domain Bacteria; phylum Synergistota; class Synergistia; order Synergistales; family Aminobacteriaceae; genus JAFUXM01. Next base: position 5,173 of record JAFSJO010000046.1, read on the forward strand.
ATCAATCAATCTATCTTGGCCGCAACGACGGGCGCAACTATCGGAGCTTTCAGGGACGGCGACAAGTCGCTATCAATCAAGGCCGCATTCACGCCCGAGGAGCGCAACAACGTCGAGATACTCAGCTCGCTGCCCGCGTGGTCTCCTGCCGCTAACAAGGCTGTGCCGCTCGGGACGGTGTTCTCGACTCTCGAAACTGTCTTCGAGGACAACATCATCATTCACCGCGACCGAAGCCGAATGATCACAGCCATGAGCGAAGTCAAGCAAGGTCGTAACGCTGACGCTATGCTCGCGAGGGTCAAGCCCAAGATCGAAGCTATGAAGCTCCCGCTCGGCTACACGCTCGAATGGGGCGGCGAACATGAGCTTTCTGACGAGTCGATGGCGGGCATGGCCGTGGCTTTCCCTCCGGCGATATTAATCATGTTCATGATCATGGTGTTTTTGTTCAACGGCTTCAGACAGACGATAATAATATTCCTGTCGCTGCCTCTGATCTTGATCGGCATCGTCAGCGGCTTGTGGCTCATGAACATGGACGTTAGCTTCCTCGCAATCGTCGGCTTATTGAGTCTCGTCGGAATGTTGGCCAAGAACTCGATCGTGTTGCTCGATCAGGTCAGCGCGGATTTCGAGGCAGGGCGCGACAAATACGAAGCGATCGTTGAAGACGGCGTTGGACGCTTGCGGCCTGTTGCGATGTCGGCTCTCACGACGGTGCTTGGAATGTTGCCGCTTGTGTGGGACGTGATGTTCGGGCCGATGGCTGTAACGATAATGGCGGGTCTGACGGTCAGCACGGTTCTGACTCTGCTCGTGATCCCGGTCATGACCGCGATAGCTTACAATGTCCCTTGCCCCGACCCCGAGGACGAAGAAGAATGAGGGATTAGGGATTATAATTTCGCTGTATATAGCTAAAAATTGTAAGGAGAAATGTTAATGTCAGAAAAAAGTGACAGCGTCCGAGTGCGCTTTGCTCCGAGTCCTACGGGAGCGTTGCATATCGGCGGCGGACATACGGCTCTGTTCAACTGGCTGTGGGCGCGACACAACAACGGAAAGTTTATTCTTCGTATCGAGGATACCGACCTCGTGCGCTCAACGAAAGAGTACGAAGAGACTATCATGTCGGGCATGAAGTGGCTCGGCTTGGATTGGGACGAGGGCCCGGACATCGGCGGAGCTTGCGGCCCCTACAGACAGTCAGAAAGGCTCGATATCTATCGCGAGTACGCGGAGAAGCTCGTGAGCGAGGGCAAAGCCTACAGAGACGGCGAAGCGATAATCTTCAAGGTCGAGCCGGGTCAGGATATCTCGTTCAAAGATATAGTCTACGGTCAGATCGACGTCATGAGCGACGGCCTGCGCGAGAAAGACACTGACAAGCTCAAAGACATCGTGATAATCAAGAGCGACGGTATGCCGACCTACAACTACGCCGTTGTAATCGACGATCACCTGATGAACATCACGCACGTCATACGAGGCGAGGATCATATCTCGAACACGCCGAAGCAGATTTTAATCTACCGCGCATTGGGTTGGAACGTCCCGGAGTTTGCTCACCTGCCGATGATACTGGGGCGCGACAAGAAGAAGCTCTCGAAGCGTCACGGAGCTACGAGCATCTACGAGTATCGCGACATGGGCTACATGTCGGATTCGATGTTTAATTTCTTGGCTCTGTTGGGCTGGTCAGCTGGGGACGATAAGGAGATATTCACGCGCTCCGAGGCCGCCGAGCTGTTCGAGCTGTCGAGGGTTACGCGCAAAGCTGCGGTGTTCGACTTCGACAAACTCAACTACATCAATCAGGAACACTTGAAAGCTCTCGACCCGATGGTGAGGCTCTCAATGGTCAAGCCGTTCTGGATCGAAGCAGGCTTGCCGGTTGCTGAACACGATGATAAGTATCTTGCTGACGCGCTGACGCTGATGGCGGGACGCGGGCGAACTGCTAAAGAGATGTCGGAGTTCTCGGACTATTTCGTGTCGTTCGAGCCTGTGAAAGCGCGTTACACTCCCGAAGGTCTCGACACTGCGAGCTTGAAAGAATTTTTCGCGGCTCTGTTCGAGTCTCCTGAGTGGAAGGCCGAGGCTCTCGAGAACATTGCAAGGTCATGGGTAGGCTCCCGCGAGGGCGCGAAGATGAAAGATTTTGCGATGCCGCTGCGCTATGCTCTCACCGGAATGAAAGTCAGCCCCGGTATCTTCGAGGTCGCTGAACTTCTTGGCCGTGACGAGTGCGAAAAACGAATCAAATATTATTTCGGCTAACTCCTCAGTCCTAACTCCTTTTTGATTTCGTTGCGCGGTATGTTGTATTTGCCCTCGATGAGCTTCACGATGTCTTTGACGCTCACGCCGCCGTCGTGCAACTCCCGAGCCTCATCGCGCCACGCTTCGTTTGAAGTCTCTTCCCTCTCACCCTCCACCACAAGCACTAACTCGCCTTTGATGCCGTCTCGAACTCTCGCGATTATCTCAGACAAAGAGCCTCGTATCGACTCCTGAAAGATCTTGCTGATCTCACGAACGAGAGCCGCGTGTCTGTCTCCGAGAGTCTCGATCATGTCGGCTAAGTGTCGTTCGGCCTTGTGAGGTGAGATGTAGAAGCACAGAGTGAACGGAAAATTTTTAATCTCGTTGAAGAGCTTCGCACGCTCGCCCGGCTTCTCAGGCGGGAACCCCATGAACACGAACGGCTGAGGAGCTAACCCCGACATCAGCACCGCAGGCAACACAGCCGAAGCTCCCGGCAACACGTCGACCTCAATCCCATCATCGAGCGCACGCTTCAGCAATATCCAGCCCGGGTCAGAAATTCCGGGAGTTCCAGCGTCGGAGATAACTGCGACCTTATCGCCGCGCCTCAGCATGTCGAGCAACGCGCTCAACTTTTCATTCTCGTTATGAACATGGAACGACGTAAGCGGCCTCGTGATGTTGTAATGCCGCAACAGGATCGACGATGTCCGCGTGTCTTCGCAGGCTATCACGTCCGCTTCGTGCAACACTCTCAAAGCCCTCAGCGTGATATCTTCAAGGTTGCCTATCGGGGTCGGTACAAGCGTCAGCGGCATAGCTCAATCCTCCCTCACGATGTCGATGATCGTAACCTCGGGCGGCGTTAAAATTCTCATCATTGCGCCGTTGAAGCCCGCTCCATTGCTGATGTAGATCAAGCCTCCTGCCTTGCGCGAAAGTCCCTGCGGAGCACCAGCTGCCAACCTCTTGAAATACACGAGAGGCCAAAGCTGTCCGCCGTGAGTGTGCCCGGAGATTTGGAGGTCGAAATTATTTTCCGCGTCGAACGGCAGCCCGGGCCGATGCTTCAACACTATCACGAACCTGTCTTCGTCTTCGGGGGTCAGGAAGATTTTAAGCCAACCGTTGATCGCGTCGTCGAGTCCGATTAGAGTTATGTTGGTGTCTCGAAGCTCAACGCGCTCGTTGATGAGGAGACGGAAGCCGCAATCCCTGATGATGTTCTCAACGTCTTCATCGAGTATCAAGTAATGTTCGTGGTTGCCATTCACCGCGAAAGCTCCCAACGGAGCAGCCTCGGCAGCCTCCCGAAGCAAATCTTTCTCGCGAGGTCTGAAACTCATATCGCCGTCGATCGTGTCGCCGAGTGAGATGAAAATGTCCGGGCTTGCGTCCTTCACGATCTTCATAGCTCGTTCAAAGTGCCAACGAGTGTAAAGCCCTCCGATGTGAGCGTCAGTGATGTAGGCCAAGCGGACTCTCGGGACGGCGATCTTGTTCGATGTTATGGTTACGTGCCTCTCGCGGACGAAGTAAGCCTCGCCCATGCCGTAAAGCGTTATCGCTATCGTGATGATGACAGCGGCGAAGACTTTTCGTTTGTTGAAGCCTCGAAACCTCGTCAGCGCATCGATCGTGAAGAACGCGAAGAAGCCTATCAGCGTCATGATCGCCCACGTCAGCGAGACAGCTCGGACAATCTCGTTGACATGAAGCGGGAAGATGTCATATTCAGCGTGCATGAAGTCGTAACCGCAGACCAACCCCGCCACAAGCCAAAACGCTCCCCAACATACGAACGCGCCGCGAATAATCTTGCTCACCCCGGCGGCCTTTAATTTTCTGTAGATGAAATATTGTGTCCCTATCGAAAGAATTTCAAACATTAAAACCTCTCCTAAAATTTATACGCGTCCAGCAACTCTTGCGTGTAATTGCCGTCATCGTCGCGAACTATCAAAGGCGGCATAAAGATTAATCCCTGCCCGCCATGCTTGACGCACTCGATCAGGAATATTCCAGAGTCGGAATTTCTTTTCGGATAGACGGGCTTCAATCTCTTCGGCGTGATCTTGAACTTCATCATGGCGTTGATGAACACATCGAGCCGCGAACTCGCGAACACCGCGAACAGCCTCCCGCGACTCTTCAAGACCCTCGACGCAAGCTCTCCGACATCGTCAGGCGTACACGTCAGCTCCAGCCGTGCCGTCGAACGCGAAATATTATCGCTCTCGCGCCCCGCGCTCATTGACGAGTAAGGCGGATTGATGACAAGCCCGTCGAAGCTCTCGCGCTGAAATAAATTCTTGTCCCTCAGGTCGCCCTCGACGAAATCGACTTTATCAGCGAGATCATTCTCAGCGGCGTTGAGCCGCGCAACATTCACAAGCTCGCTTTGAATTTCAAGCCCCGTGATGTGAAAATGTTTGTTGTGAAATTTCTTCGCCAACAGCAACGATATCGCCCCGGCCGCGCAGCCTGCTTCCAAAAATCTACTGTCGCGTGAATGAACTCGAACCCACGAGGCCAATAGCACGGTGTCCATGTTGACCCGAGGGCCGTCAGACGGCTGAATGAGCTTCAAGCTGTTAATCTCGTCGAACGTCAGGATTTATTCCGACCTCCTAAATTTTTTCCTATATAATAACATCAGCTTGGAGCTGTTTATCATCTCCGGCTGATTTAAGAAAGAAAGGTCGTTTAGCAATGAAGAAATTTTTATCATTCGCGCTTGTTGTCTGTCTGTTGCTGTCGTGTTCGTGTGCGTGGGGCGAGACTGTCTTGAAGCTCGGCACTACGGTCAATGAGCAGGACTCTTTCCAGGTTGCCGCGGAGAAGTTCAAAGCACTCGTTGAAGAGCGCACCGGCGGAAATTACAAAATCGAAATTTACCCCAACGGCTCGTTAGGCGGCGAGAGCGACATGCTCGACTCCATGACTATGGATATGCTCGACATGGGGATCATAACCTCCGGGCCGTTCGTGAACTTCTCGAAGATGATGGGCGTTCTCGATATGCCGTTCCTGTTCGCCAACAACGCCGAAGCCTATAA
>JAFSJO010000047.1 GCA_017449415.1 Synergistaceae bacterium
CTGTCGAGCATCTTGTGAGTGTTCCAGTTCTTTCGCGGCGAACCGTTGATGAATAATGCTTTCATTGTTTACTCTCCTTTCGCTTTTGCAACAAGACGCTTGCCAAGTTCGTAGGCGGCTTGCAGATCTTGCTCGAAATGCTCGTCGCGATACTTGGCTTTCATTGGCTCGATGGCGGAGCTGACATCATAGCGCGAATAGTCGCCGAACTGATATGTATTCTTGACGTAGAGGGTCTCGGTGTCGCCAAACAGAAATTTCAAGAAGCGTTCGTTCTCGCCAAGTATCGTCTCGTAATTGCTGGCTGGGAACATATCTTCGGGAAGTCCCATCGTGTAAATCATCGCGGTTTGAATCGTCCGATCCAAAATCTTCCCGCCATCTGCTGTAGCCTCCGTAACGTTGTAGCTCAGCACCGGGAACATCAGACGCTCTAGGAACGAACGCGCCGGGCCCGTCGGATAGCTGAAGTAGATCGGACTTCCCATAACGAGGACATCGGAGCTTAACGCCTTTTCGAGGACTGGCCGCAGAGCGTCGCGGATCGCGCAGACTCCGTTGGTCTTGGAATTTTTGAGCTTGCAAGCGAAACAGCTCATGCAACCTTTGAAGCTCATGTCATAGAGATGAACAAGCTCACACTCAGCCCCGGCTTCGGAAGCTCCTTTCATTGCACTGTCGAGCATCTTGTGAGTGTTCCAATTCTTACGCGGTGAGCCGTTGATGAATAATGCTTTCATGATTTTTTCCTCAATGAGGCCATCAATCCGCCGTCGTCGATCATCTTCTTGATGAACTCCGGGAAAGGTTCGGCCTTGTAAGTTTTGTTCTTCGTCTCGTTGGTGATAACGCCGGTGTCGAAATTGATCTTGACCTCATCACCATCGGCAATGTCTTCGGCGGCTTCGGGACATTCAAGGATCGCCAGCCCGATGTTAATCGCGTTGCGGTAGAAGATCCGGGCGAAACTCTTCGCGATGACGCACGAGATCCCCGAGGCTTTGATAGCGACGGGCGCGTGTTCGCGTGATGATCCGCAGCCGAAGTTCAAGCCCGCTACGATGATGTCGCCGTCTTTGACTTTCGCGTGAAAATCTTTGTCGATGTCCTCCATGCAGTGCGAGGCTAACTCCTTTTCGTCCTGACTCGCAAGGTAGCGTGCCGGGATTATAACGTCAGTGTCGACATGGTCTCCATATTTGTGAGCTTTCATAATCTTCAATCCCTCATTCCTAATTCCTAATCCCTAATTCTTTGGGGTGTGCGATATGACCGGCAACTCCTGACGCAGCCGCGACCGCCGGGGACGCTAGATAAACTTCGCTCTCGGTGTGTCCCATTCTGCCGACGAAGTTGCGGTTGGTCGTTGAGACACAGCGCTCGCCTTTCGCAAGCACGCCCATATGACCGCCGAGGCACGGCCCGCACGTTGGGGTCGAGATTATGCAGCCTGCGTCAAGGAAAATTTCAACATAGCCGAGCTTCATAGCTTCGCGATACACTGACTGAGTAGCCGGGATAATAATTCCTCTCACGCCGTCAGCGAGGTGTCGGCCTTTCAAAATTTCTGCGGCGGCTTTCAGGTCTTCGATGCGTCCATTGGTGCACGAGCCGATCACTATCTGATCTATCTTAACGTCACGGCCTTCAGTCGCGGGCTTGGCGTTCTCAGGCAGGTGAGGCCACGAGACAGTACAGTCGATCTCGTCGAGATTAAGCTCAACGACACTCTCATATTCAGCGTCAGGGTCGGGATCGTAAGCTGTCCACGCGCGGGTTACGCGGCCTTTGAGATACTCGCGCGTGATGTCATCGACCGGGAAAATTCCATTCTTGCCGCCGGCTTCGATAGCCATGTTCGCAATGGTGAGGCGGTCGGACATTGAAAGCTCCTTGAGGCCGTCCCCGAAAAATTCCAGCGACTTATATAAAGCACCGTCGACTCCGATCTTGCCGATGAGATATAAAATAACGTCCTTGCCGGAGACAAAAGGCTTCTTCTTGCCGGTAATGTTGACCTTGATAGCCGCCGGGACTTTGAACCACGTATAGCCCACGGCCATAGCCGCACCCAAGTCCGTCGAGCCTACGCCGGTCGAGAAAGCGTTGACAGCTCCGTATGTGCAAGTGTGAGAGTCTGCGCCGATGATCGCCTCGCCGGGAGCTACGAGTCCCTGTTCAGGCAAGAGCGCGTGTTCGATCCCCATCGTGCCGACATCAAAAAAGTTATCGAGCTCGAACCTCTTCGCGAAAGTCCGGCACTGTTTGCACTGCGTTGCGGATTTAATATCTTTGTTGGGCGTGAAGTGATCCATAACCAAAACGACTTTGCTTTTGTCGAAGACTTTATCAAAGCCCGCCGCTTCAAATTCGTTAATGGCTACGGGAGATGTTATATCGTTACCGAGCGTCAGATCGAGTTTCGCCTGTATCAGCTGCCCGGCGTGAACTTCATCAAGTCCCGCGTGAGCCGCGAGAATTTTCTGAGTCATCGTCATTCCCATTTGAAAATTATTCCCCCTCGTGAGAAATTTCGCTGTAATTGTATCAAATCGCGACCTTGATACCGGCCTCGAACTTCCTGTAAGCGATCATCGACACGATCGTCATCAGCACGTCCGCGAGAACTTGAGTCCATACGATGCCGTACATGCCGAAGATGTAATTCATTATGAAGAGCAGCGGAATGTTGAACACGACCCACCGCGCCGAGCCTAGAGCCAACGCCTTGTCGCCATGTCCGACGGCCTGAAAGAAATTCACGAGATGAAAGCACATGAACATGAACGGAGTCGCCAACGTCCTAGCTCGCAAAAAGTCCGTGCCAAGAGCGACAGTCTGAACGTCAGCGATAAAGATCCTCATGATGTAAGGCGCAAAAATCTCGTACAACGCGACGCTAGCGAAGCCAAAAATAATTCCGACAGTCCGCGAGAAGTTCACGACCTCGCTCATGCGCTTAAAATTTCCTGAAGAGTAGTTGTAAGCCGCCAGCGGCATCATTCCCTGACACAGCCCGATCCCGATATTCAGCGGGAGCCTCTCAGCTTTCAACACGATCCCGATAGCCGCCAAAGGGATATCGCCATGACCAGCCGCGAGCCTGTCGATGATGATATATGTGAGGTCGAACAGGAACACAGCGATCGCCGCCGGGACTCCGACCGAGAATATCGAGTAAACATTCTTGCGCGGAGGTCGGATATTTTTGATCGACAGCGACAGAACTCCCGAGCCTCGCAGCCTGTAGATCATGATCAGGAAATACGAGCATGTTATGACGTTCGACAGCATCGTAGCGATCCCGGCTCCGAGAACCTCATAGCCCTCCGGCATCAGCACGAACATGAACAAAGGATCAAGCCCGATGTTGATGATGCCGCCCATCGAGACCCCGAAGCCAGCTTGCTTGGCGTAGCCCGTGCTTCGCAAGAAGTTCGAGAGCGTCATTCCCAAAATCGTAGGTATCGCGCCGACAACGATGACGCAGTAAGTATATTGCTCGGCGAATATCAGAGTGTCATCGCTCGCGCCGAAGAGCCTCAATGCCGGTTTCATAAACACAAAAATCACCAGCGAGAACAGCCCCGCCGCTATGATGGTCATGTAGAAGCAAAACGAGCTGACTTTCTTGGCCTCGCTGTCGCGCCCTGCTCCCATGAGACGCGATATTAAAGTCCCTCCGCCGATCCCGAATAAGTTCGCGAACGAGATCGAAATGTTGAACACCGGCAGCAACAGCGACACCCCCGCGACCATTAAGGGATTATTCGTTCGGCCTATGTAGAACGTGTCCGCGAGACTGTAGACCAGAATTATAAGCTGTCCGAATATCATCGGCAGAGCCAACTCGGTCAGAGCTTTCGGGACAGGCCACGATTCAAAAATTTCGCGATTGTCGTCATGTTTAAGGTTCATGAGTTTCACGCTCCTTTGGAAAATTCTTAATCAAGACAAGATTATAAATTCAGCGGCGATGATTTTTCCATGCTAAAATGATTTTTAAGTTTTTTCATGGGGAAGGTGTTGAAGATGGCAGAAAGCAGCAAGGACATGAGCGAATTTGTTCGCAAAGACGTATACGAGGCGGATCAGAGGGCATTGCTGGCTGAGATAAGACTGGGAAATGCCGAAATCTTGAAGAAAATTGAGCAGGTTGAAATTGTACTCGACGGAAAGATTGAAAGGTTGAGGATTGAAGTAAACGGACGACTCGACCAGCTCGAAGAGAAAATTGAAGCTACAAACGCACGCATAGACGCAGTGAATGTCCGCATTGACGACACTAGCATGCGTATAAGCGACACCCATACCTATATGGGTTGGGGCTTCGGACTGATGGCGGCTATGATAGCGTTCTTGGTGATAATCTCTCCTGCGGCGGGGTTCTTCAAGAAAATTTTCAAGCCCTCTATAACGCTCGAACAGATCGACGAGCTAATTACGGCTCGACTGCAGGCAAGCGTCAATCCGCTGACTTAATAGGAGATCTCTAAATGTCAGGAAAATTTTTGCTTTCGTTCTTAATATTATGGCCGATGCTCGGGGGGCTTCTCTCTTACTACATTGGCCGACACAGCCGCAAGGCTCGGGATTATTTCGCCGATTTCGTATGCCTCATTGAGCTTGCCGCCGCCATCTTCAGCTACAGATTTTTGGGCAGTGAGCTATTCGTGCCGGGGGTCTGCGGCCTCGGGGTCAAGTTCACGCTCGATGGCTTCAGATACATCTACGCCGTCATCATTGCTTTCATGTGGTTCGTAACGACCGTCTTCACTCGCGAGTATCTTCGCCACCATCATAACCGCAATCGCTATTATCTTTATGTCATGCTGACGTTAAGCTCAATTATGGGAGTGTTCCTGTCGGGGGATCTCTATACGACGTTCCTATTCTTCGAGATGATGTCGCTGTTCTCGTATATCATGGTCGTGCAGGAGGAGACTCCCGAAGCTCAACGAGCCGCTCAAACCTATCTAGCTATCGCGATCATCGGCGGGCTTGTAACGCTGACGGGATTGATTTTCTTCTACGCGAAAGTCGGCACGCTCGACATAGCCGAACTCGGAAGATTAAATCTCAGCGACAAGAGCGGGCTTTACGTTCCGGGATTTTTAATTTTCGTAGGATTTGCGGCCAAGGCGGCGATCTTTCCGTCTCACATATGGCTGCCGACGGCTCACACGGCTGCTCCTGCTCCGTCAAGCGCGTTGCTGTCCGGGCTGTTGACGAAGTCGGGACTGTTCGGAGTCATCGTCCTGAGTGCGGGGCCGTTCCTACATGACGCTCAGTGGGGATTGATTTTAATCATTCTCGCGGTCATAACGATGACGCTAGGGGCGATGCTGGCGGTCTTCTCCATCAACCTGAAGAGGACGCTTGCGTGTTCGTCGATGTCTCAGCTTGGTTTCATTCTGACGGGCGTAGCGATGCAGTGCTTTCTTGGCGCGGATAACGACCTCGCAGTTCGCGGGACGGTGCTGTACATGGTCGGACATTCTTTAATCAAGCTCGTGCTGTTCTTCTGCGCCGGGGTCGTCTTCATGAACACTCACCAGCTTAATCTCAACGCGATAAGAGGCTTCGGGCGCGGCAAAAAGATTTTGATGTTCGCGTTCCTAATGGGAGGTCTTGGCCTGATGGGTGCGCCTCTCTGGAACGGTTACATCGGCAAGACTCTGATCCACGAGAGCATCGTTGAACACATTCACGCGTTGAGCGGCAACGGGAAAATATTTTTTGAGATAATCGAGTGGCTGTTCCTGATCTCGGGCGGACTGACGGCCTCGTACGTCATAAAGCTCTTCGTGGCTCTGTTCGTCGCGACCCCGTCGCCAGACATGCACCAAAAAGAAATTTACATTGAGCCTTTGAACGCGGCGTTGTTAGCTCTCTCGGCTGTGATCCTCCCGGTGATTGGCTTCCTCCCGAACGCTCTCGGCGATGTCATCGGCATAACAGGCTCGCCCTTCATGAACGGCCCTGCGCATCATCACGCGGTGAATTATTTCTCGTTTGAAAATCTCGAGGGCGCAGCTATCTCCGTTGCTATAGGGGTCGCGGTCTACGTGTTCATCATTAGGAAATTTTTAATCAGGGACGGCGAATATTTGGACTTGTGGCCGGAGTGGCTCAACATTGAAAATATTCTCTTCCGTCCTGTCATAGCTGGGCTGCTGCCGTTCGTCGGAGCATTATTCGCGAGAGTTGCGGACTTGGTCGCGGCCGGGCCGGTGATGCTGATGCTGTCCCACATGCACAAGATCAAATTCATAACGCCGCCGGAGAACATGGACTTCGGATTTTATCACGACGAGTCGAAAGCTGAGACGATAGGTACGTTGTTGCCGTCGAGCCTTGCTTACGTGCTTGTGAGCTTCGCTATCGGGCTTTTGTTCGTGATAGGTTTCTTGATGGCTTGAAAAAAAATCTCCCTCTTTCGTTCGGAGGGAGTGCTTCATTCATTCATCTACAACGTACTTGATATCTTTAAGGTGCCGCCACTTGCTCGCGTAGTCGAGCCCATATCCAACGACGAATTTATCCGGGATCCTGAAGCCGCAGTAGTCGACTTTAACTTCGGTCTTGCGTCTATCGTACTTGTCGAGCAACACGCAGACTTTTAAGCTCGCCGGGTTCCTGCTCCTCAACAGCTCCGTCAGGTGCGCAAGCGTCAGCCCCGAGTCGACGATATCTTCAACGACAATGACATCTTTGTCCTCGATGCTCGATTTGAGGTCGTGGAAGATCCTCACAACGCCGCTGCTCTCCGTGTTGTCCCCGTAGGAGGCCACCGACATGAAGTCGACTCTCACGTCCAAGTCCTCAGGCATCTCGCGCACCAGATCCGTAAGGAAGAA
>JAFSJO010000048.1 GCA_017449415.1 Synergistaceae bacterium
GTCGACGAAGCTGTGAAGAGTCTCGGCATCACCGAGGGCGGAGTTGCTGGCAACGCTTTGGCCGAGGTCATTCAGAACGTGCTGAAAGCTAACCCGGATGTTCTCGAAGAGATCAAATCCGGCAGGGACACGAAGGGCAAAAAATTGAAGTTCCTGCAAGGTCTGGTCATGAAAGAGACGAAAGGTCAGGCCAAGCCTCAGGAAGTCGCGGCCGCTCTGAGTGAGGAGTTAGGAGTTAGGAGTTAGGAGTGTCAACTGCGAAATAATTCCTAATTCCTCATTCCTAACCCCTCACTTTTTCAGTGCTATAATCTGAAAATTATTTTTATTTTGGAGGTTTTTTCAATGTCTGAACTGAACAAAGCTTCAAGAGAGACATTCGCGAGCCGTTTAGGCTTTATCTTCCTTTCTGCGGGCTGTGCAATCGGACTCGGCAACGTGTGGCGTTTCCCTTTCATCACGGGTCAGTACGGCGGCGCGGCTTTCGTTTTAGTTTACGTGCTGTTCCTCCTCTTCATCGCGATGCCTATTATGGTCATGGAGTTTGCCGTGGGTCGTGCATCGAAGCAGAGCATCTCGCGCTCGTTCGATGTCCTTCAGCCCAAGCATAAAATCTGGTCGATATGGGGATATGCCGGTTGGGTTGGAAATTACATTCTCATGATGTTCTACACGGTCGTAACCGGCTGGATGCTCGCTTACACGTTCTACTCGGCCAAAGGAACTTTCACGCCCATGGCGGCTGCGGAGGTCGGAGGTTTCTTTGACGCTCTTCTTCAGAACCCCGTCGAGCTGATTTTCTGGATGGGCGTAGCGACTTTCATCGGCGTGGCTGTCTGTTGGGCGGGTCTTCGTAAAGGTGTCGAGAGGATCACAAAAATCATGATGTGCGGACTGTTGATAATCATGATCGCGCTCACTGTCCGTTCTGTAACTCTTGAGGGCGCAGAGAAAGGTTTGGAGTTTTACCTCAAGCCCGATTTCAGCAAATTATTCTCGAAAGATGCTGGCACGATTTTATACGCCGCGTTGGGTCAGGCGTTCTTCACGTTGAGCCTTGGCATAGGCTCGATGGCTATCTTCGGGAGCTACATTGAGAAAGATAGAACATTATTCGGCGAGAGTATGCTTGTAACAGGGCTCGACACTTTCGTAGCTCTGACGGCGGGATTAATAATTTTCCCGGCTTGCTTTGCGTACGGTATCAACCCCGGAGCCGGCCCCGGCCTGATTTTCGTAACGTTGCCGAACATGTTCAACCAGATGCCCAACGGATTGCTTTGGGGCGCGCTGTTCTTCCTGTTCATGAGCTTCGCAGCTCTTTCGACAGTCATAGCGGTGTTTGAGAACATCGTCGCGTGTTTCATGGATAGACTCGGCTGGTCGCGTCATAAATCCGTCGCGTTCATGGCCGTAACGATCTTCCTGTTCTCGATCCCCTGCGCGTTGGGCTTCAACAGGTGGGCGGGCTTCCAGCCTCTTGGGCCGGGGTCGGGCGTGCTTGATCTCGAAGACTTCATCGTCTCCAACAACTTGCTCCCGATTGGCTCGCTGGTGTACTTGCTGTTCTGTGTAACGCGCTACGGCTGGGGCTGGGACAACTTCATCGCCGAGGTCGACGCTGGCAAGGGCGCGAAGTTCCCCAAGGCAATGCGCTTCTACTTCACCTGCGTAGTGCCGCTGATCATCTTGATCATTCTCGGCGTTGGCTATTACCAGACATTCGCGAAGTAAATTTTTCATTCCTAATTCCTCATTCGTGCGATATAATTACAAAAACGAAATAAAGAGGGAGGTTGTGAAATCATGACGAAGTATGTATGCACAGTCTGCGGTTATGTATATGACCCCGAAGCCGGAGACCCTGACAACGGAATAGCCCCCGGCACAGCGTGGGAAGATGTCCCGGAGGATTGGGTCTGCCCGTTGTGCGCTGTCGGAAAGGATCTGTTCGAGGCTCAGTAGAGAGTCGTTGCGTTTGAGTTAGATTGGGGAGTCGTGAGACTCCTTTTTTGTTGCAGGTTACTAAGTATTATTTTCGTTGACGAAAACACGAAACTATATTATTTTATCCTCAATCCAAATTGAAATTCACAAAAATTTTCACAGCCATTCTTTTAAGGAGGTATTGTCCCGTATGAGCAAAAAACTTGTATCTGATCTCATGGTTGATTATCTTGAGCGCAGGGGCGTTGAATATATCTTCGGTCTTTGCGGCCACACCGTAATCGGAATGTTGGACGCTCTCTCACGCAGCAAGAAAATCAAATACATCTCCAACCGTCACGAAGCAGCAGCTTCAACAGCGGCTGACGGATACGCGAGAGTTACTCACAAGGCATCAGTCGTAATGTGCCACCTTGGCCCCGGCATCACGAACGTCTTGACCGGAGTCGCCAACGCGGCTTTCGACTCGATCCCAATGGTTGTCTTCGCCGGTGATGTTCCGAGCTACTATTACGGCAAACACCCGCATCAGGAAGTCAACATGCACGGCGACGCGACGCAGTACAGACTTCTCGAACCGGTTTGCAAACGATGCTGGCGAGTTGACGATCCCGAAGCTCTGCCCGACATTCTCGACAAAGCTTTCAGGCTCGCGGAGTCAGGAAGACCCGGCCCGGTCTTGATTGATATGCCGATGGATATTTGGTCGCGCGAGATTGAGGAAGACCTCTTCGCACGTACATACAACGATAGCCACATCACGATGAAGCCGGCTCTTGACCCGGCGGCGGCTAAGGCTATCGCACAGAAACTCGTTGAGGCGAAAAATCCCGTCATTCACGCAGGCGGTGGCATCTTGCTCGCTCAGGCATCGGCGGAGCTTGCGGCTCTGGCTGAGTTCCTTGACATTCCGATATCGCGAACTCTTATGGGTCAGGGCTGTGTCAGCGACCTTCACCCGCTTATGATTGGGCAGACAGGCTTCTGGGGACTTGCTCACACTCACGAGTTCACACTGAATGCCGATGTGATCCTCGCTCTTGGAACGAGATTCGCCGAGGCTGACTCGTCGAGCTGGTATCAGGGCGTAACGTTCGATCCGTCAGTTACGAAATTCCTCCAGATTGACATCGACCCGTCGGAGATTGGACGCAACTATCCTGTCGAGATCGGAGCTGTCGCGGATCTGAAGCTCGCGCTTGCTCAGATTTTGGAGGAGGCCAAGAAGATCAAGCCGGAGGGGATTAAGAGACCCGGACTCCGTGAGAAGATTGCGAAAGCCAAAGAGGAATTCAAAGCCTCGAACGTAGCAATCTCGAACGATTCGCGCTTCCCGATGACCCCGCAGAGAATTTTGAAGGACGTTAAGGCCGCGTTGCCGGAAGACGCTTTGATCTTCACGGACGTGGGCTGGAACAAGAACGGAGTTGCTCAGCAGTTCACAATTACGATCCCCGGAACGGTTCATCACTCGTCAGGGCTTGCGACAATGGGCTTCGGAGCTTCGGCTGTCCTTGGCGGAAAGATCGCTGCGCCGGATAAAATTTGCTTGGCTCTCATCGGAGATGGCGGCTTCGGAGTCAATCCTACGTGCATGGCTACGGCCGTCGAGCAGGGCATCGCGTGTACGTGGGTCGTGATGAACAACTGCGCGTTCGGAACGATCGCCGGACTCGAGAACGCCAACTATCACACGAAGTTCGGAACGACATTCCACACGCCCGACGGAGAGATTTACTCGCCGAACTGGGCTGAGGTCGCTAAGGGTTACGGTGTCGACGCTATCCGCGTAAATTCGGCTGACGAGTTCGCGCCCGCAATGGCGAAAGCTATCGAGGCCAACAAAGCCGGCAAACCTTTCCTCGTCGAAGCGATCATGGAGAATATCGCCGTCCCGACGCCCGGCTGCTGGAACATCAACGACATCTATACGCCGAGCGAGCTGGTCAAGGAAGGTAAGCTGGTCAAGAAAGAGAACGGCAAGTACGTTCCTCCGAGCCACGCGAAATCACACATAACGAAATAAAGTTAGGAGTTAGGAGTGAGGAGTTAGGAATTGAAGGCTCTTCGCTCGTTCCTCCAATGTAAAATTCTGAAAGGAGTTAAAAACTTACAATGGCACATCATGAAGTAACACCCGAAGAGATCGCAATGATCGAAGAAATGGTGAAGAAGGCGCGAGTTGCGGCTGACATCATCGCGACTTACGATCAGGAGAGAGTCGACAGACTTTGCAGAGCTATCTGCGCGGCGATTTATCCGTTGAAAGTCTGGGGGCCGATCTGCGACGAAGCCGTTGACGAGACGAGACTCGGCGACAAGGTAACCAAACGCAACAAGCGCAACAAGCTGAAGCTGATACTTCGCGACTGTCTGCGCAACAAGAGCGTCGGCATCATCGAAGAGAACCCCGAGAAAGGTCTCGTGAAGTACGCCAAGCCCGTCGGAGTCATTGCTACGCTCGTC
Organism: Synergistaceae bacterium; assembly: GCA_017449415.1. GTDB lineage: Bacteria > Synergistota > Synergistia > Synergistales > Aminobacteriaceae > JAFUXM01. The sequence goes on from JAFSJO010000048.1 coordinate 4,414, forward strand.
CCGACCACGAACCCGTGCGTAACCCCTGCCGGTCAGGCGATCTATGCCGTGAAAGCACGCGACGTTCTCATCTGCTCGCCGCACCCCAGAGCGACGAAAGTTACAGCCAAGACGGTTAATATTATTCGCGGAGTTCTTGAGCGCGAGGGCGCACCGGCTGACATTATTCAGGTAATCGAAGAGCCGAGCATCACATTAACTCAGGAGTTAATGAAAATGGTTGACCTCGTCATCGCTACGGGAGGCCGTCCGATGGTCAGGTCTGCTTATTCGTCAGGAGTTCCGGCTTACGGTTCGGGCGCAGGAAACTCAACCGTAATCGTAGACAACACAGCGAACACTAAGGAACGCGCCTACGAGGCCGCAATGAACACGAGAATTTCAAAATGCTCCGACTTCGGTTCAGGCTGTTCGTGCGACGGAAATTTAATCGTCCATGAAAGCGTTTACGATAATTTTGTCGAGGGTCTTGTAAAAGAAGGCGCGTATATCCCGACATGGGAACAGGCCGA
>JAFSJO010000049.1 GCA_017449415.1 Synergistaceae bacterium
TCCCGCCACGTATCCAGCCCGTAATATGCGCGCATAAATTTTTTCTTTAATCCCACGCGGACTCCTCCTTTATGTTTTCTTGAATTATATGTAAAATAATTTTCCATGGCAAACACGAAACCAATCACAAAATATATCTGTTCCGAGTGCGGACACATCACGACGACCAAGACAGGCAAGTGCCCATCATGCAACTCGTGGGGGACGCTCGAAATGTTGGAGGAAGCTCCTCCCGCGACAGCGTCATCGAAAAAAATTTTTTCTCACGTGAAGATCATGAGTGCGCTCGACGTTAAGCCCCCCGAAAGAATTTCAACCGGCATTGAAGAGCTGGATCGCGTTTTGGGCGGCGGGCTTGTGCCCGGGGGAGTCGTCTTGATCGGCGGCCAGCCGGGCATCGGTAAATCGACGTTGCTGTTGCAGGCGGCTGGGAGTGTCGCGAAGAATTACGACGCGCCTGTCCTCTATATCTCGGGCGAGGAGTCCGACGCTCAGGTGGCTTTGCGAGCCTCGCGGATCAACACGTCATCAGAAAAATTATTTTTGTATTCCGGCTCGGAGCTTGAGGACGCATTGAGCAACCTCGACAACGAAAAGTTCGCTTTCTTCGTCCTCGATAGCGTTCAAGCTATGTCGGCTGACAACAACTCCGGCTGGGTCGGAACAGTCACGCAGGTTCGGGCAGTGGCTCAGCGTGTCATTGACTGCGCGAGGGAAAAGAATATCCCCGCCGTCATGATCGGCCACATAACCAAGGACGGAAAGATCGCCGGGCCGATGATGCTCGAACATATGGTCGACACGGTGCTGAACTTCTCAGGCGAGGGCTACTCGGCTTATCGAATGTTGCGAGCTGTCAAAAATCGTTACGGAAGCACGGACGAGCTTGGAATTTTCGAGATGCGCGAGGACGGTTTGATCCCGGTTACTGACAAGAGCGGACTGTATTGGAACAGAGACGACTCAGCTGTGCCCGGTGTCGCGATGACGATAGCTTTGGAGGGCAACACGCCGCTGGCGGCTGAGATCCAGACATTGGCGGCTCGAACGATATTCCCGTACCCTCGGAGGACTTCGCGCGGGATTGAGCTTAACAGGTTCCAACTCCTTACGGCGGTCATCGACAGGCGGTGCAGTATCTCAACGAACAGTCATGACTTGTATATCAATGTCGCGGGTGGCCTGAGTCTTCAAGACCCTTCGGCGGACTTACCGGCCTGCGCGGCGATAGCGTCAGCTCTGAAAAATATTTCTTTACAGCCGGGGATGTGTTGGCTTGGTGAGGTTGGACTTGCCGGAGAGATTCGCCCGGTTACGAGGATAGATTTGAGGTTAAAAGAAGCCGCGCGATTGGGGTTTCACACGGCTGTGGTGAGTTCACGCGAGCAGATAAAATTCTCCGGCATAAAGATTATTCGCGTCTCGCATATTGACGAGGCACTCGCGGGGTTGCTGGTGCGCTAATTCCACTCGAAGCCCTCGCGGAGGTTGTTGAGTTTCCACGAAGCCTTCGAGACGTAGAGAACTTCATACGCGAAGTCGTCTCGCCAGAATCTTCTGTCATTGGTTGTCGTATTTGGCCAATCTTTTGGGCATTCGTGCTTTATCGTGTCGCGCCCGCCGGTGGACAAGACCCAAAGATGAAATATGTTATTCTTCTCGTCCATCTCCATGTAGATTTCCAAGATCCCAGCCTCAAAGGGGTTAATGTTCCCCCAGTCAGTACCTTTGGGCTTTTGAACGTAGAGATTGCGGTAAGGCTGGCCGTGCTTCGTGTCATACTCGCTTGGGTTACTGGTGAAAAGCCTTTCAAATTTCAGATACAGAAGCTCATCGCCGTTGGGAATTGTAATGCCATCTTTCTGTGGCGTAAGGTTTACCTTTTTGGTGCTGCTCATGTTTTTTTCTGTTAATATGGGAACCCCGGTGCCTGCTGTAACTGCCCACGATTTGAAATTTTCACCAGTGCTAGATACAAAATCTGATTTAACGAATTCATTTTCACCAGTCATGAATTCATACGGGCCATTATAACCTTCCGCATACAATGCGACATGTTTGTTATTTGCAATTAAAGCTATTTTAGTTTTAGTAGTACCGGGCATTCTGTCCAGCGTCGCTTTTGCAGCTTCTTTGATGCTTTTTCCACTATCCTTATAGTGTTGATAGATTTTTTCTGCTTTTTTTGTTGAAATCTCGGTTTCACCTTCTTCTTTGTCAAAGATTAGTTCGCCGAGGAAAAAGTACTTTTCCCAAAATTCATCGTCTTCGGTGGAAGCTAGCGCGTCCAGCAATTTATCAAGAGCGTCTTCAACAGTTGGAACGAGAGGAACAATAATCCCGGACGTATAGTCTCTTACGACTCGCAAAATCGCGGTGTCTGGTGTAGTGTCCGTCTCGCGCTCGGCATAAATCAAAGTCAAAATATTTCCATACCATATTCCGTCTTTGTAGCTGGCTAGCGTTTTGTACGGGTTTGCGCCGGCAAGGTCGTTACGTTTATCTTCAATACTGTATGAATATGTGATGGCAACAGGGAGCCTTAGCCCGTTGTAACGGCTGTTATATAGCGGCTTGCCACTGCTAGTTAGGGGACTGAGTGCCTCTTGAACTTCACTAAATTTTCCCAACTCCCACATTCCAAGCCCAGCTGTCCGTATCCTCTGGTCAATGTAATCTATGACTTTCCGGCCACGCTCGCGAGCAAGCAAAACCTGCTGAGACCTCGTCGCGAACGATGTCAGCGCGTAAAACGACCCCGCAAGCATCACAAGAAAAATTCCATACACGACCATAGCCGTCATAAGTTCAATCAACGAAAATCCTTTCGAGCGTCTCATCGTAAAATCTCCTTTTTCGGTAATTCTTTCGTGTCAAAAATTTTCATTTGAGCTTATTATATGCCTCAAATAATTTTACGGGGGTAAATGATTATGGAAAAATTAAGCGTTTTCAAGTGTGCAAAGTGCGGAAACATCGTCGAGGTCATGCACGTCGGCGGCGGGACTCTCGTCTGCTGTGGCGAGCCGATGAAGCAGCTCAAAGAGAACACAACCGACGCAGCTGTTGAGAAGCACGTCCCCGTCTTTGAGGGCGGAAAGGTCAAAGTCGGAAGCGTCGCTCACCCAATGCAGGACGATCACTACATCGAGTGGATCGAGGTCATCAACGGCGAAAGAGTTTGCAGACAGTTCCTCAAACCGGGCGAAGAGCCTGCGGCGGAGTTCGGAAGCGCGAAGTCAGGTTCGACAATGCGCGAGTTCTGCAACAAACACGGCCTCTGGAAAGCCGGGATTTAGTGAGGAGTTAGGAGTTAGGAGTGAGGAGTTGAAAGCTCCGCTCCACAATGAGGAGAGATCACAATGAAAATTTCTGACGCAATGACGGCCGCCATCAACGACCAGATTAAAGCAGAGTTCGACTCGGCGTATATCTATCTGGCGATGTCGGCGTATTTTGAAGATGCCGGGCTCGAGGGAATGGCTCACTGGATGCGCAAGCAATACAAAGAAGAAGTTGAACACGCCGAGAAGTTCATTGATTATCTGTACGAACGCGGCGCACGCTTCATCGTCCCAGACGTGGCCAAGCCCAAAGAGACCTACGCGGACGCTCTCGAAGTCTTCAAGACGGCCTACGCTCACGAGCAGTATGTAACGTCGAGGATTTACAAGCTCGTCTCGATGGCGAACAGCGAATTTGATTACGCGACGCTCTCGATGCTTCAGTGGTTCGTCGATGAGCAGATGGAAGAGGAAGACAACACCGGCAGCATCGTCAGCAAGCTGGAATTTTTAGGAAACGACAAGCACGGAGTCTACACCGTCGACCGCGAGCTTGCCGCACGTTAAACAAAGCTAACAACCAAAATTACACGCAGAGATACGCAGGGAAGTTTTTTCAATGAAAGGCTTCCCTGTTTTTATGACAACATGGACAGCGAAAGATTAAAATCATTTTTGGACGGGCTTTATTACGTCTACCAGCGCAGAGAGCTTATCAACCCTGACCCGCTATATTTTCTCTACGAATACAAAGATGTCAGGGACTTGGAGATTGTCGGGCTTGTAGCTTCGTCGCTGGCTTACGGGCGCGTGGCTCAGATCATGAAGAGCGTTGAGAGAGTTCTTGAGTGTCTCACGGACTCGCCGCACGAATTTTTAGTTGCGAACAAAAATTTTGATGTTGTCCCGGAAAGTTTCAAGCACCGCTTCACGACCGGCGAGGACATCAACAACCTGTTGGCGAACGTTGCGAGCGTGATAAGGGATTATGACAGTCTCGAAAAATTTTTCGGCGATTGCATTGCGACCTCCGACGGCATATTCACGGCACTCGATAAATTTTCCGAACGACTTTCGAAAAACAGAAAGCCCGGATCGTTCTCTCTGGTTACTGCGCCAAAAGACGGCAGCGCGTGCAAAAGAATTTTTCTGTACCTAAAATGGCTCGTCCGTCATGACAGCGTCGACCCCGGCGGCTGGAAAGTTCTAAGCCCTCGCGACCTGATTGTCCCGACAGACACTCACATGCACAACATAGCCGGGCTGTTGGGCTTCACGAAAAGGAAGAACGCCGACCTCAAAACCGCGATCGAAATCACAGAGGGCTTCAAAAAAATCTGCCCCGAGGATCCGGCAAGATATGATTTCGTGTTGACGCGCTTTGGGATACGCGCCGGCCTTAACGTTAATGAACTTGCTGAGCTGAGCGGCTAAAGTGAAACTTGTGATGATATAATACGCCCCACGGGAGAGTCCCGGATGAGAAGCAAGGCTCATCGATCGAACGGGGAGCCGCCCTTGCAGAACCGAGGCGAAGTTATCATGCCTACCTTGAAAGGCAAAAAGCCCAGAAAAAAGCAACGGCGATCGTTCCTCCCATGGATCGATAAAATCGCCGTCGCTTTGTACTGGGTCTTGACGTACTCCCCACGACTAAAGTCGGGGGATTCTGGTATCAACGAACCTTGCACCCTTGCGAGTGTCTTACAGATTCTCCTCCGAATGGTCGACGCCCCAACCATTTTCTTATTTTTCATTTTTTTACGTCGGCGGA
>JAFSJO010000050.1 GCA_017449415.1 Synergistaceae bacterium
ATTCTTTCCAAGGTTTCGAGTTGAGTTCGCACTCGTCGTGGAGGTAGTCGATCATCTCGCGACACAGCCACGCTGGCGTGAAGACTTCGGCATTCTTGCGAGCACGCTCGGACTGTTCGCCCTGAGATTTCATACTGCGGGGTCGGAGGCTGTTGATGTCAACGTCAGCCGGGAGTGAAATGTCCTCTTGCGTTGTCTTATCTTTCAAGAGCGCAGGCAGACATGACCTCACGATCTCATCGTCAAAATCTATGATGGCCATAGCGCGAGGCTACTTCAGAATTTGGAAAGTCTCGCCGCCGATGTTGAGGTCAAAAAATTTCGGCTCGGAAGTTTTTATGTCTTTCGAGGCAAGCTCTCGGGCTTCAAAGTCCCCGCGGATTGTTCCGACCAGCTCCAACGAGTTGGCGATCCTGTAGACAGCTCCGACGTTATCCGTGAACAAAATCAGATTTTTGATGCCATCTCCTCGTTCGACATCAGCGAAGACGAACACAGCGTCATCAGGTTTGGAAATGTTTTGGAGGATCTCGGACTTCCTGCCCCACTCACTGACGAAATAATTCACGTAATCGTCAGAGAGCTTCGCGCCCTCGGGTTTCACTTTCACCGCTGAGATAATCTCACGACGGACTGAGACAGGCGGAACGTTATTGATTAAGTAATTCGCGTAGTCGGAGGCTTCGACCGACATAGCCGACTCGACGGCGTGCTTGACGGGTTCGGATCCGTTCTTGGCGAGTTCGTTGAGGACTTGATTGCCGTAGCGTCCGAGGTTGAAGCGCGTGTAGAGATAGTCGAACTCCTCTGGAGCTATCTCGCCATATTGAAGCCTCTGAGCCTGATTGAATGCCGCGAGCCTGTAGGGGTCTAATATCGGCGAGTTCATCACCGCGACGATCGCGACCATGAAGAGTACTGATGTCATGTTGACCTTACCGATCGAGCCGGGCCACTTCCCGAGCAGCACCGCGCCGGCGTAGCTCAACCCCCATATCCCCGTTACCACAACGAGGAACATAGCGTGAACTCTGTCTGTTGAGAGGCCGTACTGTTCAATTCGAAGTCCGACCGAATAGATGCAAAGCCCCGTGTAGAATGGCAGACACAGAAGTGAAATCTTCGCGAGGAGGTTCACGAAAGAACTTTTGAAAGCTGGCTTCGTTCCGTCGAGCCACGCGGCGTTAGCGAGGATTATCGTACCGAACTGCAACAGCAACATGAGCGTACTCGCCTGACCCGTGCTCCAAAGAGTTTTCAGACCCGAGAACGGCAGACACAACAGGAACATCACCGACAGCACTGAGAAGAACGGCAACAGCCACGCAAGCACGGACAGGATCCAGCGGCCAAGCGAGTCGATGCCGGGGTGTTTGATCGCGACGGAGATCGAGATCGCTATCGTGAGACTTGACAGCGGGACAGCGATAACAGGATTGAAGACTATGTATGGAACTTTATCGAGTCCCACAATGTCGAAGAGCAATCCCGCCGTAACGAGCAATCCCCAAAACACCGCGATAACGATCGAAGCCTGAAAGAGCAGGAACAAATTCCGACAGAACTGGAAAAAGATTTCGCTGTAGGGAAATTTCCAGCTCCACGCGGCCATTCGACATTGAAAGAACGGTATCAACAAGAACACCGCCATACTGACCCGGATCAGGTCGGACTTCTGCGAGGGCACGACATCGAAATTTCCGACGTTCGGCGAGTACCACGACCACAGACGGTAGAGCCAGAACACAATCAGGACGAGCGTGAGGCCAAGAAGGAAGTTCGAGAGCCTCCGTCCCCAATGCTCCTGCGACAGCCAAAACACAAACGGCACCAAGAAAATCACCGTCAGCGGCACGCACTTCAGAGGCCCAGATCGCACGACGGCAAAAACTCCCAACAACAGCCCCTGCGCAATCGCCGAGAGCACCACCCAGATATAACGCTTTCTGTCAATGCTGTTCATGATGAAAGAATTTTATTTCGTGTATGTGTACGTGATGCCGCCTTTCAAAGGCTTGGGCAAAGTCCGCGATGACAGCGTCGCTTGGCCGTTCCGTAACTCAACCTTGTGAAGCGAAAGAGGAAGCGGGAATTTCCTCAGATCCACGAGCGGCTGAATACGCGACAAAGCTTTCTTTGTGACGTAGTCGGGGAGATCGAGCTTGTTGACTTTCACGTAAGGTTCATCGAGCCACAGCTCCTTAGCTTTCACGATCTTCAGCCGGCTGTCGATCTCGATCAGGATATCAAGGAACGAATATTTGTAATATCCTTTGCCCGCAAGACCTTTCGGAGTGATCTTCATGGACATGTTGTGCCAATGCTCGCCGCTGCTCCCGAAGCTCTTGTCTTCGATAGATTTGTTGATGTCTCTTTCGAGCAACGTAGCCGTCGCTAGGACTGAGATAGCGTCCTTGCACTCTACCTTGCCTTTAGCCCACTCTGATGGAGCGTTGAACTGCACGCCGCGCATGTTCACGACCAGCGAGCTGAGACGGAGCTTATCAATCACGACACCTTTCAAGTCCATGTAAACATCGCTGAACAGTCCCGTAGCGTCGGGCTTCTCTGATATGACGAGCGTAGCTTTCTCGGGCGTGAATTTTTTTACGTAAAAGTTTAGAAGGTCGTTGACTTCGTCGGCGAATGCGGCGCACGGCACAACGAAAATCATAACCACGAGCGCGAGTATAATCTTTCTTTTCATCATGGAAATCTCTCCCGGAAAATATTTTCTGCGGGTTATTATAATATATTCAGCACCTTTAGGAGTTAGGAATTTAGATTGAAGCTTTACGAACAGATTAAAAATTCGCTTGACATTGTGGACATAATCGGCGAGCGTGTGAGACTGAAGCGAAGTGGGCGCGGCTTCATGGGGCTGTGTCCGTTCCATGACGAGAAGACACCGTCATTTCATGTTTTCGCCGACACACAGAGCTACTATTGCTTCGGCTGTCATGAGGCCGGAGATGTCTTCACGTTCGTGATGAAGACGGAGGGTTTGAATTACTCCGAAGCTCTTGGCCTCCTCGCGGAGCGAGCCGGGATCAAGATAACTCTTTACGAGAGACGCAACAACAGCGAGAAATCTCTTCATGACGTTCTGGCAATGGCGGCGAAATTTTTCACTGATAACCTCACCGGGACTCAGGGCGTGGCGGCGCGGGCTTATATGCAGCGTCGTGGCTTGACAGCGAACGACATTTCACGCTTCTCACTCGGCTACAGCTTGAACTCGTGGGACAGCCTATTGAAATTTCTGAGACATTCGGGCGTTAAGGACGGGCAGATTTTGGAAGCCGGGCTTGCGTTGCAGGGGAGCCGAGGGCTATATGACAGGTTCCGGGGTCGGCTGATATTCCCGGTTAGGGACGTGGCGGGCAAGGTGATCGCTTTCGGAGGCAGATTAATCGACGGCGAGGGCGCGAAGTACATCAACAGTCCCGAGAGCGAAGTCTACAGCAAGCGCAAAAATCTCTATCTCCTCAACGACGCGAAAAAATTCATACGGGAACGAGACCGCGCTATCTTGGTCGAAGGTTACATGGACGCGCTGAGGCTTCACAAGTGCGGCTTCGGCGAGGCTGTGGCATCGCTTGGAACGTCATTGACGGCTGAACAGGCGGAACTGCTCGGGCGATTTTCAAAACGCTGCTACATATGCTACGACAGCGACACCGCCGGACAGACTGCGACACTGCGAGGCATGTATATTTTGCAGGAGCATGGGCTTGACGTTCGAGTTGTTGAGATCCCAGAGGGCAAAGACCCCGACGAGTTTCTGAGCGCAAATCCCCCCGAAGATTTCGAGACGGCAATAGCCAACGCGACCCCGCTGGTGCTGCAGCAGATCAAGACGCTGACCCCGGCTCTGAATGATCCAACAACGCGCAAGGCCGCGACCGATGAACTTTTCTATAACTTCTCGAAGCTCGACGCGAGTGAGATCCTGCCGTATCGTTACAAGATCAGTGAGCTGACGCTCGTCCCTCCAAGCGAGATTGATAGGAGATTGGCGGGAGATCGTCGGCTGAAGTTTGAAGCGACCGAGAGCGAAGAGAATTTCTCACGCTCCGACGAAAATCTCGAAGCCGGGCTATGCGCCATGCTTTACAACTACGCTCAGTGTCGTTTGAGCATCGAACCCGCGGAGGCGTATAAAATCCTACAAAGCGAGCTTGCTCGTGAGACTGCGCTGTCGTTGCTGACCGAAAACCCCGATAACCTTTTCGCGATGTGGCTGTCGACGGGCGAGACTGACAAGACGGCTCTGATCAAGCGCGGCGAGGAGTTTTGCAAGTCCATCAAGATGGAGCCTGCTGAGAAGTGGCAAAACATCTACAGAATGATTAAATCGAATTGGGTGCGCCGACGTATCGAGGCCATCAATGACAGCCTAAAGAAGAACCAAGCGCAACCCTCCGAGTGGCTGGAGCTTCGACAGCTTCGCGAAATCCAAAATCAAATGAAACTCGTCTAGCTCGTGAGCTTCTTGGCCCAAGCTCTTACGGCGGCGGTCGAGTGGCTTTCAAGCTCTCCGAGTCTCTTTCGGTGTTGAGAGGCCAAGGCCGGGAAATTCTCGCGCATGACCCCAAGCACCGGGACGAGAACTCTAGCGTCATCTGAGTCAAGGAGCTTTCGCACGACGTTTGAGTTCATCACCCTGCCCGACGGCCACCGGCGCAGGATCACAGCCACGTCATCAGGCCGGACATGAAGCAAAAGACTTTCCATAACGCTAACTTCATCGACAGCTCCAATGAGAGCGATTATCAGCCCGGTTGGAAAATTTCCGGCGTTGTTCGAGACATCGAGCGCGATCAACCTCCGCGACATAGCCTCGAACGGCAAAGAGTTGATTATGTCGGCGATCCCCTCGTCGATCTCATCACGCGCAAGCACCGAAGCGAAGGCTTTGCGAAACTCGACCCTGTTCACGAGGTTGCCGGCTCGCTTCAAAGCCGCGTTGATGACCTTTGGATTTTTGGATTTCAGCCTCAGCGTCAGCGCGTCCATGTCCAGCCCCTCACTGCCAAATTTGTCCGTGTAGAATGAATTTAATTCGCTCTCGTACTTGTCGATTATCGCGTCGATCTTTTCATCGTCGGCTCGGCGTTGCTTCTCTGCGCTGTAGTAGTCGTAGAGGTCGCGTTTGGGCTGCGGTCTAGCTTTGGCCAGTTCCGCAAGTTCTTCCGGCGTGATGTTCTTCAGAATCGTGTACGCGCTTGTAATCTGCTTGAACCTGAAATCGCTCTTCGATCCTGTAACGTCGGGGTGAAGCTCCCGCGCAAGCTTTCTGAACGCCGCGTGAATATCCTCGCTGGTCGCGCCCGCGTCAAGCCCGAGAGTCTTTAAGCTGGTTATGAGTTC
>JAFSJO010000051.1 GCA_017449415.1 Synergistaceae bacterium
GGCCGATGCTGTGGGAGCCTTTGACCAAAATTCCGTGCCACTCGTCCGCGCTCATGATCTTGTTGAGAGCTTCGAGAGCCTCGCGCCACGTATCCGCGAAAATATAATTTTTGCCGGTCATAGCTTCGCGCCACGTGCCGCCGGTCAGGATCACAGGGTCGAGCCTATCGAGCAAGGGTTCGAGGGCAGCATGGCACTTCACGGAGTCTTCGCCACGCTCGCGCATCTCACCGAGGACTGCAATTTTCCCGGTCATGTCGAGCTTCACGAACGTCTCCAACGATGCCGACATTGAGGCCGGATTAGCGTTGTAGGAGTCATCGACGAGGAATTTATCTTCGCCGAGGGTAATCACGCGGCCACGACCTTCGAGAGCCTGAAACTCCCCGAGAGCGTCCGAACATTCCTGCAAGCTCAGCCCGAGTTCATGGCCTACAGCAGCCGCTAACGCAATCGGAACAGCGTTGTGTCGCCCCCAAATGTTGACCGTGAAGCGTGCGATCTCCTGCGTGGGTCGGTGAGCTATCACGAAAGACATCGACGGCAATTTATATTCCGAAGTGTCGTGGCTGATCACGAAGTCCGAGTCCTTGCTCTCGCCGACACCCATAGACTTCACGATATATTTGAATGCTTCGTTTAGATCCTCGTTGTCGTTGTTGTAGACTATGCTGGTCATGACGGGCGAGTTGGTGATTTCGAGCTTCTCGCGCAGCACGCCTTGAACGTCCCCGAAGCCTTCGAGATGAACAGGAGCCACAGCGGTCAGCACCGACATAGTCGGCGGGAAATATTCCGTAAGCTCGCGGATCTCGCCGGGCTTGTTCGCGCCAAATTCCAAGATGATAATCTCAGTTTCAAGCGGCATCGCCATTATCGTGGCTGTGCAGCCGATGAGAGTGTTGAAGCTACGTTCGGGCGCGTGGATTTTGAACCTGTCCTTTAAGACGAGCTGTAACGCTGCGCGTGTCGTGGTCTTGCCGACGCTGCCGGTGATCGCGATGACCTCGTGGAGATTTTCGTGAGCTTTCAGCTTTTCCGAGGCCAAGCGCGCTAAATCTCTTTCGGGGTCGTCAAGCTCAATCGTCGGGACACTTGCGCCGGGGTTCTTGCCTTTGCGGACGAGCAACAGAGCCGCGCCGTTCTCGATCGCCTGAGGAATATATTTGTGGCCGTCTGTCTTCTCGCCCTCGAGAGCGACGAATGCGCCGCCTTTAATCACGTCTCGGCTGTCGGTCGCGAGGTGAGAGGGAAATTCAAGCTCCGCGAGTTCCTCCGGGACATTGACATCAATCAGCGCGAATAATTCTTTAAGTTTCATGTTCATTTTTAGATTTCTCCTTTGGAATAATTATAATGCCGCCTTCCATGCGTTCACAGCCTCAGCATCGTTGAACGGAATGTGCTTGCCCTTGATGGTGATGAACTTCTCCGGGCCTTTGCCAGTGATCGCGAGTATGTCCCCCGGCTTCAGGAGGCTCAACGCGTATCTCACTGCCTCGGGTCGGTCGGTCATTATCTTATATGGAACTGTCGCGCCTGCGGCGATAGCTTCGGCGATCATTGCGGGGTCTTCGTCGCGTGCGTTGTCCGACGTTATGATGATCTCGTCCGCGAACTGCGAGGCTGACTTCCCAAGCTCCGGCCTGTTCTGCTGGTAGCGTCCTCCGCCATGACCGAACACAGAGATAATCCGACCCTTATCACCTGACAGAGCGCGTATGGTCTTCAAGACGCTCTTCAAGGCTGACGGCGTGTGAGCGAAGTCGATGAAGCAGCAAGCTCCGTTCGGGAGGTCAATGCGTTCAAGGCGACCCGGCACCTGCGGGACATTCGCAACTCCCTCGACGATCGCGGCATCATCGACGCGCCCGCGCATAGCCGTAACCGCGCACAGAGTGTTCATGACGTTGAAGTCGCCGACCAGCGGGCTGTGAAGCTTCAAAGGCTCGAAACCTTTCGTAGAGATTTCAAGCTCCGTACCGCTGAGGCTCGTCCTGACATTGAAAGCTCGCGAGTCAGCTCCCTCACCAAGCCCGAAGCCCCGAAGCCTCTCGCCGAACTCTTCGAGCAATCTCTTGCCGTATGGGTCATCGAAGTTCGCCGCGCCGATGAAATTTTCTTTCGTGTAATTCGTGAAGAGAAGTTTCTTGGCCGCGAAATAATTTTCCATGTCAATATGAAAGTCCAGATGTTCGGGATATAAATTCGTGAAGACAGGAACATCATAGCGCGCGCCCTTGATGCGTCCGAGGAACAATCCGTGAGACGAGGTCTCCATGACGCAAGCTCCGCAGCCGTTCTTGACCATGGAGGCGAGCTGACGCTGTACAACGCAGCTTTCGGGGGTCGTGCGGTCGGCTTCCTTGTCGATGATGCCGTCGCTCTCGATGATCGTCCCGAGCAATCCCGAGCGTATCCCCGCAGCTTTCAATATGCTTCGCGTTATGTATGTCGTGGTTGTCTTGCCGTTGGTGCCGGTTACGCCGACCATCAAGAGCTTCGAGGCCGGGTTGTCGTAAACGAGCGCGGCAGTCTCACCGAGGAAGTCGCGAACTCTCTTCACGATGATCTGAGGCAGCTCCGAGTCGACCTCGCGTTCACACAGCAGAGCGCAAGCTCCCTTAGCCTTCGCCATCTTAGCGAACTCATGACCGTCCGAACTCTCGCCCTTGATGCACGCGAACAAAGTCCCGGGGGTTACGTCGCGGCTGTCCGAGATGACCTCGGAGATGTTGACATAAAAATCGTCCTGACGCTTCACACGAAACTCGACGCTTTTGTCCTTGGCTCGTATGAAGTTCAGAACGCTCTCAAAGTTGATGCTCAAAATTTTTTCTCCTTTCGACATGATGGCGTTATTATATAATCCATAAAAAATTTCGGAGTTGAAACGATGCTTAGACCTTTGATAGATATCTTCATGACGGTGATACTGCTGCTCTCGATGTCATACGAGCTTATCGGCCCGGCACTCGAGACATTGCTCGCGAGCTTGGGGCTTGGCTTCGACGGTTACGAGTGGGGAGCTTTGATCCATGAGTGGCTCGGCATGAGCTTGATCGTTCTGTTCTTCTTTCACTTGTGGCTCAACCGCTGGTGGCTTCGTGGACTCTTCAAGGGTCGCTACGACCTCACGCGAGTGATCCTGAGCCTCGTGAACATTCTCTTAATCATCGATGTTGTGTTCTTGCTCGTGAGCGGCTTGCTGATGGCGAGGACGCTCGGGAGCGTTGAGATCTCCGAGACGGATCCGTTCACGTCGTTCGCTCGTCAGTCGCATATCGTCGCGTCATATTGGGGTTACGTCCTGATGAGCTTCCACGCCGGGCTCAACTGGCACATCTTCAGCGCGATGATGTTCCGGGGCTTGAAGCCGAAGATGAAGCTTCTGCCTCACGTACTCGCGGCTGCGATCATGCTCTACGGGGCGTGGGCGTTCGTGAAGCGTCAGCTTTGGGATTACATGACGCTCAATATAATGTTCGTGTTCTTTGATTTCGATGAGCCGTTCATGTTCTTCATGCTCGATTACATTGCCATAATGATTTTGTTCGCGTGCCTCGGACATTATTTAATTCTCTTGCTCAGGAGGTTGAAGCGATAATGAACTGGTCGGGGATCATCATCGGGATATTTGCGTTCGTGATCACGGGACTGTTTCACCCTATCGTGGTCAAGTGCGAGTATTATTTCTCTGAAAAGATTTGGCCGGTGTTCCTCGTGGCGGGGCTTGCGAGTGCGGCGGGGTCGCTGGTGGTTGAGGACTTCATAGCGTCGGGCGCACTTGGGATATTGAGCTTCGTGTTGCTGTGGTGCATACGCGAGCTGAAAGAACAGACCGAGCGAGTTAGGAAAGGTTGGTTTCCAAAAAATCCGCGGCGAAGCTACGAATAGTAATCCAGCTCCGCCATCTCTTCCACGATAGCTTTGAACGGCGGCGCGGCCAGCTCTCCTCCGTAAATTCTTCCGCTTGACGGCTCACCGATCACGACGAGCATTAAATATTTCGGACTGTCGTAAGGCCAGAACCCAATGAACGAAGCTACGTAACGATTTCGCGAGTACTTGCCTCCCTCAGGAACCTGAGCCGTGCCCGTCGTGCCTGCAAGCTCCGTTATGTCGGTGTTGGCTCTCTTGCCCGTCCCCTCAAGCACCACGCGGCGCATAGCTCTTCTGATCCACGCGGCTGTCTCGGGAGTGTAGACCTCGCGCATCACTTTCGGCTCGCCTTTGTAGACAGTTTCGCCCATCGAGTTCACGGCTTCTTTGACGATGTAGGGGCTCATGAGCTTGCCTCCGTTGACGATTGCTCCCATTGCCGTGATGAGCTGCAGCGGCGTAACAGCAAGTCCCTGCCCGATCGCAATGTTGGCCGGGGTGATGCCTCGCCAGTTCTCAGGATACGGGAGGATACCGCGAGCAACGCCCGGGAGTTCGATGTCGCTCTCGCGTCCGAAGCCCAAGGCCAAGAGGCTGTCATAAACTTTCGTGCGCTCCGTTCTGATTCCGATCTGAGCCATTCCGACATTCGATGACTTTATCAACAGTTGAGCCGTGCTTATGTTGCCCATAGCGACGTTGGAGTTTGACTCCCTGATGAAGCCGTCCGCAACTTTCAGCTTGGCCGGACAGAAGAAATTTTCGTCAGTCCTTGCCCACCCGCGTTCGAGAGCGATCCCGAGATATATCGGCTTGAATGTTGAGCCTGGCTCGTAGCCTCGACTGACCGCCGAGTTTGAAAAGACCTCGGGGTTGACGTTCCTGCGATCCTGCGGGTTGAACGTTGGCCAGCTTGCCATCGCGAAGATCTCCCCGGTGTTCGGCTCCATGCAGATACACACGGCCCACTTAGCTCCGTCGTCCTGCGCGGCCTTGAAGAGATGCTTCTCCACGACATATTGGATCCTGCTGTCGAGCGTCAGGGTGATCACCGGCGTAGTCGTTCGGCGGTCGATGTCATGCTCAAAGAGAGAGACGGGCTGACTTCCGCGTCGCCTGACCGTGATCCTTTGGCCGGGCGGATTGTAGAGCGTGTTGTCCCAAACCTGTTCGATTCCCGCCTGACCTTTGTTGTCAACGTCGCAGAAGCCCAACACGTGGGACATCAGCCGCTGGTTCGTGTACTTGCGATAGGGATCGAACTCTTCGATTAAGGCGCGAGGGTCTTTGAACTTGGCCTTTAGGGATTTATATCTCGCGGCTTCTTTCTCGTCGACCTTGGCGGCGATCGGGACATATTGCTTCTTGTTCTTCATTGCGTCCTCGATCTTTCGGATCATGTCCTCGGAGATGACACCGTCGAGCTTGTCAACGTCTTCCGAGGTCAACAGCGAGGGATCTATCGCGAATGACGGGATCGTGTCGGAGATGACGAGCGCGTTGCCTTTAACGTCTTGAATAATTCCGCGCGTCGAGTGCAGCGGGACTTTGCGCCAATATTGATGCTGGGATTGCTGAAGTACACGAGGCTCAGGGTAGCAGTGTCGAGCCACCAACGTTACGCTGATGACCGTAAAGAAAAGTACGAACAACGACCACGGGTTTCCCCGTCCGTTTTTGATTTCTGATTTTGACATGTATTTGAATGGATTTATCTATCGTTATCGCTGGTTCCGAAGAGCCACGCCAGACCGGCACGCCAGCCCTCGCTCTCACGAGTGGAATTTTTCTTGGAGGCAGTCAGAGAATTTCCACGAACTCTCATCGGGAGGGTCTCAGCTTTCAAAACTTTCTGCATTCCCAAATTCTCTTTGCAGTAGCTATAAATTCTTATGGGCGCGAGCAGTCCCGAAAGCTCCTGACGCAAGACAACTTCTTCGTCGGCATATTTCTGAATGGATTTGTTGACAGAATCGAGATAATAAGCGAGACGCGCGGCATGAAATCTGAGGAAGCCAAGCCCCATCGTCAAGACCACTACAAGACTTAAGGCAGCTACTATCTTTAATGTAAATCTTAATTTCTCTGAATTATTATTATTTTTACGCACCTTCCCTCGCCTCCGATTCTCCTTAAAAAATTTTTGTTGCGTGCGGTAAAAATTTCATCACGTGGGAATGATATCACGATTTGCAGAAATTGCCTAGTGCCTGGTCGTAAAAAATGCCCTTAATTTTCCGCTCCTCGCTTTGTAGTTCCTCGCGATCTCATCGTCGGACGGCGTAACGGGTCGGCGCGTCAAAATCTTTCCAAGCCCGTCGCTATGCCACTCGCGAAAAGTTTTCTTCACGAGCCTGTCCTCCAGTGAGTGATAGGACACGAAGATCATCAGAGCCTCATGAGAAAATTCTCCCAACGCTGACATCAGAGCTTCAAGCTCGCCGGCCTCATCGTTCACGAAGATACGCAGAGCCTGAAATATCCTTCGAGCCGGGTGAGTTCCCATCTTGCGCTGGACGGGCTGAGGCAGTGTGTCGCGTATCAGGCTCACCAGGTCGGAGGTCGTCTCCAAAGGCTTTCTGTATCTCTTTATGGCGGCGGCGATCTGACGGGAAAATCTTTCCTCGCCATAATCCCAAAAAATTTTCGCGAGTGTCCTCTCGTCGAGTTGCTGAAGAGCTTCGCGAGCTGTCATTGAGCTTTCGTCGTCCGGGTTCATTCGCATATCCAGCGGGCCATCACTCTGGAACGAGAAGCCGCGTTCGGGGGTCGTGATCTGCATGTTGGATACGCCGAGATCGAAAACATAAACATCAAAAGAATTTACATCGGGGACATCGCCAAGGCTCCCGAAATTTTTTTGAAGAGCCGAGAACCTTTCGCCGAAGACTTTCAGCCTTTCGCACGCGAGATCTATCGCCTGACTGTCCCGGTCGAGGCCAAGCACGCGACACTCGGGGAAAGCTTCGAGCATAGCTTCGGAGTAACCTCCAAGCCCGAGGGTGCCATCGAGGATCTTTGAGTGAGGAAAATTTTTTATGAGTTCGAGGACTTCATTCAGCATTACAGGTTCGTGGTGCATGATCCGACATTCCGCCTTTCTGTGTTCGCTCCATGATAGCACAAAAAGACCGAGACCCCCGGCGTGATACGGGAGTCCCGGCAATTCTAAGGAGATTGATAGCGA
This sequence comes from Synergistaceae bacterium, assembly GCA_017449415.1. Lineage (GTDB taxonomy): Bacteria > Synergistota > Synergistia > Synergistales > Aminobacteriaceae > JAFUXM01. The sequence goes on from JAFSJO010000051.1 coordinate 7,070, forward strand.
TTGTGTGGTGGCTAAATCTTTACGCCCTTGTCCGCGAAAATCTTCAAAACTTCTTTGAGAGATTTGTAGCCGACGGACCGGGCTATTTCATTTCCGGCAGCGTCCCTGAAGATCAGAGTCGGGACGTAGCGGACGTTATATTTCTTCGCGATGTCCGGATTGTTTTCGAGATATATGTGAGCCGTCGATAGCCTGCCTTTATAGTTTGCGTTGATCTCGCTCAGAACTTTCGACATCTGCGCACATGCCGGACATGATTTTGTTGAGAGCATCGTTACGGACGGAGTAGCTGCGCAGGCAGCCGAGCTGACCACAACGACCAGAAGCAGAGCCAAAAATATCTTTCTCATTGATTAATCACCCTCCCTGATGAACTTGCGACAATTCTATATCAAAGTTGTGAAAAAATAATGAGTATTAATACAAGCTCCGCGCTACGCGAGGTGAACTATCGCCGTCCTGAGTCTCTCGACCTGCTTTTTGAGTTCTTCAACTCTGTCTTTCAAGAGCGCGTTCTCAAATTCAAGCGATGCGTTCCCTTTTGGAGGCTCAGGCTTCCGAGGCTTCTTGACCTCGTCGGCTTCGGGAGCTTTCACTTCAAGCGTCCTCTTCTCGACCGTCTTGATGATCTCTTTCGCTGTTCTGCCCTTGCGCTTGCCTTTCAGCTTGATCGAGCTGTCGAGCGTCGTCTTCTTGCGATGAAGTCGCTTGCCTTTCTTGAGCTTCGGCTTCGGTGAAGCTGGTGGCTCAGGAAGCTCGCCTTTGCCTCTTGCATCTCTCTGCCACGCAGCGACAGCCTGCCAACTCGTTCCGTACTCATCTGCGGCATTGATGAGCCCGATCTCCTGAGCTCTTGCCAAAATTTGGGAGCGTTCGCTCGCGGTGAAATCCTTTGTACCTTTTTTGGTGCTTGGCATAAAAAAATCCTCTCTTTCATGAGATTTGAATGATGTGAATAGATTATCGATTGAGATTATTCTAGCATTACTGAATTAAGATTGCTATGTATCCAATCATCGAATAGTATATAATCATGTTACCGCAATTTGATTAAGACTTAAAAATTTTGAACGGAGGTTTTTGTAATGGCATTGTTTGCACGTGATAAAAATCTTGCGATGGAGCTTGTCCGCTCGGCGGAAGCCGCAGTTATGGCATCAGGCCGCTGGTTTGGTCTCGGGGACAAGAACGAAGTCGACCGCGCCGCAGTCGAAGCCATGCGCTATGTCCTTCATGGTGTCGCGATGAAGGGCGTCGTTGTCATTGGCGAGGGTGAGAAAGACGAAGCTCCGATGCTCTTCAACGGCGAGGAAGTCGGAACAGGCGAGGGCCCGGAGATGGATATCGCTGTCGATCCTATTGATGGAACGCGCTTGATGGCTCAGGGTCAGGACGGAGCTGTGAGCGTCATAGCAGCCGCACCGCGAGGGACGATGTTCAGCCCGGATAATCTCTTCTATCTGAACAAGATCGTTACAGGCCCGGAGGCCGCGAATTACATCGACATTCAAGCACCCGTCGAGTTCAACGTCAGGATCGTGGCCAAGGCGAAGGGCAAGGCTATCCACGAGACGACCGTCGTAATGCTCGACAGACCGCGCAACAATGAGATACTCGCAAAGGTTCGTGCAATGGGCGCAAGGATCAGGCTCATCGGCGACGGAGATGTTGCAGGTGCGCTTATGACATCGCTGCCCGGACATGAGACAGCCGACCTCCTGCTCGGGATCGGAGGCTCGCCCGAAGCCGTCATCACTGCGTGCGCTATGAAGTGTCTTGGTGCGAACATGCAATGCCAGCCATATTTCAGAAACGAAGAGGACGAGGCCAGAGCCAAAGAGCGCGGACTGACACGCGACACCGTTCTGACGATTGATGACCTCGTGAAGAGCGATAACGTGTTCTTCGCGGCGGCGGGTGGCTCGGACGGCGATCTGTTGAAAGGCGTTCACTATCACGGTGCGCATATCGAGACGAACTCGCTGTGCATGAGAGGAAGCTCCGGGACGATAAGATTCATCACCGCGGTACACTCGCAGAAGAAGCTCGACGAGATGGGCGGCAACATCGCCTACGATCCGACAGTCAAAGAGGAGATGGGTCTGTAATGAATTTGCTCAGCGCGCTCACTGAATGGCTCGTGAACACGATAGGCAGCATGGGCTACACGGGGATCATATCGCTGATGTTTCTTGAGTCTTCGTTCTTTCCTTTTCCCAGTGAGGTTGTGATGCCGCCGGCGGGCTATCTTGCGTGGAAGGGAGAGATGTCGCTGACGCTCGTGTTGCTTGCGGGGATAGCCGGCAGCCTGTTGGGTGCGCTGTTTAACTATTGGGTCGCTGTGAAGTTCGGGCGGCCCTTTTTTCTTCGCTACGGAAAATATTTTTTCATATCGCCCGAGTCGATCCAGAAAGCCGATGACTTCTTCTCGAAGCACGGCCACATCAGCACGCTCGTGGGACGATTGCTCCCTGTGATCCGTCAATATATCTCGCTCCCGGCCGGCATAGCTCGAATGTCATTGAAGACGTTCACGCTCTTCACGACGATCGGCGCGGGGAGTTGGGTCTGCGTTCTGACGTTCGCGGGATATCTGCTCGGGGAACATCAAGACCTGCTGAAAGAATATCTGCATGTCATAACGCTGAGCTGTATCGCGGTGGCTGTGGTGATTGGCGGAGCCTACTACATCATATTACGAAGGAGAAAAAAACAATGAGCGGCGTGCTTGGAGTAACGTTGCGCGGAATGGAAGCTCTCCCGGTTGAGGTCGAAGTTGAGATCACGGGAGGGCTTTTTGCAATTTCTATAGTCGGTATGCCGGACGTGGCCGTGAAAGAGTCGAGGGAGAGAGTTCGGGCTGCGCTGCGATCTATCGGGCTGACGCTCAAAGGTCGCGTATCTGTCAACCTAGCTCCGGCTGACATTCCAAAGGAGGGCGCACTGCTCGACCTGCCTATCGCGCTTGGAATGATGAAAGCCTCCGGGATCCTCTCGAACTGTCCCAAAGCTCTTTACATGGGTGAGCTTGCGCTCGATGGTCGGCTTCGTAGAGTTCGCGGAGCTGTTCCGGCTGCGTTCCTTGCTCGTAACCTCAACATTCCGCTTTACGTTCCGAGCGAGAACGCCGAGGAGGTCGCGTTGGTGAAAGGCGTTGAAGCTTACTGCGCGGACAGTCTTGGCGAACTTGCGATGATGATCACGGGAGCTGAAGAGTCCCGGCCGGTGCCTCCGGCATACATTCCCGACACTGACGTGAACGCCGACCCGGATTTCGCTGACATCAAGGGACAGGCTGCGGCGCGTCGTGCGGCTGAGATAGCTGCGGCTGGTCATCATAACATGCTGCTCGTGGGATCGCCGGGGAGCGGCAAGACTTTGATCGCTAAGGCACTCGCCGGGATATTGCCGCCTCTCAACGATGAAGAACTCGTAGAGACGCTCTTGGTACGCAGCACCTTGGGGCTTGACACGAAGCCGACCCGCGAGAGACCTTTCAGGGTCGTTCACTTCACCGCCAGCACCGTATCAATATGCGGAGGCGGGAACAATCTTCGACCCGGTGAAGTCTCGCTTGCGCATCGCGGAGTTTTATTTCTGGACGAATACACGGAGTTCAGACGCGACCTCACGGAGAGTTTACGCGCTCCGATCGAGGACGGCTTCATCAGCGTCAGCCGAGCCGCCGGGACAGTTACATATCCGTCGAGGGTCTTGCTGGTGCTTGCGGCCAACCCGTGCGCCTGCGGCTATTACGGCGACCCCGTCATGAAGTGTAAATGTTCGTCGCTCGACATTGAGAGATACAAGCGAAAGCTATCCGGGCCGATCATGGACAGAATAGACCTCCATATCCATGTGCCGCGCCTCACGCCCGAGGAACTGTTGATGTTATCGAACAAGGGCGCACCCCCCGAGCCTAGCTCAGTCATAAGGGAACGCGTTATCAAGGCTCGAAAGATCCAACAGGATCGCTGGAAAGAGTTCAATCTTGTGTGTAACGCCGAGCTGCCGGAGAAACTCGTTAAGAGATGTCTGACGCTCAGCGATGAAGTTCGGAATTACCTCGCGACCATGGCGGCCAAGCTGAATTTGTCTGGCCGAGGTCTCAGCAGAGTTATGAAAGTGTCGAGGACGATCGCCGACCTTGCGGGCGAAGAGGAGATAACGAAGAAGCACATGGCCGAAGCGTTGATGTATAGAGAAAAGTGAGGAGTGAGGAGGTAGGAATGAGGAGTGAAAAGACGATAGCTAACCCTTGCTTGCGATGTTCTCTCTTGCGGTCTTCGTGATCGAGGAGAGGATTTTTTTTAGTTCTACAGCGTCAGCGTTCACGGAGTCATACTCCTTTTGCGTAAGGTATTCTGTCTCAGTGAGCAGTTCCAGCCAGTAGATAGTTTCATTGCACTCTTTGAAGGCGATGTACATCTTCGCGAGGAAGTCTCCCTTGCTGATGGCGTTCTGAGCTTCAGCAATATTTGCCCCTATGCTCGTTCCCGAGCGCAACACCTGTTTCGACATGACGAACTCCTTCTTTGTCTCGGTCAGATGTTTATAGAGCCGTATTATCCTCACAGCAAAGCTCTTGCTCTTTTCAAATACAGTGTCTTCCATATCCCACTCCTAACTCCTCACTCCTAACCCCTCACTAATATTCGTCCTCGTCGTCGTCATCTTCGCCTTTGTTCCTGCGCTTCTGCTTCTGCGACTCCGTGAAGACATATTTAACCGAGGTCCAGCCCGCCGGCAACATGAATCCCACCATGCACCACAGTATCGTTATACGCGCTCGGCTTGGTCTGTCTTTGTAGTCCGGAGGGACAGCCGGGTCAACGATCGTTATCGTCGACAGGTCAGAGATCTCGTCAAGTCTCGCGGACTCGTACTGACTGAACATCAGCTCATACTTCGCGCCGGCAATCTTCAAGGCTCTCATGTAACGTTGATACTCGACACCAAGCTCGGGGATCTCGCCAGCCGATAGCATGATGTCCCCCGATGATGCGCGGTTGCGTCCTGAGTCGGAGCGTCGCTGTTCCTCTTCGAGCTTCGCGAGTTCCCTTTGCATGGCCGACAGCTGAGACTGAGCAAGCTTCAACATCGGGTTGTCGCTTCGGGCGTAGCTCCTCATTGATGAGATTTCGATGTTCTTGGCGGCGATCTGAGAGCGGAGAGCCTTTATCGCGTCGATCAATGCCTTGGCCTGCTCCTCGATTGCTATGAGGCCGCTGGATTGTTGGTACTTCATCATGGCCTCTTCAGCGTCCGTGAGTTCCTGCTGAACCTCCATAAGCTGCGTCTCGTAGAAAGCTCGCTTCTCTTTTGCGTTCGCCAGCGACATTCCCGTCAGCTTCTTTCTCAGCTCTTCGATGAATGCGTTGACGATGTCGGCGGCCTTTTGAGGATCCTCGTCGAGATACGACACCGTGATGATGCCGCTGCCTTTGGGATCCATATCGACCCCGAGATTTTCCCGGACGGTCTGCCTTGCAAAGACGTGATATTCTTTCTGATATTGCTCCATCAGATCGAACTTGTCGATGATGATGTCAATGACGGAGCTTCCCTGCAGCAAGTCCACGATGATAGCCCCGTCTCCGCCTGAGCCGCTTGGCATTGAGATCCCCATCATGCTGGCGATGCCGCCATACTGAGACATGAGACCCGCCAATCGTCCTGCGCCTCCCGACTTGCCACCCGCAGGCATGATACGCGCCTCGGCCTTGTAGATCAGCGGCAGATGAAGAGCATACGCAAGCCCCGCGACCGAGAACAGGAACGTCGAGAAGAATATCAGCCACTTCTTTTTCCAAACGGCTTTGAAGAGTTCCACCAGATCTATTTCATATTCTTCCTGCATGTTGTTGTAGTAGCGTGGCTGCTGAATGTAAACATACTGCGGCTGCTGTTGAAGCGATTGCCCCTGCGGAGGCTGAGGCAAATTATTTTCCGGCATTTATCCAATCAAATCCTTTCACGATGAAATTTTCCGCGTAATCATATCACACGGCTAATCGTACAGTGCCTTGATGCAAGCGTCGCTCAACGCCTTGAGGCTCGACACCTGATGATCCAGCGGCAGCCCCGACGCTTCATAAGCCAACGGAAGCTCCGTGCAGCCCATCGTTACCGGGATATCGCGCTCGCGCCACAGCTCACTCACAACGTCGCGCATGACCTCACCGGCGGTCTTCATGTCTCCGGCCTTGACGTAACGCACGCAGGATTGAATTTTTTGCTGTTGCTCCTCGGAGGGCTTCGCGAAGTGATAATGAACTTTCTCAGCGTATGACGGATAGATCAAGCTCTTCTGTGTCCCGTCGGTCGCCAAGAGCCACGAGCAGTTCCCCTTGCTAAGCTCCTTAGCCGCCTCGACCGTCGCCTCGACGATATGAACAAGCGGCACAGGGATCTCATCGCGAAATCTGTCTATGAAGTAGTGAGCTGTGTTGCAAGGTACGGCGAGAATGTCCGCGCCCCACTCGGCGAGCTGAAGAAGATTTTTCCGTATCACGGGCAGAGGGTCGGGGCCAAGCCCCATAAGTCCGTCGCTTCGGTCGGGGGTCTCAGGGTCGGACAGCATGATGATCTTCGGGTGTTGCGAGTCGTCCTTCGCAGGAGCGTCCCGCGCCAAAATCCTCAAAAACTCAGCGCAAGCCGCCGGGCCCATTCCGCCGAGAACTCCCAAAACTTTTTCCGGCATGATTAAAAGCTCCTTTCAAAATTCTTAGATTGGTTGAGAAGATTATACGTTATTTGAGTTTTTCGAGGAAAATTTTCAGGTGAGTGATAGCTCGGTTGATGTCCTCGGGGAGGGTCTCGGGTGCGCCGCTCATTCGTTCGGTGAGTTCGTCCTCGCTGATCTGAATGTCGGCCGCGTTGGTCGCGTGGGAGCTTTGAACTTCGCCGCGTCGTGCCGGAACCCCGACCGTGATATTAAGCTCGAACTCTCCGCGGGGCTGGTACTGGAAGCGCAGTCTCAACGCCCTCAGAATATTTCCTTTCACGCTCTTCAACATGTCGACGGCTCGAACGTCATCGACAGCTACGGAGATCGCGCTGACCCCGAGGTTATATGGCATGGAATGGCGAGCACGCTCAACACCCACGACACCCGGCCACGACCTCCGAAGCTCTTCGAGGATTTGAACGCGCCTTGCGGCCTCGGGGTAGAGGAGTTCGAGGTTGAGAGAGAGCTTCGCGTCCTCGTCAGTCATCTTTGGGCTTGCTCCGTTCGTTGCGCGACAGAATGACCGAAATCAACTGCACGTCAGCCGGCGTAACTCCCGAGATCCTGAGCGCGTGTCCGAGCGACTCCGGTCGGAAGTGTTTGAGCTTCTGGAGGCTCTCGGCTCGAAGCCCAATCACGGAGTCGTAGTCGAAGCTCTCCGGGATTTTCGCGCCGTCAAGGCTCTTCATGCGCTCCGCGACCCTTAGCTCTCGTTCGAGATATCCGACGTAACGAAGCTCCGTCTCAACGTGAGCAATCTCTTCGGAGGTCAGAGCTTTCTCAGGCGGCGATATCTTCGCGACAAGCTCGTAAGTTACTCCGCGATGTTTTAGGAACTCTGCGAGGCTCATTGTGTCGGCGAGTATCTCAGCCTCATACTCGGCGCATAGAGTTTCAATTTCTTTCGACGGAGAAATTTTCGTTGACTTCAACCTCGCGATCTCGTCCTCCTCGTCGGCGAAGCGTCTCTCTAAAAATTCCCACCTTGCGTCGTCGATGAGTCCGGCCTCGCGTCCGTAGCGTGATAACCTGTGAGCGACGTTGTCCCACCGCAACAGCAATCTGTGTTCACAGCGGCTCGTCAACATTCTGTAAGGTTCGTCGGTGCTTTTCGTTGTGAGGTCATCGACCAGCACGCCGAGATATCCTTCGTCGCGTCCCAAGATCAGAGGCTCGCGCCCCAGCACGTACATAGCCGCGTTGATACCTGCCAACAGTCCCTGAGCGGCGGCCTCCTCATAGCCTGATGTTCCGTTCACCTGACCAGCGCAGAAAAATCCGGGAATGTTTTTGTTTTCGAGTGTTCGCTTCAGCTGATCCGGCAACAGATAGATATATTCGATCCCGTAGCCCGGCTTGATGATCTTCGCGTGTTCGCAGCCCGGCAGTGAGTGAACCATGTCGACTTGAACGTCATAAGGGAGGCTCGTTGAGAAATTCTGAACGTAGACCTCGTTCGTGTTCAGCGAGACCGGCTCGAATACTATCGGGTGCGTGATGTGGTCGGGGAACCTCAAAAATTTATCCTCGATCGACGGACAGTAGCGCGGCCCGTGAGCCTTAACCTCCCCCGTAACGAGCGGCGAGCGGCTTATGTTCTTGGCTAGTATCTCGTAAGTTTGCTCTGTCGTCCGCGAGAACCAACACGCATAACTCGACGGGTCGTAAATTTTTCCCTCACCCCACAGGTCGAAGCACAGCGGCTCTTTCTCTGACAGTTGCGGGGTCGCCTTTGAGAGGTCGATCGTGTGAATGTTAAGGCGCGGTGTCGTGTCTGTCCTCATGAGGCCGGTTGTAACTCCCAAGCTCGCAAGGGATTTCGTGAGCTGCTCGGAATTGTTCTGACCCATCGGCCCGGACTTGAAGCTCTTATCTCCGACGAAGACTCGCCCGTTGAGATAGACACCTCCGCACAGGATAACAGCTTTAGCGTCGTATTTTGCGCCGTGGCGGGTGAGAACGCCGGAAATTTTTCCGTCCGTCGTGAGCAGCTCGACAGCTTCGTCCTGATTGACTTCGAGATTTTTTTGTGTCGTTAATAATTTTCTATAGTAAGTTCCGTAAAGTCCCGGATCGCATTGAGCACGCAAAGCTCTTACTGCCGCGCCCTTGGACGTGTTGAGCCATCGTATCATCAAGGTTGAAGCGTCTGCGGCTCGCGCCTGTTCGCCCCCCAAGGCACTGACTTCACGCACTAGGTGTCCTTTCGCCGGGCCGCCTATTGAGGGGTTGCAGGGCATTAGAGCGGTGTTATCGACGCTGAGGTTCAGCATGAGAGTTCGACACCCGGCCTTTGAACTCGCAAGAGCGGCTTCACACCCGGCATGTCCTCCTCCGACTACGACAACGTCATAAGAATCATAAAACAGGAAAGCTCATCTCCTTTTTTGATAATTATATATCGGAGGGTCGCGACAGACTTCGGAGACCTCGGAGGGTCGCTAAAGATTCGTTTTTTTATTTTTGGAAGTTGCTTCGTGAGGTTCGATGACTAGAAAAGATTTTTGAGATTTCTGTAGTTGCAAATGTAGTTGAAAGATCGAGGCTCTCGCCCTTGGAAGTTCACGAAGAGGATTATAACACTCCGAGCCTCAGACTTCCACCTCGTAATTATTAATGCGGTTGAAGTTAAGGAATTTTTCTATATAATTTGTCTTTGTTCAAGTAATTTTCGTCGTTTTATGAGAGGGAGGTGAGTAATACAATGGCGGACAACCCCACGATCGCTGAGATCAAAGCCGCCGAGGTTCAGGCCGCTAATGCCGTGCAAAAGGCCAAGGAGGACGCCGCGAAGAAACTCAACCGCGCAGGAGCGGACGCGGAGAACTCTTTGAAAGAAGCACGACAGAACGCCGCGCGACAGTTCAGAGACAAGATCCGACGCGCCGAGGAGGCAGCTGAGACCAAGGCCAAGGCAACGTTATCAAAGCGCGAAGGAGAAGCAAAAGATTTTTACGCAAAACACAAGGACAAAATCCCAGCTGCGGCTTCATTCATAACGGAAGAGGTGATGAAAAAATATGGGAGTAGCCAAGCTTAAGAAGGCGGAACTTTATTATCACAAATCCGTTCACGAACAGATAGCCGCCGCTTTGCAGGAGACTGGAGCGTGTCAGATCATCAGCACCGACGTGGAGAACCCGTCGCGACCCGCTGAAGTCGAAGCCCTCATCTCCCGCACTGAAGAGAAGCTCGCCGAAGTCCGTTATCTGAACAGAACGCTAACGCCCCATTACGTCGACCCGATCCCGGCTCTCGACAGAATGTTGGGTGAGCGTCCCGAGGTTACGATGACGGAGCTGGAGGAGCTTGCAAGTAAGACGGATTTGACCGCGATCTGCGACATCACACGCGCAGTGGAACGCGAGACAGGAGAGGTCAGGTTGAAACTCTCGGAGGCAAAGTTGAACGAGTCGATTTTGTCGTCTTTGGAGTTTTTTGATTACCCTCTCTCGGTCTTCAACGAAGGAACCCGGACGCTCACGGCTCTGGCAGGAACAGTCAAGCCCGAAAGTCTGCCCGGACTCAAGGCTGCGCTCGGGGAGTTTTCAAAGTTCGCGCAGGACACGGAACTAGTGATCGCTCCGTACGACGAGAAACAGAAGCCGACGGAAGTTTACGCCGTGTTGTTTTATTCGCGCTCTGTTGAAGCTGAGGTCAGGGAGGCTTGCGCCAAGAACGGGCTGTCGCTTGTCGAGATACCCGCGTCATTTGAGGGCACGCCTGCCGAAGAGAAAGAGAAGACCGCAGCCGCGATAACAGAGCTTGAAGCTAAGGAGACGGAGTTGGCTGCGAAGATGGCCGCTCTCGCCGAGGAAAACATGCTGACGGTTCAGAAGCTCTCGGACTATTACAACAGCTTGGCCGGACGTTACAACGGCACAGCCGAAAGCGAAGAGACTGAAAGCACAATGCTCACTAAGTTTTGGCTGCCTGCGGACAGGTCGGACGAAGTCAGAGCCAAGATCGAGGCCATAAGCCCCGAGGTTGAACTCACGCTCGCTGACCCCGAACCCGACGAAGAGCCGCCCGCGCTGTTGAACAACGGGAATTTAGTGAGGCCGTTCAACATTCTCACAGAGCTTTACTCGTCGCCGACATACAGAGGAATAGATCCGACACCGTTGCTGGCTCCGTTCTTCTGGATATTCTTCGGAATGTGTCTTGGCGATGCAGGTTACGCGCTCGTTGTATTCGGTACGATCCTTTACGTCTTCAAGAAATATAAGAAAATTTCCGTCGGCGTTAAGGAGTTCATAAGGCTGTTCCTGTTCTGCTCGGTCTCGACGTTCATTTACGGCGTGATCTCGGGGAGTTTCTTTGGGAATTTCATTGACAGCTTTGTGCCGATATTGGTACCTTTGAAAAATTCATTAATGCTCGTCGACCCGATGTCCAACCCCATGCAGGTGCTTGGGATATCGTTGTTGCTCGGAGTTATTCACTTGATGTTCGGGCTTTTGGTCGCGGCTTATGAAAAAATTCGCGCTAAACAGGTCATTGACGCGATCGGGAATGATATTTCGTGGTTCCTGTTGATCGTCGGGCTTTGCCTGTTCGGAGTTGGCACGGGCGGTATGATTCCTCCGCACTTCGTACAGATCGGCGAGCTTATGGCGGTAATCGGAGCTGTGATAATTTTCCTGTACGCCGGCAAGGAGAAGAAAGGCATCATCAACAAGATCATTTCGGGCTTTTTGGCTCTTTACGGCTCAACGTCATATCTTGGAGATATTCTGAGCTACAGCAGGCTCTTGGCTCTGGGCTTCGGCTCGGCGGTCATCGGCATGGTCATCAACCTGCTCGGCGGCCTTGCGGCTGACATTCCATACGTCGGCTGGCTCGTGGCGATCACCGTCATCATTGGCGGACATATCTTCAGCATTGCGATAAACATACTCGGCTCATTCGTTCACCCGTTGAGGCTTCAGTATGTTGAGTTTTTCGGCAAGTTCTATTCGGGAGGCGGCGAACCGTTCACCCCGATGACGCTTTCGCAAGAATTTGTGAACGTGAAGGCGTGAATTTAGTTAGGAGTTAGGGGTTAGGAGTTAGGAGTTTATGAGTTCCTGATGTCTAACCGTTGGAATATTTCAAATTGGAAAGGAAGTAAAAATCACTATGGAAATGTTAGGACTTTCACTCGCTTTGTTCGGAGCAGCGTTGGCAGCGGCTCTGGCCGGCATTGGTTCAGCGATCGGAATCGGCGTTGCAGGCGGTGCTGCGGCTGGTGTCATGACTGAGGACCCCAACAAGTTCGGCTCATGCTTAATTCTTCAGGCTCTTCCCGGAACTCAGGGAATTTACGGGCTTCTCATTGCTTTCTTCGTCCTCAACAAACTCGGACTTCTTGGCGGCGGCGGAGCTGTTGCGCTCACATGGAACCAGGGTCTCCAGATCCTCGCGTCGTGCCTCCCGATAGCTGTTGTCGGCTGGTATTCAGCGATTTGGCAGGGCAAGACCTCGGCGGCTTCGATCCAGATGATCTCCAAGAAGCCTGAAGCGATGGGCAAAGCGATAATCCTCCCCGCCATGGTCGAAACATACGCAGTTCTTGCGCTTCTGACGAGTATATTAATGCTCATGGGAGTACAGGTAGGCTAGTCGGGCAGGTGTTGAGAAATGGCACTTGCTGAAATCAAAAAGAAAATCAAAAACGATTCCGACGCGCAGATAAAGGCAATCGAAGCTGAGAACGACGAGAAAGTCCGCGAGATCAGCCGCAAAGTGAACGCTGAGATTAAAGAGGTTCAGGACGCTTACGCGGTAAGGCTTGGCAAGGAAGAGCCTGAGGTCTTGCGCCGTCGTGAGATCGTTGCGGAGCTTGACGCGAAGAGAATCGATCTGGGCGTTCGTCAGCGTCTTGTCAGCGAAGCGTTCGACATGGCACTGAAACAGCTCGTGGAGCTTGCGCCGGACAAATACGTCAAGTTCGCGGATAAGCTGATGGCTCAGGCTGTCTCGACCGGCAAAGAAGTCGTCTTCGTCGGCAAGAACGAAAAGCACTTGGATCAGCGATGGATCGACGGCTACAACGCGTCTCACGGAACGTCGCTCACGATTTCGGCCGAAAGGCTTCCGATAGCCGGGGGCTTCGTGCTTAGGAACGACAAGATCGACACAAACTGTTCGTGGGAGATGCTTTTGGCCGACAGCCGCGCTGATATAGAGACCGAAGTAGTGAAGCGGTTGTTTGCGTAAGGAGGTGCGGCGGAGTGAGTTACGTATACGCCGTAGCAAGATTGCGGGGTATGGAAAATCACTTACTGGACTCGGCTTTCTTTTCGCGCCTTATGGACAGCGCAGGCATTGATGAAGCTATAAAGGCGCTCGGCGAGACTTCATATTCGCAGTGGATTTCGCAGACCGGCGCAGCTAACTTCGACAAGGCAATCGACTCCGAAATTCTCGCGACCTGCGAGGAGCTTCAGAGATTCGTACCTGATAAGGAGCTGCTCGACATCTTTAGGCTGCCTTACGACTTCCACAACGTGAAAGTTTTGCTAAAAGGTCTGTTCAAAGTTCGCGGCGGTGAGACTGAGGGTCGACGCTACGATCTGATTTCAAAGCTCGGGACGATCGACACCGAGGAGCTTACGAATGCTATCGAGACTGAAGAGTATGGCTTCCTGCCTTACGGGCTTACGGATCTGATCCCGCAGTGCTGGCAGCTCTGGGACGCGACGAAGAACGCTCAGGCCGTCGAGCTTCTTGTGGATCATCAGATGTTCAAAGCTATGCTTGCGCTTGCGGAGAGTCTGAACATGCCCGACGTGGTTCGATGGGTGCGGAACAAAATCGACGCTGAAAACCTGCGTGCGGCGATAAGGCTCGCGAGAATGAAATACGACTCGTCGAAAGCTCTCGCGTTCTTCCATGAGGGAGGCACGATAAGAGCTGACGACATGGCGAAATTGCTGAACGAGCCGCAGGAGACGTGGAGCAGAATACTTTCCTACACCGACATCGGAGCTGTGCTGAGCGTGTTGCAGGAGCAGTCCGACATTAAGGCTTCGTTGTCCGACGTGTCGAAGGCTCTTGATGATTACCTGCTCAAAGTCCTTGAAAGCGCGAAATACTCAATGGACGCTCCGGCGAATGTCTTGCTGTATCTGTTGAGCAAGGAGGCCGAGGCTCGTAACATGCGCGTAGCTCTCGTGTGTGTCGCTGGCGGACTTGATCGCGAGTTTGGAAGGAGGCTGTTGAGCAATGGCAGATAGCAGACCCGCTGAGCGGGGTTCCTACCGCCCTATGGCGGCTATTGGAAGTTACGAGATGGCTTTGCCGTTCCAGGCTGTCGGAGTCAGGAGCGTCATCTTAACGGCTGAGAACCGCAGCACCTTTGAGTCCACGTTGGAGCAGCTTGCGCGAGAAGATTACGCCGTAGTTTTCATTCAGGAAGATTTGTTCGTCGAGTTCACGGACAAAGTCGAGGAAATTAACGATAAGTATCAGACCAGCGTCCTTCCCGTCCCTGGACCTTCGGGAGCTACGGGAGCGGGGCTTGCCTCAATCAGAGGAAGCGTCGAAAAGGCCGTCGGTATGGATATTTTTGCAGAGAGATAAATATGGAGGCGGGAGATTATAAAAATGCCTGAGAAAAAAGAAATTAAAGGAACTATAGAGAGAATCTCCGGCTCTCTTGTAGTAGCCAGCGGCATGGCCGGCGCGAGTATGCAGGACGTTGTGCATATCGGTGAGCTTGGCCTCGTCGGCGAAATACTTGAGGTCAACGGCGACAAAGCGTCGATCCAGGTCTATGAAGAGACCTCTGGACTGATGCCCGGCGAGCCTGTTGTCTCAATCGGAGAGCCTTTGAGCGTAGAGCTTGGCCCGGGAATTATCGAGCAGTTCTACGACGGAATACAGAGACCGCTCGAACTCATCGAGAAAGCCGCGAAGAGCCACTACATTTCACGCGGTATCAGCGTCCCTGCGCTCGACAGAAACAAGAAATGGAACTTCGATCCCAGAGTCAAAGTCGGCGATGAAGTCATTGCTGGCGATATCCTCGGCGTTGTTCAGGAGACTGTCGTAGTCGAACACAGGATCATGGTGCCCAACGGAGTCAAAGGCAAGGTAGCGAAGATCGAGAAAGGCGAGCATACGATCGAAGAAGTTATCGCAGTCATTGATGACAACGGAACGAAGCACAACATCACGATGTTACAGCGTTGGCCTGTCCGTAAGCCTCGACCCGTCAAGACACGTCTCGCGCCTAACGTCCCAATGACGACAGGGCAGAGAGTTGTTGATGCGTTCTTCCCGGTCGCGCTTGGCGGAACGGCTTGTGTCCCCGGTCCTTTCGGTTCGGGCAAGACGGTCATTCAGCACCAGTTCGCGAAGTGGGCTCAGGCTCAGATCGTTGTCTATGTCGGCTGCGGTGAGCGTGGCAACGAGATGACCGACGTTCTTTTGGAGTTCCCGGAGCTTGATGACCCTCAGACCGGTCAGCCCTTGATGAAGCGTACAACGCTCATAGCCAACACTTCCAACATGCCTGTTGCGGCTCGTGAGGCAAGCGTCTACACGGCGATCACGCTGGCGGAGTATTATCGCGACATGGGTTACTCGGTCGCTCTTATGGCGGACTCGACGAGCCGATGGGCTGAAGCTCTGCGCGAAATGTCAGGCCGACTCGAAGAGATGCCCGGTGAGGAAGGTTACCCTGCATATTTGGGCACTCGTCTGGCGAGCTTCTACGAAAGAGCGGGACGCTGCATTGTCAACGGCAAGGACGGACGTGAGGGATCTATCACCGTCATCGGCGCAGTTTCACCTCCCGGCGGCGACTTGTCCGAGCCTGTTACGCAGAACACTCTCCGAGTTACGAAAGTCTTCTGGGGACTTGATGCGAACTTGGCTTATCAGAGACACTTCCCGGCGATCAACTGGCTGTCGAGCTACTCGCTGTACACGGACAGACTTGACGCTTACTGGGACGAGAAATTTGACGACCAGTGGAGCGGCCTGAGAGTCGAGGCCATGGGCTTGCTGGAGCAGGAGTCGCAGCTTAACGAGGTCGTTCGTCTCGTCGGAATTGACGCTCTTTCACGCGATGAGCGCATGGTCATGGAGACGGCCAAGTCGCTTCGTGAGGACTTCCTCCACCAGAACGCTTTCCACGAGATCGACACCTATGCTTCGATGGATAAGCAGTTCAAGATGTTGAAAACGATCGTCAACTTCCACCACGCCGGACTCGACGCTCTTCACAAGGGTGCGCCCATGAACAAGCTCTTTAACTTGCCGGTTCGTGAGCAGATCGCGAGAATGCGCTATCTTGAAGAGAAAGACATCGGCCAGATCGACAAGCTCGACGACACAATGAAAGAGCAGATTAACGCAATAGTTCCTGTCGGAGGTGATAGCAATGCTGCCTAGAGAATATAGAACCATTTCGAGCATTTCCGGCCCCCTTATGATGGTCGAGAACACTTCGGACGTTCGCTTCGATGAGCTTGCTGAGATTTCTTTGAGCAACGGCGAGAAGCGTCGCGGTCGTGTCCTTGAAATCGAGAAAGATCGTGCGCTGGTTCAGGTCTTCGAGGGCACGTCGGGGATCGAGAACGAAGACACGAAAGTCAGATTTTTGGGCAAGGTCGTTACGCTCCCGGTCGCTAGGAACATGCTTGGCCGAGTCTTCAACGGACGCGGTGAGCCTATTGACGGCGGTGCGCCTCTCATTGCCGAGCAGAATCTTGACATCAACGGTATGCCGATGAACCCGTTCTCACACGACTTCCCGAGTGAGTTCATTCAGACAGGTATCTCGACTATCGACGGACTTAACCCAATGGTCAGAGGTCAGAAGCTCCCGATCTTCTCAGCCTCCGGACTTCCTCATAACAGAATGGCGGCTCAGATCGCGCGACAGGCTACAGTCATCAGCGGCCACGAGGATTTCGCGGTCGTGTTCGCGGCAATGGGCATCACGTTTGAAGAGGCTTCGTTCTTCATGGAGGACTTCAGACGCACGGGCGCACTCCAGCGGACAGTGTTGTATATCAACCTTGCGGACGACCCGGCAATCGAAAGAATTTCGACCCCGCGTATAGCTCTGACAGCGGCGGAGTATCTTGCGTTCGAGTGCGACATGCACGTCGTTGTTATTCTCACGGACTTGACGAACTACTGCGAAGCTCTGCGCGAAATTTCAGCGGCTCGTAAGGAAGTTCCCGGCCGACGAGGCTATCCCGGCTATCTCTATACCGACCTTGCGACAATGTACGAACGCGCCGGAAGGCTCAAAGGCAAGAAAGGTTCGATCACTCAGATCCCGATCCTGACGATGCCCGAAGATGACAAGACCCACCCGATCCCCGACCTTACGGGCTACATCACCGAGGGTCAGATCATTCTGAGCCGAAGCCTTCACCGTCAGGGCATCTATCCGCCTGTCGATGTCATGCCGTCGCTGTCGAGACTTAAAGACAAAGGTATCGGGCGCGACAAGACTCGTGAAGACCACGCCGACCTCATGAACCAGCTGTTCGCGGCTTACGCACGAGGCAAGGAAGCCAAGGAGCTTGCTGTCATCTTGGGCGAGGGCGCACTGTCCGACGAAGATAAAGCCTTTGCGAAGTTCTCAACGGTCTTCGAGGATAAATACGTCCGTCAGGGCGAGTACGAGAACAGGACGATCAAAGAGACCCTTGAACTCGGCTGGAACCTGCTGACGATGATCCCGGTTAAAGAGCTGAAGAGAATCAGAGACGCTTACATCGAGAAATATTTGAACCCTTTGTTGAAGGCAAAAGCTGAAAAGGGCGAGAACTAAGGGAGGGATTTGACCGATGGCACGCATCAATGTCAACCCCAACCGAATGGAACTTTCGAGGCTGAAGAAGCGTTTGGCGGTCGCTAAGCGCGGACACAAGCTCTTGAAGGACAAGCAGGACGCACTCATCAAAGCGTTCCTCGAAAAGGCTCGCGCAGGCAAAGAACTCCGTGAAGCCGTCGAGAAAGAGCTTGCGGAGTGCTACGGGACTTTCGTATTATCGAGAGCGCAGACAACGCCGGAGATTTTGGAACAGGCCTTGATGTTCCCGGGCGCGAAGTCGACGCTTTCGGTGAGCTGGCACAACGTCATGAGCGTTATGGTTCCGGAGTACGACGTTAAGCAGGAGGGCAACCCGGTCAACTATGGCTTCGTGAATGTCCCGCTGCTGCTCGATGCGGCTTTGGAACAGTTCAGCGACCTCATCGTGAGACTGCTGCACCTCGCCGCCGAAGAGAAAGCTATCCGCCTCATGGCCGGAGAGATCGAGCGCACGCGCCGCAGGGTCAACGCCCTTGAGTACGTCATGATCCCGAACTTGGCCGAGACAATCCGCTACATCAGCATGAAGCTCGACGAGCAGGAACGTTCAACGCTCAGCCGCCTCATGAAGATCAAAGAGATCGTTTCGGCGTAAGAAGTTTAGAATTTTTGTCCCCTCGACATGTGCCGGGGGGATTTTTTTTGAGGAGGATTGTTAAACTTGAAAGCTCAAAAATTTTTAGCTCCGATTGTGATCGCTGTCGCGCTTGCGGTGTTGGTGTCGCTTGACGGCTTCTACACTGTCGGCGAGCAGGAGCAGGCCGTCATCACGATGTTCGGAAATATCGTACGGACTGACACGGCGGGATTATATTTCAAAATTCCGTTCGTTCAGAGCGTCCATATCGTCGACATGACCACTCACGGCACGGGCATCGGCTATCGGACGGACAAGGCCGGGCGCAACGTCGTACAGGCTGACGAAAGCGTCATGATCACGTCGGACTTCAATTTCGTGAACATTGATTTCTATCTCGAATACAAAGTCTCTGATCCGGTCGCGTATCTCTACAACTCCGACACGCCTGAGAACATCTTGAAGAACATGCTGCTTGCGTGTATCCGTGGCACGGTCGCGGACTATCCTGTCGACGAGGTCATCACGACGGGCAAGAATCAAATTCAAGTCTCAGTGCGCGAGAAGCTCACGGCTATGTTGGCTCAGAGCGATATCGGCCTCCAGTGCGTCAACCTCACCGTGCAGGACGCTGAACCGCCGACCGAGAAGATCATTCAGGCATTCAAAGAGGTTGAGACAGCTCGACAGGCTCGCGAGACGATGATCAACAGCGCGAAGAAATATCAATCCGAGCAGCTCCCACTCGCTGAGGCCAAGGCCGACCAGATAATCCAACGCGCCGAAGCCATCAAGTCAGCCCGCATAGCCGAGGCCAACGGTCAGACAGCACGCTTCAATAACATGTTCGAGGAGTACAAGACCTACCCGCTCATCACGAAGCAGAGATTATTCTACGAAGCTCTCGAAGAAGTCTTGCCGGACGCGAAAGTCATCATCACGGACGGAAGCTCGCAGAAATTATTGCCGATCGACAAGTTTTAAGGAGGGTTATCAATGAAGAAGATCATCACGTTGCTTGCGCTCGTGTTCATCAGCGCGGCTGCGTTCGCAGTGGACAACATCGACACGCCTTATTATAAAATCAAATGGAGCATCTTTGAGAACATGCCAAAGAACGAGGGAGAAATTGTCTTCGTGGGGGACAGCCTCACGGATTACGTGAAGTTCGACGAGCTTGTGCCCGAGCTTCGGATCAGGAACCGCGGAATCGCTGGCGACACGACAGTCGGAGTTTTGAACCGTCTCGACGGGATCATCAGCTTGAAGCCGTCGAAGCTGTTCTTGTTAATCGGAACCAACGATATAGTTTTCAATCGCGAGCCTGATGAGATCGTCAGCAACATCGCCAAGATTCTCGCAACGATCCGCGAACAGTCTCCGAACACCGTCATATATGTTCAAACTCTGTTCCCGGTCAATCACAGCTTCGGGGACTCACGCCGACCCCCCGAGACTATCCTCGCGATTAATTCCAAGCTCGCGAAGCTAGCTGACGAGATGAAGCTCACACTGATCGACACGTACTCGCTGTTCGCTGAAGATGACACGCTGCCGGAACGCTACACCGTCGACGGTATTCACTTGAATGGCGCGGGGATAGTGCGCTGGGTCGAGTTCCTGTCGCCGTGGCTCAATGAGAGGTGAGAGGCTCATGAAAAATTTTGCTGTGAAAGGCGCGTTGCTCTTGGTTGGGGTCGTGCTGCTGCTGACGCTTCCGTTCTCGTTCTATGTGGTCGGCCCGAATGAATACGCGGCTGTCTTCAAGTTCGGGAAGATCGTGAGGGTCGAGGACACCCCGGGGATCAAGTACAAAGTTCCGTCCGTTCACACCGTTCAATATATCTCGAAGAAGCTTCATCTCTATGACATTCCGCGCTCGGGGGTCATCACGAAGGACAAGAAGTCCATGATTGCCGACAACTATGTAACGTGGCGGGTCGTCGATCCCGTGAAGTACATTCAGACCCTCAACGCCATCGAGCCTCGCGCACGCGAACGAATCGAAGCCGCCGTCTACAACGCAATCAAGAACGTGATCTCGTCAATGACTCAGGACGAAGTCATCGAAGCCCGGGGCGGGAAGCTCTCGACGAAGATTGCCGAGGACTCAAACTCTGACATCGGCATGTATGGGATCATGATAGTGCAAACGGAGATGAAAGCTCTCGACCTCCCGGACGACAACAAGTCCGCCGTATACGAGCGCATGATATCGGAGCGTCAGAACATCGCCGCGTCGTACACCGCCGAGGGGAACTCCGAAGCTCAAAAGATCCGCAACAGAACAGACAGAGAAGCAGCCATCAAGTCCGCCGAAGCCGAACAGAAAGCCGCCGTGTTGATCGCCGAGGGCGAAGCTCAGTACATGAAAATATTACAGAGCGCCTACGACACGCCGGAAAAAGCGGAGTTTTATAATTTCCTGCGTTCGCTTGACGCTCTGAAGAAGTCAATGAAAGGTAAAGGCGAAAAGGTTATTATCCTCGATAAAAATTCGTCTCTCGGAAAAATTCTCTACAGCGAGTGAAAGACTTCCTAACCCCTCACTCCTAACTCCTCACCCCTCACTATTTCTTGTTCCCCATTACCTCGGAGTAATTGTCTCGAACAAGACACACGACCTTCGCAGGCAGCTTCACGATCGTGTCCTGAGCTGGCGCGACCGTCGAGACCCACTCGGAGACGGGAATATTTTTCCAGTTGTCGCCCTCCGGCGGCGTGATCGTTGCTATTGGGATCGCGTCATGTTCGCGGAAGTGATCGAAGAGTTCTTTGACCGTCTTGCCGTCGAACTCCTCAGTTGCATCGAACGAAGCAAAGCTGTGTCCGTCGTCAGCCGTCGAGAGAACGTCGCGAATAAATGCCGAGATCCCCTCGTTATGCGTACACATTGCCGTTATGTCGGCGATCAGGCTGTCGGTGTACAGAATGTCATCGACATGAGCGTAGCGCGCGTAACGTTCGTTCTCGGGGTCGTGAAGCTCCATCACCGTATACACGTCCGGCGCAATAGCCTCGATGGCCAGACCCGTCAGTATCGTGTGCGAGTCGTCGTCGCCGTAGTCCGGGTCTCCGAGAATGATCGCACCCTGAGCTTTCTCAACTCCGCCCTTGATTAAAGCCTCGCGCTCGGACGGGTTGCCTTGAACGTAGAAGACGCTCGCGTCTAAATTGTTGGGACGGTCTTTAGCTATCAATGCCACCTGACGGCTGGAGGCTATCAGCTCGCGAATCAGATAAGGCCCGCGGCCGTTCCACCCACATATCAGGACATGACCTTCATATTTGCAGTTGTTTATCCCCATCATCTCCCCTAACATTTTTCTAAGCTGGCTGTTTATGAGCCTCTGCATGACCTCCGCGAAGACAACTCCGAACAGAGCCACGCCGAAAATCGACAAAAGAAATACTATGATCCTCCCGCCGAACGTCCTCGGTGAAGACGCAAACTCGCCCTGACCGATCAGCGTGAACAGGACGCTCCACAACGAGTCGAGATACGAGCCTGTGAAGTTCTTCTCCTGCCACCACACGAGCAGCGCGCAGCCGAACAGCAGGCCAAGAAACAGCGCCGTTGATCCCAGAAGCCTATGCTTGAATTTCTTTGAGAACGCAATCCCGCGCTTCGCATTCTTGACCGTCTTAACAAATTTTTTTGCCGACATCGCTCTAGTCCAAAAAGTCTTTTAATCTCTTGCTGGGCTGTCGAAGTTTTCGCAGTGCCTTGGCCTCTATCTGTCTTATTCTCTCGCGAGTTACGTTGAACTTCTTGCCGACCTCTTCGAGCGTGTAGGAGTGTCCGTCCTCGAGTCCGAACCTGAAGTGCAAAACCTCGCGTTCGCGTTCCGTGAGCGTGTCGAGCATGTCTTCAATCTGCTCATGCAACAGATGACCCGCTGCGGCCTCGTCCGGGCTTGGGAGGTCATGATCCTCTATGAAGTCCCCGAGCTGGCTGTCCTCTTCCTCGCCTATGGGGGTCTCCAGCGACACAGGGAGCTGAGATATCCGGCGGATCTCCTCGACCCTCGAAGGGTCTATGCCCATTCGTTTCGCAATCTCTTCGTCGGACGGCTCGCGCCCAAGCTCCTGCACCAACAGACGCGACACCCTCACCATCTTATTAATCGTCTCGACCATGTGAACCGGCACTCGGATAGTCCGAGCCTGGTCAGCTATCGCTCGCGTGATTGCCTGACGTATCCACCACGTTGCGTAGGTGCTGAACTTGAAGCCGCGTCGGTAATCGAACTTTTCAACGGCTCTGATCAGTCCGAGGTTGCCCTCCTGAATGAGGTCGAGGAACAACATTCCGCGCCCGATATATTTCTTCGCGATGCTCACGACAAGTCGCAGGTTCGCGTCAATCAGCCTCTGCTTGGCCTCTTCGTCGCCGGCTTCCATTCGCTTGGCGAGTTCAACCTCTTCGGCGGCTGTGAGCAGTGAGACCTTGCCGATCTCCCTGAGATACATTCTCACCGGGTCAGTCAGCGGGATATCGTCGAGCTTGGCGAGTTCGCTGTCAATCGTTGGGATAAACTCTTCGCGCGAATCTGACGGAGCTGGGATCTTGCTGATGTTCGCCTTGTCGACGAGGTCGATGCCCATCTCCTGAAGGTTCATGAATATGCTGTCGAGCGTATCCGCGTCCCAATTCTCTATCGGTATGTGATGCTCTATATCATCGTTGGTTACGTAACCACGGCGGCGGCTCTCGCTCAAAAGTCCCTCAACTCCCGTAGCGTCGTCCGGATCCGCTTCATCTTCTCTGTCCATTTCATCATCAGTGTTAGCTCCTGCTATATCGTCCATGGTCGGATCGGCATCTTCAAACTCCTTGTCGAGGTTGTCGTCATCAAATTCGGAGTTGATATCATTTTCGAGCGCGACAGGCTCAACCTCTTTAGTCTTTTTCTTTCTCTCTTTCTTTTTTCTTTCAGCCAAAGTTTTCATGTCTCCTTTCTAGTTTTGAGTGATAGTTATCGAGAGGCCGAAGAATGGCGGGAAATCAATTTGCGGCGAACCTCCGACGATCTCTCTCACGCCATCGTCCTCGATCTCCGAGATGATCTGGCTCGTTCGGATCGTATACGGGTCAGTGCCTTCGAGCTTGATGACGAACCTATCATAACCGAACTTCTCGGCGTAATACGATAGCTTCGGCGCGTGGACAATATTTCTCACGGCTTCGAGGAGCTTCGCGAGTCCCTTCAGATATTCCGAACAGTCGTAGAATGGATCGTCGCTCACGATTGCGATTGCCTTCATGCGCTTCACGAAGATGTCATCTCGCCACAGCGCACACGTGGTTACGCCCATCATCAGCCCCTTGGCCGCTTCGAGCTTCACTACGGAGAGCATCAGAGCTTTCTCGATCTCGTCGGAGAAGCCAAAGATCATAAGGAACCCGAGGTTGAAAAAATTCTCAGGCTCATGACGGAAAAATCTCTCGCGCGGAAGATTGCCGACACACCCCACAGTAGGCGAGGCCAAGAACAGGAACTCGCTGTTCATATCCATGGACGAGGCGGCGATGCTCTCTAGCGCACTGTCAAAAAATCTGTTGACCGAGACGGGCGTGTAGTCCCTGCCATACGGAAACCACGGCGGGATCTCTACGTTTATCTCCGCGCTCCAAAAAGGTAAATACAAGTTAAGCTTTTTCCTCCGCTGCCTGCTTCTCTCTGATGACTTTAACGACGCACTCAACGAGCTGCGTGATCTCGGGCTTTGTTACCTGATAGTTGGCTCCGACGCTGGCGGCCTTGTTCTTGATGTCGTTGGCCATGATCGACGAGAAGACTATGACAGGTATGTTCTTGGTCTCGGGGTTCTCTTTGATTCGTCTGGTGAGTGTCAGACCGTCAAGGCGCGGCATCTCAACGTCGGTGATGAGCAGGTCGCAGTGTTCGCCAGCTCCGGCTATCACATCATAGGCGACTTTGCCGTCCGGGCATATGTGAAGGTCAGTGAAGCCACTAGCCATCAAAGCGTCCTCAACCTGCTTGCGGATAAGCGGCGAGTCCTCCGCGACAATAATATGATAGTCGCCCGGGTGTCCAACGCCTTCCATCATGGCCACGGCCTTTCCGGGGTCTCCGCTGTGCTGAATGACGAGCTGCGGGCTGATTGTCTGAACGATCGCTTCATAGTCGAGCAACAGGACATTGCGCGAGTCTCTCTTGATAACGTAGAGTATCCAGTCTCCCAAATATTTTCCCGTCATGCTTGCGTCGAGGTCTTCGGATTTTATTCTGTAAATTCTTTCGACCGCATCAACGACGAAGCCCAGCTTGACCTCGTTGAACTCGGCGATAATGACCTTGCTCTGCTCCATCGGCGTAACGGGGGGGATCCCCAAGAAGATTCTCAGGTCGACCATCGGCAAGACCTCGCCTCTAACCGACGTGATGCCGATAAGCGCGACCGGCGCGTCAGGTATCGAACGCACACCCGGCCAGCGTAAAATTTCGCGGGTTTTATCAACGTTGATAGCGAAAGACTGATCGCCGAGGACGAACACGACCAACTGCCATTCATTCGTTCCGACTTCAGTCGTTACTTTTTTGACTTCCTGCATTTTTCTATTAAGGCCTCCGCTTTTATTTAATTAAA
This sequence comes from Synergistaceae bacterium, assembly GCA_017449415.1. Lineage (GTDB taxonomy): Bacteria > Synergistota > Synergistia > Synergistales > Aminobacteriaceae > JAFUXM01. Next base: position 31,814 of record JAFSJO010000051.1, read on the forward strand.
GCTGACATGTGCGTATATCTTATCACATTTGGCACCGTTAAGAGCCGCCGTCTTTCGTTGTGTTATAATCGGCGCGTGCAGACCACTTAATAATTTATGCAGGAGGATTTGAAAGAATGAAAAAACGTTCGGGATTTACGCTGATCGAAATCATGGTCGTCGTTGTCATCTTGGGACTGTTGGCGGCTCTGGTCGTTCCCAACATCGGCAGCAACGTCTCCGAAGCTCAGAGGACGGCCGCACGGACTCAGATCGGCCAGCTTGAACAGACTCTTCAGATGTATCATCTTCACAATGGATTTTATCCCAGCACACAGCAGGGGCTTGAAGCCCTCGTTACAGCTCCGTCGACCTCGCCAGTCCCCAGACGCTACCAGCAGGGCGGCTACATGAAGAAAGTTCCCGAAGACCCTTGGGGCAATCCCTACGTCTATCGCAACCAGAACGGCCGGCCGGTCATAATCAGCTACGGGCCTGACGGTGAAGAGGGCGGCGAAGGAGTCAACGCTGACATAACCAACGAGGATTAAAATTTTTGAAGCGAAGAGCTTTCACTTTAATCGAAATTCTTCTTGTGCTGTCGATCGTGGGACTGATGGCCGGGGTTGCTATTCCGAGGCTGTCATTTTACTTTGAGCCTCCCGCCGCAGTCCTGCAACGCGCAATCGAAGAAGCCGGAGATAAAGCCCTTTCCGGGATCCCCGTGAGACTTTCAATAAAGAGCGAGGGAACCTCAAGAAGGGGCTATATTTTTGCCGAAGCCCTCGTCAAGCGTGAAGTTGAAGCGGACAGCCTCAGCGCGTTCCTTGGGACGAACGTCAACCGCCCCGTCGTGCTTGAATGGCAGAAGCTGAACATGAAAAATCTCCCGGACTCGAGCGGCTGGAGGTTCGAGCCGGAAGTTATAAATTTCTATTCTGATGGCTCGTGTACGCCGGCGAAAATCTCGTGGGAAAATCCCGACACATCTCCGACAGGCTCACGAAATATTGACGAGTATATCCTGACCGTAACAGGCTATTGCATGAAGACGAGTGAGGAGTGAGGAGTTAGGGGTGAGGAGTTAGGAGTTATTTTTTTAATCCCTAATTCCTAATCCCTAATTTATCTCGGGCCTCCTCTGCCTGTCCCTGGTACTCTCGGTGCGCCGAATAATCCGCCTCTTGTCGTTGTCCCTGTCTTAGCCCCGGCTTGAGCATTAATCACAAGCTCCGTGCCCTCACGCAACACAGGCCGCTTGCCGTTCGACTTCTCCTCTTTAAGCTCCACCCACCTGTTATCAGACACTCCAGTAACAATCTGAACCGGCCTCATCATGATGCCTTCGCGCTCTGGCCACACCGTACCCGACGAAAGAGTCTTCTTTTGGGTCAGGATCTCGCGGTCGAACGAAATCGTATTCAACAGAGCCTCGGGAGGCGTGAACCTCAGCGCAGCTACCGGGATCCTCAACACGTCGTTGGCTCGTGAGGTCTCGATCGAGACGTTGGCGGTCATGCCGGGCTTGAGCTTCAGCTCCGGGTTATCTACATGGATTATGACGGTGTAGGTTACGACGTTGTTGCTCGTGGTCGGAGCTATGCGAACCTGCACGACCTTGCCGGCAAAATTTTCATCAGGGAACGCGTCAACCCGAAACGTAACGTTCTGACCCTCCGCGACTGTCCCGATGTCGGCCTCGTCGACCTGAGTCTCGATCTGCATTCGTGTCAAGTCCTCGGCGATCTTGAATAGCGTCGGAGTCTGAAGGCTCGCCGCGACGGTCTGACCCTCGTCAACCTGTCGATCTATTACAACACCGTTGACGGGCGAAGTGATCTTCGTGTAGTTGAGGTTCGTTCGCGAACGTTCGACTGCCGCCTTGCCCTGCAGCACTCGGGACTTGGCCTCAGCGAGAGCGGCACGCTTCACCACTACATCAGTCTCGCTGGTATCGACCTCACTGCGTGCGATTAATTTCCTCTCGAAGAGTTCTTTGTTGCGTTTGTATTTACGCTCCGCGTCGGTCAACGATGCCTGAGCGCTCTTCACGGTTGCTTGATACACCGCGAGGCTTGCTTCCGACTCGCGCAATGAAAGCTCGGAGACTGACGGATCGATCAGCGCGATCAGCTGCCCGGCTTTCACGACGGAGTTGAAGTCAACGTAAATCTCCTTGACGATCCCAGAGACCTGTGTCCCAATGTCAACAACGCTGATAGCGTTCAGCTCGCCCGTGGCCGTAACAGTCGAGACGATCTCGCCGCGCGTTATCTGTGATGTCGTCAGCCCGTACTGCACAGGCTCTTCGTGGAAGACGTAATAGTAAACTCCGAAGCCGACCCCGGCTATTATCGCGAGCAGAAATAATTTCTTCAGCCCTGCTATCATACAATCCCACTCCTTAATATGCTTAAAAGTTCATGACTTATAAATCTGTCCTCGGTGTTGAGCCGCCCCAACGGTATGCTCTTGTTAGTCCCGTGGCAGTCGCTCCCGCCGGAGACGTAAAGCCCTCTCTTACGCGCCACATCAGCGAGCCACTCGCACTTCGAGACCTCGTACTTCGAATAGTAACATTCAAGTCCCTGAAGTCCGTACGAGGTCAGCTCGTCCAATGATGCCCTGAACTTGTCGACGGGAAGCTCTGGCTCACGTTCGCCGCCAAGGGGGTGCGCCCACACAGCTACGCCGCCGGAGGAGATGATCGAGGAGATCGCGAACTCCGCGTCAATTTTATCATTGCCAGTCTTGCATTTGTCGATGAAGCTCTCGATCGCTTGGGCGCGTGTTGAGGCTCGACCTTTCGCGACGATCAAGTTGCCGAGGTGAGGTTTGCCGACGCTCGGGATCTTCAATAGATTTTGGATTTCGTCATCGGTGAAATTAATATCGAACTTGTCGTGAAGAAACTCGATGCGCTTGAAAAATTTCGCGTGCCTAAGATCGTCGCCAGCCCTCAAAACTTTAATGAAAGCCTCGCTAGTCTCGTCGTAGTTGAAGCCGAGTATGTGAGCCTTGCCGGTCTTCATTCGACACGAGAACTCAATACCCGCCACAAACTTTACAGGCTCGCCGCTGATGAGCTTCTTCATGGCCATCGCGCCTTTGATGGTGTCGTGGTCGGTTACGGCGAAAGTCTCGATCCCGGCCTCGCGCACCTTTGCCAACAACTCTTCGGGGCTGTACGTTCCGTCGGAAGCGTTCGTGTGAATGTGAAGATCTATTCTGCTTGACATGATTACCTCCCTATCTTTGAGGGTGAGTATAACGCGGCGTTGTGGAAAATTTTTGAAGCCTGAAGACAAAAAGATCAGGAGCTTTCAAACTCCTGACCCTTGATCCTAATTCTTAATCCCTAATTCCGAGTTATTTCGGTGTTCGCCATCTTCTCATAGACGAGAGCGAGCGCGCTGTGATCTTTCTGTCCGTTGCCGTCGGCGTGAAGTATCTTCATCATCTCGGCCACCTGAACAGTCAGCGGTATCGGCGAGTCGACGCTCTTGGCCGCGTCCATGACGTTGGCGAGGTCTTTGATGTGAAGATCAATCTTGAAGCCGGGCTTGAAATTCCTGTCCATGATCATCGGAGCTTTCGCGTCCATGACCGTAGAGCCTGCAAGTCCGCCGCGGATCGCCTTGAAAATCGCTTCGGGGTCAACGCCAGCTTTCTTGCCGAGCATGAGAGCCTCGCTGAGTGCCGCAATGTTCACAGCCACGATGACCTGATTGCAGAGCTTCGTTACGTTGCCCGCGCCAATGCCTCCGCACAGAACGACGCTCGAACCCATGGCTTTCAAGACAGGCTCGAATTTATCGAAGACTTCTTTTTTGCCGCCGACCATGAAGCTGAGAGTTCCGTCGATGGCCTTAGGCTCGCCACCTGACACGGGAGCGTCAAGCATCTCGACCCCAAATTTCGCCAATGCGTCAGCGATCTCCCGGCTAGCGATCGGGTTGATTGAGGACATGTCGATAAAGGTCGCGCCTTTCTCCATATGCTCGGCGACTTTGCCATCTTCGAGCATAACGCTCTTGACCTGCGGCGAGTTCGGGAGCATCGTAAGCACAAGCTCGACCCCCTTGGCAGCATCAGCAGCACTCGAAGCCTTGACGGCCTTGCCCTTGCCAAACTCAACGACTTCATCAGCCGGAGCGGAGGATCTGTTGAAGACTCGAAGCTCGTGCCCAGCCTTGATTAAATTCTTGGCCATAGGCTTGCCCATAATGCCGAGACCGATAAAACCGATTTTCATGAAAAATTACCTCCCTTTTGGAATGTGTCTCTATTGTAACATTACGCGCTCAACTCCTAACTCCTAACTGAAAAAGTGTTATACTTGCCGAAAAGTTAAGGAGGAAAATATTTTTATGAACGATGCTGATCTCGAAGTCCTGCGACACAGTACAGCGCACTTGATGGCTCAGGCTGTGTTGAGGCTGTACCCCGGCACTCATTTCGGAGTCGGCCCGGCGATCAAGGACGGATTTTATTACGACATCGACGTAGCTGGCACGATAACGGAGAGCGACCTCCCGGCAATCGAAGCGGAGATGAAAAAAATTTCCAAGGCCGGCGAGGCTATTACCCGCGTCGAGATGACCAAGGACGAAGCGTTGAAGCTCTTCGCGAACGATCCATACAAGACAGAATTAATTTCGGAGATTGACGCGCCGACTGTTTCGGTTTACAAGCAAGGCGAGTATGCTGACCTCTGCAGGGGGCCTCATGTCTCGGACGCTTCGGAGCTTAAACACTTCAAGCTGCTTTCGGTGGCGGGCGCGTACTGGCGCGGGAGCGAGAAGAACAAAATGTTGACGCGAATTTATGGCACGGCGTTCGCGACACACGACGAGCTGAAAGCCCACCTCAAACGCCTAGAGGAGGCCAAGCTCCGCGACCATAGAAAACTCGGAAAAGATTTAGACCTCTTCAGCCTCCACGAGGAGGGGCCGGGCTTCCCGTTCTTCCACCCGAAAGGCGTTGCGATCATGAACACGCTCATAGACTTTTGGAGGCGCGAACATAACAGGCGAGGTTACACTGAGATAAAGACACCTCAGATATTAGATCGCGAGCTGTGGCTCAGGTCGGGACACTGGGATCACTACCGCGAGAACATGTACTTCACTGAGATCGACGAGAAGCCTTACGCCATCAAGCCGATGAACTGCCCGGGCAGCATTCTGGTTTACAAGACACAGCTGCGGAGCTACAGGGACTTGCCGATGAGGCTCGCCGAGCTTGGAATAGTTCACCGTCATGAGCGCAGCGGCGTGCTGCATGGCCTGATGAGAGTTCGCTGCTTCACTCAGGACGATGCTCACACGTACATCGAGCCGTCGCAGATTAAAGAGGAAGTTACGGCGATCATGGAGCTGGATAAATATTTCTACAACGACGTGTTCGGCTTCAAATATTCCGTGGAGCTTTCGACCCGCCCGGAGGACTCTATGGGGACGGACGAGCAGTGGGAGGCCGCCGAGAACGCATTGAAAGACGCGCTCGAAAGCACAGGCACGCCCTACACGATCAACCCCGGCGACGGAGCTTTCTATGGCCCAAAGATTGATTTCCACCTCGAAGACTGCATCGGCAGGACGTGGCAGTGTGGAACGATACAGCTCGATTTCCAGATGCCCGGACGCTTCGGCGTTACGTACATCGGCGAGGACGGCGCAGAACATACGCCCGTGTTGATTCACAGAGTTGTCTTTGGGAGCGTCGAGAGATTTTTAGGTATCCTGATTGAGCATTACGCAGGAGCTTTCCCGTATTGGCTCGCGCCCGTGCAGGTCAAGATAATCCCGATATCGGACTCGCACCTCGACTACGCCAACAAGCTAAAGGAGACTTTCAGCGATTGGGGGCTTCGTGTTGAGATAGACACGCGCTCGGAGAAGCTCGGAAAGAAGATCCGCGAGGCTCAACTCCAGAAAGTCCCGTATATGCTGGTCGTGGGTGATAAGGAGCAGGCCGAGGGCAAAGTCGGAGTCCGTGAACGCTCGAAAGGCGACCTTGGCTCAATGACGCTCGACGAGTTCAAAAAAGTTCTCGACAGCGAATTTAATCCTTTGAAGCGTTGAGGACGAGATTAATTTATTCCAAACGCGGCGGGGCGTGCTTTGTGCCTCACATTGCGCTGGCTCAGGTCTTCTCGCGGACAGCGTCTCGAGCCGGGCTGAAACTCGTAATGACTCAAGGCTTCTCGCCGCGAGCCAAGATCAGTTTCGCGCCTGAACTCCCTGCCGGGGTCGTAGCTCTTGCGGAGGTCGTCGACATGTATTTTGATGAAGATGTCGGCTCGGATCTGATCCCGCGAATGAATGCCGCGCTGCCCGAGGGGTTCGAGATCTCGCGAGTGATCTTTCCGCGTGAGGACGCGCCGTCGCTTGGGAAGTCTTGCCACTACGCCGAGTA
>JAFSJO010000052.1 GCA_017449415.1 Synergistaceae bacterium
GGCTGACTTACCAATAAATTCCTCATTTAACCTCAAACAGGACGAACGCTCTCAGGTTCAGATGGTCGTAATCTCCCTCGACCCCCGGCAACCCGGACTGAGCCGCTCTGATCCCCCACCAGCCGGGCGCAGTGATCTTCACGTGAGCTTCTCCGTTCTCAGCTTCCGTGTAATACGCGTACGTGTTCTCGTACTCTGTAACGAAGCCGTCGTATGTCGCCCACACAGGCCCAGTGTAAGGCTGACCGTTGAGCAAAATCTTAACGTCGAAGTACTCGCCGACTTTCGCGTCCGCCGGGTTCGTAATCGGGATAAGCTCCAGCGGGTGCCCCAAAACCTGCGCGAAGTTCTTATCTTCTTTGGAAGTGTTGAAGATTGCCTTGGCGTACTTGTCGTACTTGTTGGCCGAGAGAACTTTCAAGCCCTGAGCTTCCAAGTCTTTTCTTGCGCCTGACTTACCGCCCTCGTTCGTTACGCACCACGACTCGCCGTCCTTGGTCGCAACCACGATAAACGATCCCGATAAATCTTTCGGCGTTACTGAAAAGTCGATGCAGAGTTCCGGGTCGTTGCCTTTGAGTTCGGACTCAATGAACTTTCCGTCTTCGATGATCCCGGCTTTGACTCGCGAGAGTATCTCGACCTCTTCCGGCACTATGAACTTATGTGCGGACTGAACAGTGAGCGCGAAAGGTTCGCCAGCTTTGGGAGAGTTGCCTGCGGTGTTCTTGATTGTCAGCTCGTGAGCGGCGGCGGGGAGAGCAAACAATGAAACGATAAGCGCGACTGCTATAATACGTTTGGACATAAAAATTACCTCCGTGAAAATTTGTTGCTTGCTTTCAACGGAGGTAATAATAACACACTTCATAAAAAAAATGTTACATTCCCATAGCGAGAAGCCTCTCGATCTCTGTTCGATCATAGGCGAAGTCTTTCGCTGTCGTCTGTGAGATCCGTCCGTCATGGAAGAGCCTCGAAAGATCCTGCTCCATCGTGTGCATACCGAAGGCCATTCCGGTGAGCATAGCGTTGCGGATACTGCTGATCTTGCCCTCGCGGATCGAGGCACGGATCGCCGGGGTCGTGATTAAAATCTCCGTCGCGCAGACTCGTCCTTTAACTCCCTGAGTCGGTATCAACTGCTGAGAGCAGATCCCGAGCAGCGTATACGAGAGCTGGAGCCGGATCTGGTTTTGCTGGTGTGGCGGGAACACGTCAACGATCCTTTCGATTGACTGCGACGCGTCCTGAGTGTGAAGAGTCCCGAAGACCAAGTGTCCTGTCTCTGCCGCCGTGATAGCCGCCGAAATCGTTTCGAGGTCGCGCATTTCTCCGATCATTATGACGTCGGGGTCTTGTCGCAGGACGTGCCTGATGCCCGAAGCAAAATTCTCAGTGTCGGCTCCGACCTCTCGTTGATGAATGACGGACAGCGCAGGCGTGTGAACATATTCAATAGGATCTTCGATTGTAACGATGTGGGACTTGGCGTTGCGGTTGATCTCGCTGATTATCGCGGCGAGCGTCGAGCTCTTTCCGTGTCCCGTGGGGCCGGTCGCGAGGAATAAACCTCTATGCTTGTATGCCATCGTCTTCAGGATCTCAGGGAGGCCAAGCTCATCGAGCGAGCGAATAATAGACGGAACGAGCCTGAACGTCAACGACAAGCCGCGCATCTCCCTGTAGAGACTGCCTCTAAATCTCTGAGTGCCGAACGTAAACGCGAAGTCCAAATCTCCCGAGCGCGTGAACCTTTCAAGCTGCGCCGGTGTCAAAATCTCGCTGACGAACTTCTCTAGCGTCTCGCGCATAAAAATTTCCGACGACTTCACGTAATTCAACTCTCCGTGAACTCGCAGAGCCGGCAATGTCCCGGAGCTTAGATGAATGTCGCTCGCGCCGCTGTCGATTGCAAGCTGAATTAAATTCTTTAATGCGAAGTCTGTAAATTCCTGCAAAGTTTTCTTCTCCTCTCGTTATTAAAACAGGGAGGGACTCGAGTCCGCTCCCAACGTCTCGGCACTACTTACGCCGAATTATCGTCAGCGTAACATGCCACAGTCTCAACAGCCAAAAGCTGAGAGTAAAAACCTTTTCTAAGCGTTCAGACATGACAAATCTCCCCTCCCTTTAAGGGATTGCCTGCTGGTGATACAGGCAACGAGATTTTATCATAAAAAATGCTCCCCGCTTCACCATAGCTAGGGAGCCCTTGGGTTCATTGCCATTTCTAAAACGCTTAGTGAGGTTATTATATCACGCCAGCCCGGAAGCCTCAAAACCCTTTATAATCTTCCTAGCTTTCAGCTCTTCAAGCTCTCTCAAAAAATTCTCAAAGATATCCTCGGGCACATTACCCCTGACGTTCACTCCCTCGCCATACTCCCATATTAAATCAGAAGCTCCGCGAGCCTCTAAGAGTTTCGAGATCGTCCCCATTGCGCCGTAGTCGAGAGATATCTCTATCGGGTGCGTAAAAATCTTCTCAATTCGCCCGGCCATCGTCAGAGCTTTCTCAGCGACCCCGCCATACGCTTCGATTAGTCCGCGAGTTCCGAGCTTGACACCCCCGAAATATCTCGTAACGATGACCATGACATTCACAAGCCCGGATCTCTTTATCGCGTTCAGTATCGGCTTGCCTGCAGTCCCCGAGGGTTCGCCATCGTCGGACGAGTACTCAACGTCGCCAATGATATAAGCTCGGCAGTTGTGGGTCGCGTCCCTGTATTGCGACGTTACGCGAGCTAAGAAGTCTCGGGCTTCGCTCTCGTTATGGCAGGGTTCGAGCGTCGCTATAAAGATCGAACGTTTGATCTTCTCTTCGTAAGCGACGGGCTGAGCAGGCTCAACGAATTTCAAATTTCGTCCCAGACCTCTTTAATTCTTCGCCACGAGTTCTCGATCGCGTCGGAGATGACCCGGGTATCGCCCAGCACCGGCATGAAATTGTTATCGCCGTTCCATCGCGGGACGATATGACGATGAAGGTGTCCGGCCACGCCCGCGCCCGCAACTTCACCGAGGTTTATTCCCATGTTGAAGCCCGCCTGGTTCATGACCTTCTTCAAAACTTTTATGGCCTTCGCGGTCAGCTCGTGCATTTCAAGAGCTTCTTCGTCCGTCAGCTCTTCGTAAACGTTCGTGTGTCTGTACGGAATGACCATCATGTGGCCGGGGTTATACGGATATAAATTCATGATCACGAAGCAGGTCTTGCCGCGGTGAACGATGAAATGTTCGTCGTCTTTGTGTTCGGCTGGGAAGTCGCAGAAGATACAGCCCTCGTGCTTGGGAGCTTCGATGTACGACATTCGCCACGATGCGTAAAGTTGTTTCATTGTTGTTAGCCTCCTTTGTTCAAGATTATAATACAGCGAGGCCGCAGAGTCGGCAGCTTTTTATAAACGTTACGAAATGAGGCAATCTATGAGGAAAATCATCTTTATAGCGTTCTTTCTCCTTTTCGCCGCTATCGCGGGGATTTATCAAATCCAGAATAGGCAAGTGGACACGAACGTAACAGCGAAGACTACGAAGGTCGGCGTGCTGATAAACGGAAGCCGCTCGGATCACAGCTATTGCCAGGCACATTATGAGGCTCTGGAGGCCATCAAAGACGATCTGAACCTCGAGTTCGTCTATCTGGAGAATGTTCCTATGGATTGCTACAGGGACATTGTCAGCTTCATACGCGACAAGGATTGCAAGATCGTCATTGGAGTTTCTTTCGAGTTTGGCAGGGACATGATGAAAGCGGCGGAGGCGTATCCCGACATTTATTTTCTTCACGCGTCGGGCGTAAATCATCGAAATAATTTCTCGTCGTTCTTTGGGAGAATGTATCAGGCTCGTTACCTTTCGGGGATCGCGGCAGGCATGAACACAAAGACAGGCGAGCTAGGCTATGTGGCGGCCTTTCCGATCTCGGAGGTCATAAGGGGGATAAACGCTTTCACTTTGGGGGTCAGGAGTGTCCGTCCTGATGCCGTCGTTCATGTACGCTATTGCAACTCATGGCAAGGGGACGAGGTCGCAAGGGAAGCCACTCTGAAGCTGCTGAACCTTTATCCCATTGACGTGGTGGCCATGCACACCGATTCCCTAGAGCCGCACATAGAAGCCGACGCTAGGGGTATATGGTCTGTCGGTTATAACATTGATAACTCTGCCATGTTCCCGGACACATATTTAATCGCCTGCGTATGGAGATGGGAAGTGTATTACCGCAAACAAATTCTCAATTGTCTTCAGGGAAAATTTCACGGACATCATGACTTGATAGATATGAATGAGGGCATCGTAGCTCTTTCGGGGATATCCGACCGCGCCGCCCCGCAAACGAGGGCGAAAGTGCAAGCCGCCGATGAAAAGCTGCGAACTCTGGAATTTGATGTCTTTTACGGCCCAATCACGGACAACAGGGGTCGCCTCCGCATCGAGGAGGGAGAGTCCATGCCCGACGATGAGATGTTCAACAACTTTTACTGGTATGTGGAGGGCGTGAAAGTTGAAGAGTAAGAAATGGGCGGAGCATAATCTGCCTCTGTTGCTGGTGGGAGTTATCTGCGTCGTGCTGGTGGTTGTGATACGGAGTTTCCAGTTGCCGGAGACGGAGCGGCACATTACGGTCGGCTGTGTCTTGGTTGGTGAGAAAGACGACAAGGGCTGGAACGAAAGCCACAGCACCGGCCTGCTGAATGCCTGCAACGCTTACGATTGCGGTTTTATGGTTTGGGAACGGGTTGCCGAGAGCGAGCCAACTGTGTCCGCGGCGGTCAGGGAGCTTGTAAACAATGGCGCGAACGTCATCTTTCTCACCAGCTTCGGCTACGGGGAGTACATGGACGAGATCGCCCGGAAATATCCGCGTGTGGCATTCTTCGGAATTTCAGGCGAGGGAGCCGCTAAAAACTCCACAACTTATTTTGCACGGTTGTATCAGGCTCGCTATATTGCCGGCATAATCGCGGGCGCAACAAGCAAAACCGGCGTGCTTGGCTACGTTACCTCCACGCCGAACCCTCAGTCAAACCGCGGCATCAACGCCTACGCTATGGGAATGCGTGTCGCCAATCCGAGGGCGCGGCTCATTGTTCGTTTCACAGGTAGCTGGGAAGATGAGGCGGCGGAACGGGGAAGCGTTGCCCTGTTGGCCGAGAAAGGAGCAGACGTTATCACCTATCACGAGGATAGACCCTACGCCGTGCAGGAAGCTGAGAAGCGCGGGCTCATGAGTGTTGGCTACGATGCCGTATACGAGGAATATTCTGATAAATTTCTGACAGCGGCGATGTATAACTGGGAGGTTCTCTATGAGAAAGTGCTCGGCGATTACATGAGCGGAAGATCGAATTTTTCCAACAGCTATTGGCTCGGGTTCGATGAGGGAGCAGTAGCTCTGTATCGGCTGTCCCCGAGGGTGTCAAAGGAAACAGCCTCGCTTGCTTCCGCAGAAAAACAAAGGATCGTGAACGACCGCAGCGTGTTTTCCGGGATCATTTACGACAATCGCGGAACGCTTCGCTGTGATAAAGACGAACGGATCAGCGACTATGAACTTTTTACCGGCATGGACTGGTTTGTAGAAGGAGTAGAGATTTATGAATGAGCGAATATCAATGATGAGTAAAGGCTCTCTATTCGTCATGCTGGCTTTCGGCGTGATGTTGGTCTTTGTGGGAGTGATGTTCAACGTGCGTATCGGCGAACTTTTGACAGCTTACACTGAGAACCAAACAGAGCGCCAAGCTGAGACATTGGCCGAGAAAGCCGCGGAAACTCTTGGGACTGAGCTGAAAACGCTCGCTTACGTTGCCTCGAAGATCGAAGCCAATCCCGAGGAGGTCAATTTGCTCGTTCCGTTGCTCTTCAATGAGAAAGGCATACGACAGGGGCTCTTGGCCATTGACGGGCACGCTGTGTACGGGGACGCGCTCTCTCTTCACACATACAGCGGCATCAAGACCGCGTTCCGCGGCGTGAGTGCCATCACATTCGCAAAGGGGGAAGGACTTCTTTTCACCTATCCTGTGTTCCATGGCAAGAACGTCAAGTATGTCCTGTATCGGCTGTACCCGATTAAGTCTATCGCGGAGCGTTTTTCAATAACCTGTTACGATGACATTGGAAAGATACTTATCGTAACGCGGGATGGAGATATAGTCGTGCCGTTCGCGGAGAACGCCTCCGAAGATGTCGCTTTCATGGAGAGCAATGAAGTCAGAGAATTTTATCGCTCCATGCACCGCGAGATGGAAGTGTCGGTTGCGGCGGCTCGTTCATTCCGGACGCTGCGCGGGGAGATGTTGCTGTTCGAGGCTGAGATCCCCGGCACGGATTATATTCTCATGGGCTTCGTGCCGACGATGAAAGCCTCCGAGGGAATTGAGAATATTACTCTCTTGGTTATATGGGTGTTCGGCCTGTTGATGTTGCTGGTTACTGTGGGCTGCATGTATCTGATCCGCGTTCGAGTGCAGATTCAGGAGAGCGACGAACTGAGAGAGGCAAAGGCCGCGGCGGAGAATGCGTCTCAGGCCAAGAGCGTATTCCTCTCCAACATGTCGCACGAGATCCGAACGCCTATTAACGCCGTCCTCGGCATGAACGAAATGATCTTGCGCGAGAGTGAAGAGCCTAACGTCATTGAGTACTCCGAGAACATCAGGACGGCCGGGACTACGCTGTTGGGTCTCATCAATGACATTCTCGACTTCTCAAAGATCGAGGCCGGCAAAATGGATATCATTCCCGTCAATTACGACCTGTCCTCTTTGATCAACGACCTCGTTACGATGATACAGACAAGGACAGATGCCAAAGGGCTGCTGCTCAAACTCGACTTCGACGAGAACATTCCCAAACTGCTTTACGGCGATGAGGTTCGTATAAAGCAAGTCGCTACGAACATACTCACCAATGCCGTCAAGTACACGGAGGAGGGCAGCGTGACATTCCATATCGGCTATGAAAGGATCGCGGACAATCCCGACGGCGTAATTCTGAACATCTCCGTAGCTGACACCGGCATCGGCATAAAGCCCGAAGACATGGCGAAGCTGTTCTCGGAGTTCGAGCGCATCGAGGAGAAACGCAACCGCAACATCGAGGGCACGGGGTTGGGAATGAACATCACGAAACGCTTGCTCGAAATGATGGGGACATCGTTGAAGGTCAAGAGCGTTTACGGCAAAGGCTCAACGTTCTCGTTCAGACTTCGGCAAAAGGTCATGAAGTGGGAGCCGCTCGGCGATTACGAGGCTGCTCACAGAACGTCGCTGTTGTCGATGAAGAAATATCAAGAGAAGTTCACCGCCCCTGATGCTCACGTCCTTGTCGTCGATGACACGCCGATGAATTTGACGGTGTTCAGAGGTCTGCTCAAGCGGACGCTCGTAAAGATTGACACGGCCGACAGCGGACTCGAAGCTCTTTCGCTGACGATGGAGAAGAAATACGACGTTATCTTCCTCGATCACATGATGCCGAACATGGACGGAATAGAGACCCTTCACAGGCTGCGAGCCGAGACGAAAGGGCCGAACATAAAGACAACCGCGATATGTCTGACGGCTAACGCGATATCCGGCGCACGTGAGGAGTATTTGGCCGAGGGCTTCGATGACTATCTGACCAAGCCGATCGATGCCGTGAAACTTGAAGAGATGATGATACGCTACCTTCCGCCGGAGAAAGTTCACGCCCACGACAGCACCTCAGGCAACGCCGTCGAGCCTGAACGCAAAATCGAACTGCCGGAGTGGCTGTGCAACATAGACGAGTTAGACATCAACGCCGGAATGAGACACTGCGGCGACGAGGAGGCTTACCTTGACACCCTCAAAATCTACGGCGATTACTCAGCGACGGGTGCGGACGAGATCGAGGGCTTTTGGCGCGTTCGAGACATTGCCAACACGACAGTGAAAGTTCACGCCTTGAAGAGTACATCACGAGCTATCGGAGCGGAGTCGCTGGGGGCTATGGCCGAGAAGCTCGAACTTGCTGGCAAGGCGGGTGATGAGTCTGCGTTGGACGCTGAGCTCGCCGGGCTTCTGAAACGTTACAGAGCTTTGGGCGCGGCGTTATCTCCGCTGTATGCTCCTGCGACAAATGCTAAGGCCGAAAAGGAGCTTCCGCTCATCTCTGAAAATGAATTGCGCGAGGCGTATAATTCCCTCCGTGAGTGCGCGTTGAGTTTTGATGCCGAGGGTGCGGCCTATGCGTTGGACTACCTGAGCGGTTTCCGCCTGTCTGACAGCGAGATGCAGCGAGTCGAACAGCTCCGCAGCGCGGTAGATGACTTTGATTGGGATCGCGTAAGCGAGATTTTGGCGTAATTTTGAGGAGGTATTAGTGTGGCAAAAAGAATTTTGCTGATCAACCAGAACGCAATTCTGATAACCGGCAGGCTGATCCCGCTTCTGAAAAGCTCGGAGGTTGAGTGTGTCAGTGTCGAGCCTGACTTGGATACGGTGGTGCGAGAGAGGGACAGCGCAGATATTTTCATGCTCCTTGCGGGTGATTTCGTGTTCGAGGCCGGGGACTTTCTGATCTCTTTGAAAGATTTGTGTTCCGCCGTCGGCAAGCCGCTCTGCGTCATGGGTTACGACAAAGAGATCGAAGCGATCGAGCGACACATTCCCAAGGACATGATAGCGCGCGAGTTCGTCCGTCCCATAGACATCAACACTCTGGCCAATGACCTGAAAGCTATGTTTAGCCCCGATGCAAGCGAGGAGAAGAAGCGAATTTTGCTCGTCGACGATGATGTTACGTTCCTAAAGATGATGCAGAAGTGGCTCGGAACAAAATATCGCGTCGCCGCAACGCGCCTAGGGCCGCAGGCTATCAGCTACCTAGCCGAACACACGGTTGATCTCATACTCCTCGATTACGAGATGCCACTGATGGACGGCCCGAAAGTTCTCGAAGCAATCCGCAGCAAGCCACATACCGCTAACATTCCCGTGATCTTCCTGACCGGCAGGAGCGACCTTGAAAGCATGATGAAAGTTATGAGCTTAAGACCCGCAAGCTGTCTCCTGAAGTCCCAGAACAAAGAAGCAATAATGAAATCGCTGGAGAGTTTCTTTAATAATTAGGGATTAGGGATTAGGGATTGAAAAACGTTTCATTGAGTGCTTTGAGCTTTTCACAATCCCTAATTCCTCATTCCTCATTCCTAATTGAATATACGCACCCGCAGTAATTCTGTCTGTAAAGTCCCAGCTCCCTCGACGCTCTCACGGAACGCAGAAAGCCGTTGTTCTTCCTCCATATTCTATTTTGCCACACGATGCCGCTTGAACGCGAGAACTTCTCGCCGAGTTCGTTAATCAGCTTCACGTTCTTATGCGGGCTGATGGTCAGCGTCGTGCAGAAATTCTCAATCCCAAGCATCTTCGCAAGCCGCGCCCCGGCTTCGAGCTGCAAAGCGAAACATCTCTCGCAACGTCTCCCGCCCTCGGGTTCGTCTTCAAGCCCGGCGACCCTTTCGAGCCACTCCCCGGGATCATACTCAGCGACCTCGCACTCAATCCCCGCATGTCCCACGAGAGTATTCAGAGCGTCGAGCCTCCTCGCGTACTCGTCGAGCGGGTGAATGTTCGAGCCGTAAAAATAGCCCCTGACCCTCCAGCCCTCGGCCATAAGATCCGGCACAGGCACTGAAGCATCAGGAGCGCAGCATATGTGAAGCAGAATATCTTTAGCGTCGGTCATAAAATTTCTTTCACGGTCTTGATGACGTTCTCGACGCTCAGCCCCATGAACTTCCTGACATCATCAGCCGACCCCGAAGGCCCGTAGTGCGACACGCCGATATTCTTGAACTTCGCGGATATTCCCTCGCGCATCATCGACACGCCCATGATCGCGCCCATTCCGGTGTTGACGTTGTGATCTTCGATAGTGATGATCGCGCCGGTCTTGGCAGCCTCTCTGATTGCGTCCATGTCGGGAGCTAACGGGCTAGACACCGAGTACACGCTGACGCTGACACCCTGACCCGCAAGTTCGTCGGCGGCCTTCAAAGCTGTGGCTGTCATGTAACCCAGAGCGAACACGGCGGCTTGGCCTCCCTCGCGGAGCTTGACAGCTCTTCCATATTCAAATTCGAAGCCTTCGTTCGCGAACTCCGGGATCACGGGAGTCTTGCTGCGTCCCATGGCCAGACACATACAGCCCGGAGTCGTCAAGAGCCATCGCGTAGCGCGGTCGGTCTGGTTGGGGTCAGCCGGGACAATCAGCTTCCAGCCGTACATGTTGTTCATGAGACCGATGTAGTCGATGCACTGGTGGGTCGAGCCGTCTTCGCCAACGTCAAGCCCCGTGTGCGTGAGTATCAATTTATTGCCGGCGTTGTTGATGTCGTTGAGACGGTGCTGGTTGTAAACCTCATCGATCCCAAAGACTCCGAAGTCCGCCCACACCGACACGACCCCTCCGGCTGAAGCCGCGCCCGAGATCGTCGCCGTAGCGTGTTCCTGTATGCCGCACTGGACGAAGTTATCCGGGCAAAGCTCGCTGAATTTCTTCGTCTGAACGGACGGGCACAAATCGCAATCGAAAACCAAGATCGGAGTCCGGCCGGGCTTCTTGTAGTTGAGGCTTCCGACCTGCGCCAAAACTTTTCCGAACGCGCTCCTGTTGTCTGTCTTGATGTCCGGGGTGTAGATGAATTTCTCGCCTGTCTCGAGCGACGGCGTTACGGGCGAAATCTCACGACCAAAATATTTCGGGCTTGTCGTCTTGCGAAGCTCCAAAACTTTTTCGGGCATGTCCTTTTCGCCGCCGAGGCTCGCTACGATCTCCTCGCAAAGTTCCAGCCCCGTAGCTTTCCCGTGAAATTCCTCCGTGCCCTCCATTTTGAGGCCGTCCTTGCCCATCACAGTCCTGCATATGATCACGGTGGGCTGCGCAGCTTTGTCCGCCTGTTCGAGACAGTCAAAAATTTCTTCAAACGAATGACCGTCGCACTCCAAAACTTTCCAGCCGTCGGCCTCCCAAAGCTCTTTGACGTTGCACGGCATGATCTTGTGAATGTCGCCGCATATCTGAATGTTGTTGAGGTCGATTAAGGCCGTGATGTTGTTCAAGTTCTCCTTGACCGCGACACGACGCGACTCAGCAAGCTGACCTTTGGTCTGCGCCCCGTCCCCCATGAGGACGAACACGCGCCCGTCATGACCCCTCGCCCTTTGAGCAAGAGCGTAGCCAACTCCCGCGGAGAGTCCCTGTCCGAGATTGCCGGTTGCCCAATCAATGCCGGGAACTTCACGGACGATATGACCCTGAAAGACGCTATGAAGTTTTCTGAAGTTTATTACTGCCTCGTCAGTATCAATAAAACCAAGCTCGCCAAGTGCCGCATACACTCCCGACGAGACATGACCGTGTGAGACTATGACATAATCTCGATTGAATGAGCCGCAATTCTCCGGGGTAACGTCTGCGTATGAATACACGCTGAGTATCATTTCGATGCTGGAGAACGCACCGCCCGGGTGTCCGCTGTTCGCCGCCTGCACCATTGTCACCGAGTTGATCCTCGCACGACTGGCCGCAACTTTGAGCCGCGCTATTTTCTCGTTGGTTAGTAACAAGTCGAGACCCTCCTCATGAAAAAAATTTTTGTTACCGACAATCCGAGATTATTATACATGGCGGCCAACCTCGAAAGTCGTCGAACTAATTTTGGAAATTTCCTCGCGAGGGTTGATGAGTGGGGAAAGACTTGGGGATTTTTGTAGTTGCAAATGTAGTTGAAAAAACAGCTCCGCGGGATCTCCTCGGAACTGTTCGCGAACATTATATCACACTTCGATTAGCGTGAGGCCGCCCCTCACTCCTCACCCCTCACTCCTCACCAAGCCAAAAGCGTGTTATAATTCTCGCGCCCTGTCTCTCGGGACAACGCACAAACGAGAGACCAAAGACCATAGGGAGGAGGTGTAGAGAGTGCGTAAGTATGAAATGCTCGTCATTCTTGACGCGACAACAGACAATCAGGCCGAGGAGATCGCCAAAATCGAGGAGCTTCTGAAAAATCTCGGCGGCACCGTCTCAAAGACGGACGCGTGGGGCAAGAAGACCCTTGCTTATCCCATCAGGAAAAAGACCGAAGGTTATTATGTTCTGTTCAACTTTGAACTTGAACCGGCGCAGACTTTTGAGCTTCGTCGTGTGCTTGGCCTGCGTGCGAACGTTTACCGCCAGCTCGTGATAGCTCTTGATGATTAATTAGTCGGGAGGTTTTTCGATGAGAGGTTACAACCGTGTCATAATTGCCGGCAACTTGGCGCGCGACCCCGAGGTCAGGTACACCATCAACAAGAACGCATACGCGAGGTTCAGCGTCGCCATCAACTCACAGCGCAGGGACGCGAACGGCACGTATCAGGAGCATGTCGAGTACGTTAACGTCGTTGTGTGGGGTCAGACGGCCGAGAACTGCGGCAAGTATCTCCGAAAGGGTCGGGGAGTCCTCATTGAGGGTCGGCTCCAGACAAGCACGTACGAAGCCAAGGACGGCTCGGGAAAGAAATACAGCACCGAGGTCGTCGCCGAGAACGTTCAGTTCTTGAACTCGGACTCGCAAGGCTCCGGAGGCTCACGGGGAAATTATTCGCGCCCATCAGGCCAACAAGCCCCGGCTAACAACAACAACCGAGGCGGAGGCAGCTACAACCAGCCCCCGGCGTTCAATCCCCCGACTGATGAGAGCTTCGGCAAGAGCATCGGCGAAAGTGGTTTCGGAAGTTTCCCGCCTGACTTCATGGGCGGAGACATTCCCAACAACGACGACATACCGTTCTGAGAGGAATTTTAATTTTTCAAGTAAGGAGGAATTTATACAGCAATGAATGAGCGTGAAAACAATACACGAGAAGCAAGACCGGGCGCACCCGCACGAAACGGAGCAGCCGGAGGACTGAGAGGCCGCAACTCACGACGCAGGCCGAAGTTCTGCTACTATTGCGTCGAGAAACAGGAGCACGTCGACTACAAAGACGTTGAGAAGCTCCGCAAGTACATCAGCGAGAGAGGGAAAATCATCCCGCGCCGCGTTACTGGCAACTGCGCCAAGCATCAGAGGCTTCTGACCGAGGCTATCAAACGCGCAAGATACATGGCTCTTCTGCCCTACTCGCTCGATTAATTTTTATGAAAAGAATAATTCCCTGCGTGCTGGTCTCATTGGCTCTGGTACTCGCAGGGTTTTTTTTGCCCGTCCTCGGCTTCTTTTGCTTAATGCTGTGTCCGCTGCCGCTGTGCGTACTCGGCTGTGTGGAGGGTCAAAAGCAAATGGCGATCGCCGAGCTTATGATCGAGATCACGATCTTCATAGTGATATCTCCGTCCATGGCGGTGTACTTCATCGTCGGCTGTGCGCCAATCGCGGGGATCGTGTACGCGGTCTCGCGTGAGGACATTAAGCGCGTCAAAAAATTTTCCGGGCCTGATAGCTTCCTGCTGTGCGCGGGAGTCTCGATAGTCTTCAAAATTATTTTGCTCGCGGGCTTCTATTTCTTCACGGGCAGAAATATCTTTATCCCCGACGTGTCTCAGATGTCAGCGACGCTCGATCAGATTTACGGCGGCGATCCTGAGCTTCAAGAGTCGGTCATGCAGATCGTTGGCCTGTTGCCGTACTTGCTTCCGACTATGCTCGTGCTTTATTCGGTGGTGGAGTCGTTCTTGAATTATTCGCTGTGTGGAAAGTTCGTGAAGAAGATTTCGCCAACCTCGCAGAGCTTCCCGCCCGAGCTTCCTGAGTTCAAGACGTGGCGTTTCTCTCCGTCGCTTCTGCTCGTGCTTGTGTGCAGCTTCGTCGCGAGTTACTTCGTCAAGACGGATACGTGGTTCGACGGCGCGGTCTACCTCATGAATTTACAGCTCGTGATCAACGCGTTCATGTTCGTGCATGGGCTTGCGTTTGCGTTTTGGATAATGGACGGTTTCAAAATGAAAAGAGGCGCGAAGATTTTCACGTGCGCTGTGCTCGCGATCCCGTTCTTTTGGGCGTGGCTCATCGTGATGGGAATGAGCGACATGGCTCTAAATCTTCGCGAAAGGATCAAATTCAAGTCTCGTTAACCCACCGGCGCGCCCCAGCTCATGAAGGTGATGACGGTCTCGTCGTTCTTGCCGACACCAAACCCAAAGAAAATTTCTTCGCCGAGAGCCGTGTTGCATGTCCAGCCTTCGAGATACTCGTCGGGGTTGCGGATCTCATTGCCGAGAACCTCGAGAAGTTTCTCCTGCGTGTCTCCGATCTGAATTTCTCCGAATGGCATTGTGCCGTTGTTGACCTCGACGCGGTGAAGCCTCATATCGCTTTCATCATCTTCCGAGCTGTAGTACAGTCTGAAGTTGTCGTAAATCAAAACTTCCTCGCCGGGGCCGTCAGCGATCTCTTTCTCGCGTCCGTGAATGGCGTGAGCTTTCTCCGGCGTGATCCCGAACGCCATCTGAATAGCCGCCGACATTCGACAGCCTGCTGTGTCCACGTTTTCATCGCCCGCGTACTCGGGAGCAACGTAACGCCCGGATATAAACGCCGTGCCCTTGGCCGTCGGGTGGTCGATCTCGAACCATCGTTGCCCGTCAACGAACGTCTCATCTATCACGACGAACACGTCGCCGCGATTTAATTTCCCGATGATCTCGCCGTCGCCGGGATCCTCACGAAGCCTCACGCCGTTGCCCTGACACATGCCGATATACGGGAACTGAACAGCCCACGCCGCCGACGAGGACGCGAGCACCAACACAAGCGCAAAAAATTTTGAAAATCTCTTCATGGATTAATCCCTCCCTGCGTTCGTAACCCAATCCGTCGTCATGTCGATGATCACCCACGTATCACCGACAGGCCTGACCGTCGCCGCGAACATTCCCGGGCGATCTGTCTTTCTCTTCGAGTTGTAGATGTCCCCGGCCAGCGATAGATTTTTCCCCTTGCGAATGACTCCGAGAACATCAGCGTAATATATGGTGTCGTTGTCAGGCTCTTTGAAGCTGTCCGCGTCGAAGTGAAATAATTTTCCGTCATACGAGAAGACGACGCTCGGGTTCTCTTCGATCACGCTCATGTCTCTTTGGCTGATGTCAAGCCCGAAATATTTCTTGACGCTCTCGAAGACAAATTTTTTGTCAACGGTCAGGCTTCCGGACTCGCAGTAGGGGTCGCTGCATCTTCTTATTCTGCTTTTGTAGTTGTTGATGAGGTTGTGAACAATTCCAAATCTGATTAGCTCGGTTACGTTATTCGGATTTCCGAGATGAATCTTTGCTTCCTCATATTCGTTGAACGTTTCGTCTTCGTCGTCGTCTCCGTCTTTGAGGTCGAAGTTGAAGAGCCCGGCTTCCGTGAAGTTGCTGAGGAAGACGCTCATTCGCTTCATCTCCTTAGTCTGCTCGACTGCGAACGCGGCACCGCAAGACGCGACAGTCAACAGACACAACACAAGCGCGAAAATTTTTGAAAATCTTCTCATGTCTGCCATTACAGAAAATCTGTAACAGCTTTCACCTCCTTTTCGTAGAATTATAACCTCTCTGCGCAATTTGTAATTTTTAGCGGAATAATTTAATATTAGCCTTAAAAATTTCACATCGAGGTGTTTGTTAAATGCGCAAGATCCTATCAGCATTACTCGTTCTAACGCTCTTTGCGGGGATAGCATCAGCAGAGGGCATCAAGGTCGGAATACTTTCAAAGCTCAACATGTCTCAGGAAGACTACAGCGAGTTCATAGCCACCGGAAGAAAAGCGGGAGCTTGGAGCTTCTTCTCCTCAAAGCCGCAGGAGCCAATCAGCTTCGTCTTCTATGACACTCTTCAGGCAATGCAGCTCGCTCTCAACGCCGGCGAAATTCAGGAGGCAGCTCTTCCCGAGGTCGTCGCGGAGTACGTCATGAACGTTACGGAGGCTTACAAGATTTCCAGCATCGCGAAGACAAGACCGGCTTATCTCGCATTCGGCTTCAAAGCAGGCAACGACCCCGAACTGATCAGAAAGTTCAACGAAGCTATCCTCTCAATGAAAGAAGACGGAACTCTCGCGGTTCTTCAGGCGAAGTTCATCTATGACGCTGGGGTCGGAACCCCTAAGCCTGTCGAGTTCAGAAAGTTCGAGAACGTCGACAAGAAGATCACCGTTGCCGTTACGGGCGACCTTCCTCCGATTGATTACGTTGCTGCTGACGGCAAGGCCGCAGGCTTCAACACGGCTGTAATCGCTGAGATCGGCAAGAGGCTTCAGGTAAACGTCGAGCTTCTTCCTATCATGTCGAGCGCAAGAGCTTCGGCGGTTGTTTCGGGGCGTGCTGATGCAGTGTTCTGGATCCAGGGGCACAGGAACGTTCCTAAGAACTCGGACATTCCGGAGGGGTTGGAGCTTTCCGAGCCTTATTACGAATGGAACGAGTATCTTTTCATCTCTCCATCACGTTAAGACGATACAGAGGGGCAGAGTCATTCTTGCCCCAAATTTTTTTTGGGGATTAATACGAGGGAACGTAAGCAAGTCCGCGAGTGTTGATCGTGTCGATGTCATAAAAATTGTGATTGCGGACTTCAACAATGAAAACATTTCGGGCGTTCGGTCTGTGAAGCGCGGGATTGATGTTAAGTATCTGATTGCCGAACGGGATCGACTGAACCTGAGCGAGATTGTTCAGCAAGGCGGCTCGGGGCATGTCATCAACGGGCTGAGGCATGAGGTCAACGGCTCGCTTAAACCACTCGAACAGAGCTACGGCACGACCTGCGGCCACTGTGTCATCGACTGGCGTAGCGCGAGTTCTCCATAACATTCGCTTGGTCTCGATGAAGCCTCCTCGCAGAGCCAACATAATATTCTGATCTGCAAATATCATTCCACGGCACGAAAGATACATCTTCTCCGGCGCAGCGCAGTTCCATAACTGCCAAGTCGTATGGAGCCTCATGAAGTTTCGCCATATCTCACGCGCTCCCATGCTCCCCATGAAAGAGATCACGACCCCGGCTCTATCGCCTTCGAAGCTCTCGATCTCCTCGGACATCATCGCGTAAGAGTCCCGGACTGACGCATCAGCCCAATAGGGCATCGGCATGAAGCCCTCGCGATCCAACAGGTTATAACATATCTTGGCCTCGCGCTCCTGATTGACCGTGAACCTCGCGGCGGCGAGAGCGATCCTCTTCTCCCTGTCATAAATTTTTGCGGCGTATTGCGTGAAAGCCGGGCACCTGTAGTCCCGGTAAAGGTCAAGTGCGAAGATGTTGCTGATTGGCCGACCGTTGCGGTCTATCATGACGCTTTCGCCCCCGGCAAGCAACAGCGGGACGTTCATTCCGGCAAGCCGGGACACCAAAATCTGATCCGACTCCGACGAGAGAGTGAAGCTCATGACTGCGGCGGTGTGAGTGTCGAACGGGAGATTGATATCGCGTGCGGGTTGGTCGCTGCTCGTGGGATTTTCGAGGAACACGAACTTGACATCGTGGCCTCCGATTCCCGAACTGCTCTCGGAGACTTCCTTCTCACACCACGACAGCGTATTGTGGATTGACTTGCCCGGCTCAGAGTTCCAGCCCCCGGCCGGAGGTACAACTAAGACGTTCCACACCCAGTCATGATTTTGCGCGGAAGGCTGGGCGCAGAACGCCTCATTGAAATTGCACAAGCATAAAAAGATTACGGCGAACGCAAAAATTTTACGCATGAAAAACAAAAATTTTTATTTCTTTCTGGATAACTGCTGGATAACGTCCTGTGTGATGTCAACGCCGCCGATCAGAACGACGAACTTGTCGAGAACGAGCGTGAGCTTCTTCTTCACTGCGACCTCTCTCACAGCCTGCTCACAGTCGCGATAGATCGGAGCCATGAGCTTCTGCTCTTCCTGAGCGAGTTCCATTCTCTTGGCCTGAACAGCCTGAGCTTTCTTGGCCGTGTCTGTCTCCTTGTCAGCCGCCGCCTGAGCTTCGTTCTCTTTCTGACGCGCCACCTCAGCGAGCCTCTGACGTGCCTGAGCGAGTCCGGGGTGATTGTTGAGGATCTCTCCCCTGTCAACGACACCTACGAAGTCAGCAGTTGCTGCCTGAGCCGGAGCTGCCGCTGTTTTCTTGGCTGCTGCCGCCGAAGCGACCGACGCGAGACTCATTATCACGAGCGATGTAGCGATGACCACAAACATAATTTTCCTTAACGACATTATAAAAATATTCCTCCTAGTGTTGATAAAACGCCAAAACAACTTCGCGTGCATTTTACATTCAACCCTCGCGAAAATAAAACGTAAAGATTACGCACTCGCGCGAGC
The DNA here is from genome assembly GCA_017449415.1 of Synergistaceae bacterium. GTDB lineage: Bacteria > Synergistota > Synergistia > Synergistales > Aminobacteriaceae > JAFUXM01. The sequence goes on from JAFSJO010000052.1 coordinate 18,324, forward strand.
CGCCGAGATTATATTACGTTTTTCAAGAATTTTCATTAACGGAACCCCAACGAGGTAGCAAGCTCCCGCCTCGCCAAGCCCGACATATACGCAAGTCGCGACTAATGGAACGTCAATCAGATAGTGAAGCATCGAGCCGATTATCAGCGCGTTCGAGAGGACAGGCCACGCAGCCGCGACGAAAATATTTTGAGATTTCAACGTCAGCAACGCCGCTATCAACGTCGCAAGCGACCCAAAGACCATATCCGTAAGTCCGAAGCCCCCGAAGAAGTTCGAGAACATGCAGCCGAAGAACAGACCCGGGACAGCCTCGGGGAAATAGAACGGCAACAGCGTCAGAGCCTCCGACACTCGAAACTGCACAGGCCCGTATGAGATTGGCGCAAGCCCGACGGTCAGCGCAGAGTACAGAGCCGCAATCAAAGCTCCGCGAACAATTTTTTTTGTGTAGGTGTTAATTTTGAATGTCTCCTTACTGAAAAATTTTTCCGCGCTATTATACGACACTGGCTCTGATGAGTTTTCTTTTCGACGCGAACGAGCTTAGAACTTTCTCGACGGGTTCGAGCGCGTCCGTGTTGATGTAGAGGGGCTGAGCCTCGTCGCCGGGATCCATGACGAACACTCCGGCCTCGAAAAAAGCATCGAGCAGTCTCTCACGAAGGGCGTTATCTTCTGTTTCAAGCTCGATCATGTGGGAGAATGGCGGGAGGTTATATTCGCGTCGTGTCGCGAGTTCGTTTGGAAAAAATTTCTCCCAGCCGCCATATAGAAACCTCGCGAGCTTCAGTCCCGACCTGCGTGTCTGTATGATGACCTTGCGCCCGGAGTCCGAACCTCGCCCGCGCCAATACGACTCCCAAAGCAGTGAGAAGACCTCGCGCCTAGTATCGTAACCCGGCCGCCACAGTTCGAGGTTAAGATCCAGCCACGCGACCAACGAGGGTTTGATTTTTTCGCAAAGTCGCAAGCCTCGCTGTGTGCTTAAGATCAAGCTCGCTTTCTTTGGCTGAAAATATTTGTCGGCGTAGAGATGAACTTTGTCGTAATATTTCCTCGCGATCCTTTCGAGAGCTTCAAGCCCCGGCCTGTTGCCCGTGAAAAATTTTCCGCCGCAGTGAGGGCATCTCTCCGGCAGGTCGCTGACCGAGCCGCAGACTCGACACTTCAAAATCTTTCCGTCATTCTCGACGCGCATAATATTTTTGCATTTCGGACACGTCAGAGCCTCGCCGCAGTTGTCGCAGAAGACTTCGGAGGCTTCGCCGAGCCTATCCATGATCCACATGACGCTGTTACCTTTCGCAAGCTCCCTATATGTGTGCTTGATCAGCGACAGCGTCAGCGGGATCGAACCTTTCACGCCGTGAGCCTCTTCGTTGCGAGTCTTTGAGTGAAAGATGTCGGCGATGATTATGTCGCTCTTGTCGGGGGAAACTTTTTGTTCGGGCTTCGACCTTATGAAAGTTTTGAGCGACGGTATCCGGCCTCCCGCGACGAATTCAGCTCCAAGGAACGCCGCTCGCCGCCCCGCGAGACTCCGAGCCGAGATGTTAAGGACAGGCGGAATGACGTAAGCCGGGTTAGCCTCGTCCTCAATGATGATCTTCTCGGGCATCAGCGGAGCGAACACAGCACCAGCCGAGCCGATGACGATCCGAAATTTTCTATCGCGTGTCATGAGCCACGTCAGCCATAATTTTTTTCCGCCGACCGACGGCCACAACACAGCCTGAGCTTTCAAGTCCTCCGGCAGCGATTCAAAAAATTCTTTCGCGGCTTCCTTGCCAGGCAACAGCATCAGAGTTCGCTTGTCCGAGGTCAGCTCGTCGAGATAAAAATTTTTTCGTTCTGAGTCGATTGGGTTGAAGAAATCTTTCTCGCGGAAATTTTTCGGGTCGTGGATAGGCTCCGCCGGAGCCGAGAAAAGTTTATCGCCCATGATCACCGGACGAGGTAGAATAACTTTCAAAGCCGCGCCCGCCCCGCACAGACACACGCGCCCCGCGTAGAGCGACATGTCCCACAGGTCGGAGTCTATCGCGCGACAGTCATCAATGATGCCCTCGATATTTTTTATTTTTATGTCGGTGAGATCTTTCTTCGAGAGGCCAAGAACAAACCCCGCGTGAAGGTGGCTTTGAACCTCGACGATAACTCTCACGCCCGACTGAAGCTCGATCGGACATTGATACGTCAGGTCAGTCAGAGCCATCTCCGGGACAGCAACGTCATAAAGAAACGACATCGCTCCAAACCTCGCAGGCTATGTCCTCTTTGAGGCCGGAAAAAATTTTTTCAGCTTTGTTAATGTCTTTGGGAATAAGTCTGAGCGTGTTCGTGTCCGTCGCGAAGCCTGAGCCTTCAGCCGCAACATCATTGGCGAGAATGTAATCGAGATTTTTCCGCGCGAGCTTCTCTCTGGCGTTGGCGGATACGTTTTGTGTCTCGGCGGCGAAGCCGATTAAAATCTGCCCGGGGCGTTTGAGCTTTCCGACCTCGGCGGCTATGTCGGGATTGCGTTCGAGTTCGAGGGTCAAGAACTCTTTATGTTCGCGCTTGATCTTCTGAGGCTCGAAGCTCCTTGCTCTGTAGTCTCCGACGGCGGCAGCCTTGACGATGTAATCAGCCCACGCGGAATTTTCCCTCACAGCCTCCAACATCTCCGATGCGCTCGTAACATGAACGACATCGAAGCCGTAAGAGTTAATCTCAACCGGCCCGGCGATAACTTTGACCTCCGCGCCCCTGTACCACGCCGCCCGAGCCATAGCCGCGCCCATCTTGCCGGAGCTTGGGTTAGAGATGAAGCGCACGGGATCGAGATACTCATGAGTCGGCCCGGCCGTAACAAGAACTTTCTTGCCTGTCATGTCATGCACCGGGTGCAGAGCTTTGAAGATTTCGAGCATGATCTCATCAGGTTCGGGCATTCGTCCCTTGCCTGAGACTCCGCAAGCCAGTGCGCCGTCCGACGGTTCGATGATCTTCACGCCGTGATCCAAAAGAATTTTTATATTCTCCTGCGTAGCTTTGTTCGCGTACATGTTCTCGTTCATGGCCGGGAAAATTAAAAGCGGACACGTAGCCGCGACGGCTGCCGAGGTCAAAAGGTTATCAGCGATCCCCCGCGCGACCTTCGCAAGAGAGTTGGCGGTACACGGAGCGATCACGAACACGTCAGCCCATTGCGTCAGCTTTATGTGAGGAATGGAGGCATCGAAATTTTCGTCCGACCAGACCCCGCGACCCGCGAGTGTTTCGAGAGCCATCGGAGCCACAAAATTCCTTGCTGAGTTTGTGAGTATGATCTCAGCCTCGCAGTTTGATTTCTTTATCAGCCTCACTAGCCCGGGGATTTTATAGGCCGCTATTCCTCCGGTTACTCCCAAAAGAATTTTGCGGCCTTCCTTCCAGTTACTCATCTGAGTCTGTTTCAAGCTCGTCTTCAAGCTCTTGATCCGGCTCGTCTTCGTCGGGGTCGGAAATGACTTCTTCGTCTTTAGGTGCGATGACCGGCTTTGGCATTGGCTGAGGCTCCGGGATAGGCGCAACCCTCGACGGATCGTAATCCACGCCTATAGGGCTCCTGCCCTCCTCGATCTCCAACAGGACGTTAGAGATGAAACGTTCGTTGACTGCGCTTTTATCTTTCAAAAACGATGCTTCTTCGCTTTCGCGTCTCGCCTCGGCGGCAACCTTAACAGTGATCTCGTATTTGTTGTCAGTCCCGCACTTCTGGGCGAGCCATTCGAGGTCATAAAATTTCATCGGCAAAAAATCTCCTTACGCAAAAAATTTCGTGCTGACATATTGTAATATATTTTTCGGGATTGAAAGCGAACTATGATAAAATAGGGACAACGTTGAGGGGTGTTGTACCCTATCGAAAGAATATAAGACGCTCAAACTAGCGAGCCAGCTTCTCCCAAAGCTCTATGAGCATGAGGGCGGGGCTGGTTGTGTTTAAGAAACTTGACCCCCCTTGAAAAGGGGCGCAAAAAATCCCGTGTTGCCGCTGTTTCTCTGCCGTCCCTTTTAAGTGAAGGTGGCAGCTGCAAGGCTGACGGAAGGGTCAATGTTAGCCTGTTGTGGGCTTACTATAACGTTCGCTTTGTTTTGAATTAATCTTAATCTGCGCTATAATTCAAACTAATTTCATGATACAACGTGAAAGGAGCGGGAAAAATCCCTCTCCTTTTTTGTATTGCAGGATAGAAGTGAAAATGAAGGAAGAGTTTTTGAAGAGAATTGAAGAGATAGTTACGCGTTCGGGTTATGAGTGTGTTCACGTCGAGATCCGAACGGATTTCGGGCGAATGAAAGTGCAGATATTGATCGACTCGCTCGGGGGGATCAACGTCGATGACTGCGAGACGGTCTCGCGGCATGTGAATAAGTTCCTCGACGATAATCCCGAACTCCCGGAGCTTGACAAAGGACGCTATTATCTGGAAGTCAGCTCGCCCGGGGTTGAGCGTCCGCTGTATTCGCTCGGTGATTACGAGAGGTTCCAAGGTCGCGAGGCGCGTCTGAGGCTCGGCAAGTTCATCGGGGATCGAAAAAATTTCACCGGCGTTATAAATGCCGTCAGAGATGATAATATTGAGCTTGAAACTGACGGCGGCATGATAACGATACCGTTTGAAATCATAAAGGGAGGAAATTTAGTCTACAGATTTGAAGATGAGAACGAGAACGACTCAAAGAAAAGCAGAAGCAAAAGAAAGGGGAGCAGAAAAAAATGATGCGTCTCGGCCATGAATTTATAGAAGCTCTTGACGCTCTGGCAGAACAGCGCGGACTTGATATTACGGTGGTCATAGCGACCATGGAGTCGGCGATGCAGTCGGCTTATAACAAATATCAGCCCGGCGAAGCTGAAACAGAAATAAAAATAGATCACGACACCGGCGATATGACGATCTACGAGCTGCGAACGGTCGTTGAGACACTCAGCGATACGCCAAACACTGAGATAACTCTCAAAGACGCTTTGAAATATGACCCCAACGCGGAGATCGGCGAGAAAATCAAGATCGAAAAGAATCCGACGAATTTCGGACGCATAGCGGCTCAGACTGCGCGTCAGGTCATCACACAGAAGCTGCGAGACGCGGAGCGCAACGTCGTTTACAACTCCTTCGCCGACAGGGTCGGAGACATGGTCAGCGGCACGATCTACAGGGTCGAGGGTGATGACATCGTGATCAGGATCAACGACAAGACCGACGCTGAACTCCCCAAGCGCGAAAGGATCAACGGCGAACGCTACAACCCCGGCACAGTTATGCGCTTCTATGTCCTTGAAGTCAAGCAGAAGCAGCGAGGCCCAAGGATCGTCGTGTCGCGAACGCACCCGGGACTCTTGAAAAAGCTCATGGAGCTTGAAATCCCGGAGATTGCTGACGGCATCATCGAGATCAAAAACATCGTCAGGGACGGCGGCTCTCGTGCGAAAGTCGCGCTGGCTACGCTAGATCCCAATGTCGACCCGGTCGGAGCCTGTATCGGCAACGGCGGCATCAGGGTCAAGGCTCTAAGCTCGTCGCTGAAAGGCGAAAGGATCGACGCGGTTGTCTACAGTCCTGACCCTCTTGTCTATATCAAGAATGCTCTTGTGCCCGCGCAGATCGTTAAGGTTGAGCCTGTCTTGGATCACGAGAAAGAAGCTACAGCTTACGTGTATCAAGATCAGCTCTCGCTGGCGATCGGCAAGGCTGGGCAAAATGTCAAGCTCGCGGCGAAGCTCACCGGCTGGAAGATCAACGTTACGACGGTCGAGCCGGATAGAATGCCGACGTTAAAGGATATCTTCCATGAAGTCTTTGAAGACGGACAGCAGGAATAAAGACAGACACGTCCCGCAAAGGTCATGCGCTGTATGCCGGGCCAAGAGCGATAAAGGCGACCTGATAAGGCTCGTGAAGAGTCCCGAGGGCAAAATCGTAATCGACACGACAAAAAAATTACCCGGCCGCGGCGTTTATATATGCCCGGATTTAGAGTGTGTTGAACGCGCCAAGAAGTCCGGGATCCTTGCTCACGCTCTCAAAGCTGAAATTGATGAAAATTTCTGGCCGGAGCTTGAAGAGCATGTGAAAGATTTCGGCGTTAATGTGAAGCTCAAAATTCGTTCCGTGCTTGGCCTAGCGCGTAAGGCCGGAGCGTTGATGATCGGCTCGGAGCGTATCGAAGCCGAACACAAAAAAACTCTCGTCATTCTCGCGAAAGATTCCTCCGACGGCGTGAAAAAGTTCGCGGCCTCCCGTCAGAGCATCTCGCTGGATATGACGATCAAGGAATTGTCAGACGTTACAGGATTGAGGGACAGCGTACAGATTTTGGGGCTGCCTCTCAATTCGGGGTTCGCAAAGAAAATAATCAGCATTACTGAAGAAAGGAGCAACGCCTTTGAGCGATAAGATAAGGATCTACGACCTTGCCAGAAAATTGAACAAGAGCAACAAAGAATTATTAGCCGTTTTGCAGCAGCTCGACGTGCCCGTGAAATCTCATTCAAGTTCGATTGATGAAGAGACGGCTCAGATAGTCGAAAACATAATTCAGGAAGCAAGCGAGGCCAAGTCTCAGGAGAAGAAACAGAAAGGCGCGGAAGGCTCGAAGACAAAGCCCGAGAAATTCGCAAAGCCACAAAACAAGAAAGAAGCTCCCGAAGAAGAGAAAGATTTTAACCCCGAAAAACCTCAAAAATCTCAAAAATTCCAGAAGCCTCAGAAATCCCCTAAACCTCAAAATCAAAATCAGAGTCAGCGTCAGGATCCTCCGAGGGATATCCCGGCTCCGTCAGCTCCGAAAGTTCAGCCGAAGCCCGATACGAAACTCGTTGAGCGTCCGCCGATCATCACGGTTATGGGGCATGTTGACCACGGCAAGACGACGCTGCTCGATCACATAAGACACGCAAGCGTCGCAGCTCACGAGGCCGGAGGCATCACTCAGCACATCGGCGCGTATGTTGTCATTCAGGACGGAAAGCAGATCGTCTTCCTCGACACCCCGGGACACGAAGCCTTCACTGCCATGAGAGCAAGAGGCGCAGGAGTTACAGATATCGTTATCCTTGTGATAGGTGCCGATGACGGTGTCATGCCTCAGACCCGCGAAGCTATAGATCACATCAAGGCCGCCGGTGTCCCTCTCGTCGTCGCGATCAACAAGATCGACAAGCAAGGCGCAAAGCCTGACCGAGTTCGTCAGCAGCTCTCGGAGCTTGGAATTTTCGTCGAGGGTTGGGGCGGCGATGTCGGAGCTGTCGAGATCTCAGCCAAGCAAGGCATCGGAGTTTCAGACTTGCTCGAACGTGTCTTGCTTGAAGCCGAGATGCAGGAGATCAAGGCCGACCCGTCAGCTACGCCCGAAGGTGTCGTGATTGAAGCTCGGCTCGATAAGGGCAAAGGCCCGGTTGCGACCGTCATAGTCAAGAACGGAACGTTGAAAGCCGGAGATATCGTCCTATTCAACTCGACGTGGGGCAAGACCCGCGCTCTGTTCGATTGGGCCGGTAAGGGACTCAAGGCCGCAGGCCCCAGCACCCCCGTGGAAATTCTTGGCCTCAGCGACGTTCCCAACCCGGGCGAGAGTTTCACGGTCGTGAAGACTGAACGAGACGCAAGAGCCGCACTCGACGAAGCCAAGGTCAAGGAGCGTGAAGCCGCCGCCGAGGTCAAGCGAGCTTCGTTTGAAGATTTATACTCGAACCTCCAAGAGGGTCAGCTTCCTCATATGAATTTGGTCGTGAAGTGCGACGTTCAAGGCTCGCTCGAAGCTCTTTGCGCTGTGTTGGAGAAACTCGCGACTAACGAGGTCGGGGTCTCAATCGTTCATCGCGGGGTCGGACGTATCGCCGAGAGTGATGTCATGCTCGCGTCAGCGTCCAACGCCGTCATAATAGGCTTCAACGTCAGGCCGGACGGAAATTCCAAAAAGGTCGCGGAGCTTAACGGAGTCGAGATAAGGATCTACAACGTTATCTATGATGTCATTGATGACGTTAAGGCGGCTATGGCCGGGTTGTTGAAGCCCACGCTTCGGGAAGATACGCTCGGCGAGGTCGAGATACGACAGATTTTCAAAATCCCGAAGGTCGGGAAGATCGCAGGCTCGCATGTTACGAGAGGAGTTGTCAAACGCACAGCGAAGGTCAGAGTCATTCGCGACGGTATCGTCATATGGGACGGCAAGATCGCTTCGCTGCGCCACGAGAAAGACGAAGCTCGCGAGCTGAAAGCCGGAATGGACTGCGGGATATCGCTGGACGGCTATCAGGACTTTGAGCCGGGAGACATTCTCGAAGTCTACGAGGTCATAGAGGAAAAAAGAACTTTAGAATGAGCAGCAATCTTAGAATGTCGCGCATCAACCGTCAGCTCCAGCGCGAGATAGCTTTGATAATCGAGACCAGGATCCAGAAAGAGAGCATCAAGGGCACGATCATAACCGGCGTTGAATGTACGAAGGATCTCGAACGCGCAAAAGTCTTCTTCACGGCTCTCGAAGCTCGCAAGTGTCCGGGCATCTTGAAAGACCTGAACGAGATCAAGGGCGCAATCCGCGGAATGTTGGGACAATCGATAAAGCTGCGGCGGATCCCGGCTCTCGAGTTCATCATCGACAAGAGCAGCGCGTACGGAGCCAAGATCGACAGCATATTAGAGCGGCTCGGCTTCGATCACAATTACAAGCAAGAGCAGGAGGCTGAGGACGATGACGACGAAGACATTTGACCCCCAAGACCTGACTCGGGCTTCTGAGACTTTGAGGGCTTACGACGAATGGAAAATTTTCACTCACGCTAAGGCTGACGGGGACGCGTGGGGATCGTCGACGGCTCTGTATGTCGCGGGGAAAGCTCTCGGCAAGCGAGTGAGCTGGCACAACCCGGACAAAGAACTCTCGGATCGCTATAAACATCTCGCGGGCTTCGAGGCTCATGAGACGCTCGAAAAATTTGACTTCCCGGACGAGGTCGGCGTGTTGTATGTCTTCCTCGACTGTTCCAACGAGGAGCGCGGAACTCAGGGCTTCGATCCGTCTCGCGGCCTCAACTCCCTCAACATTGATCATCATGAAGATAACTCGCAATTCGCCCGGGTGAACTGCGTTGACGGGTCAGCATCGTCGACCTGCGAGGTGCTCTATCGAGTCTTCATGGCCGGAGGCTGGGAGGTAACTCGCGGCATAGCTGAGAGCCTCTACACGGGAATTTTCACGGACACAGGGAGCTTCACATTCTCGAACACTTCGCCGCTGACCCACAGGATCACTGCGGAGCTTATGGAGCTTGGAGCCGACGCTTCGTATCTCAGCGACGTTCTGAGCCAAAACAAGAACAGCGCAGATTTTCTTCTATGGTCGCGTGCAATGTCGCGGGTGAAGATGTTCGGGCCGGGAAATATTTTCGCGCTGTCGATCCTCTACAAGTCCGACTTCGACGAGACCGGCGCGGACATGACGGGGACTGAGGGACTGTCGAGCATGTTCATGACCATCAGAGGCGTGAAGCTGATCTCGACGATAACGGAATATCCCAGCGGCGAGATAAGGCTCAGCGTACGCTCACGCGAGGGAAGCCCGTTCGGTGCCGGGGAGTTCGCGAGGACTCTTGGCGGCGGAGGTCATGAGAGGGCGGCGGGAGCTTCGTTCAAGGTCTCGATCAACGACGCTATGAGCGAGCTTGAAAGATTAATCATGCAAAAATATCATGAATGTATTGATACTCATTAACAAGCCCGAGGGCTTTCGGAGTTCGTGGTGTGTCGGCAGGGCGCGAAAGAGACTTCCCGGGCTGAAAGTCGGACACTCCGGCACGCTCGACTCGACGGCTTCGGGGCTTATGGTGCTGTTGGCCGGGCACGCTACGCGCTTCTCGGAGTTCGTGATGTCGCTGCCGAAAGTTTATCGCACTGTGATCCAGTTCGGGGTCGAGACAAACACGTACGACTATTCGGGCGATGTCGTAGCTGAAGACGGCTTCGAGGGCTTCGACGAAGATTTCTTTCGCGACTCTCTGTTCTCGTTCTCGGGCGTGAGGCTTCAAACTCCTCCGGCTGTCTCGGCGATCAAGATCGAGGGGCAACCGGCCTACAAGCTCACCCGCGCGGGCAAGGACATCGATATGAAGTCGCGGCCTGTCTTCTTCCGGAACATAAAAATTTTAACGCCGTTCAATCCCTCAGACGGAACTGTCGAGCTTGAAGTCTCGTGCGGACGTGGGACTTACATTCGGAGCCTCGCTCACGACCTCGGGAAGCTCATGGGCTGCGGCGCACACGTCAAGAAGCTCGTTAGGGTCTCGGTGGGAAACTTCCACATCGACAACGCCAACAAGCCCGAAGATAAGATGTACAAGTTCACGAAGCTGTCGGAGTTTGCGAAGAATTTCAACCGCATCTACGTATCCGAGCGCGACGGCAAGAGCTTCATGAACGGCATGAGCATACTGCTGCGTCAAGCTGAGAGGTGTCATCGCGGCGTCAGCGTCAAGGGTATGATCTGCGTCGAGGGCGAAAAATTTTTGGGCTTTGGGAGCTACGCAGGCTACGATTACATCAAGCCCGAAGTTATCGTCCCAAAGGCTTAACGAGATGCTCATCACTGTAGGCTCGTTTGACGGCTTCCACCGAGGCCACGAAAAATTGTTTGAGGTCTGTCGAGAGAACTCCCGCAACGGCGATTGGGGAGTCGCGACGTTCTACCCGCACCCTTCGGAGTACATGGGCAAGCTGGCTCACTCTTTGTTCACTCTGAACGAGCGCGGCTTCCTTTGCAAAATCTTTGACGTTCCGAGGTTCATTGTCTTCGAGTTCGATGAGGCGTTCAGGAATTTAAGCCCAGAAGAGTTCATCGACATGCTTATAAAGAATTTCAACGTTGACGGGATCGTCGCGGGCAGCGATTTTCATTTCGGACGCGGGAGGCTCGGCAGCGCGGATTACCTCGAAAGGATCTACAAGGACAGAATAAAAATTTTCCGGCTTGGCCTGTTGGACAAGAACGTCTATTCAAGCTCGCAGGCTCGGAAGAAAATTCTTGCGGGAGATGTCGCAGCTGTCCGTGAGATATTGGGCTACAGCTTCTTCATGATCAGCGACGTTGTCCACGGCAATGCGCGAGGCCGCACGATGAAATTCCCGACGGCGAATATTAACCTTTCGGGTCGGATCGTCCCGGCCTACGGAGTCTACGCGACGGCTGTCCTGATTGACGGCTCGTGGCACTGCGGAGCTTTGTCCGTCGGCAACAATCCAACGTTCCATGACGTGAACGAGACCCGCGCCGAAGTTTTCATCACGGACTTCGATGGCGACATCTACGGCTCGGAGCTTTTAATTTGTTTTCTGGATCGCCTGCGCGGCATCAAGACCTTCGAGACCCAAGCCGACCTCATGAAGCAGATCGCCGATGACGTGAGAGCCTGCGAAGATATCTTCAACGACGCGATAGGCTCGGACAGATTTTTTGAACGCGCCGCAGAGATTTACAGCTCGCAAAAAAATTTTGAACCCAAGATAATAAACATAAAATCATGCTTATAGATTCACATTGCCATATAAATTCCGAGGAGCTTCGGGCGGACTCGGAGGCCATCATCAGACGCGCTGGCGAGGTCGGGATCGGAAAGATGCTCATCGTGGGCTGCGACCTCGAGGACAGTATCGAAGCCGTCGAGATAGCTCACACCCCTCACTCCTCACCCCTAACTCCTCCCTGTTACGCTTCGATCGGCGTTCACCCTCACGAGGCCAAGCGTTACGCTGATGTTCCCGAAAAATTTTTTGATTTAGTGAATGATGACAAGGTTGTCGCGGTCGGCGAGATCGGACTCGACTATCATTATGACCTTTCGCCGCGTGATGTTCAGGCTGATATGTTCGAGCGTCAGTTGGACTTCGCGAAAGCTCACGACATGCCCGTAATCTTGCACATACGCGAGGCCATGAGCGACGCTATGAAAATTTTGCATCGTCATGAGGGCTTGAAGCTCTTGTTTCATTGCTACGCAGGCGGGCTTGAATATCTCGATGAGGTTTTGGAGCTTGGAGGGCTGTGCGCGTTCGGCGGTGCCTTGACGTGGAAAGGCAAAGCGTCCGAGGAGCTTCGCGAGGTCTTCAGGAGGATCCCGGCCGAGAGAATTTTGCTCGAAACTGACTGCCCGTACATGACCCCCGCGCCATTTCGAGGCAAGCTCAATGAGCCGTCGTACATCAAGCTCGTCTATGAACGTGCCGCGGCCGAGAGAGATCTCAGCGTCGAGGAGCTAGCTGACATAATCGAACGCAACGCCGAAAAATTTTTTAACTGGAGATAGAAATTGTTTGAATTTAGAGTTATAGCCGAGTGCAAAGCTACAGGCGCGAGAGCCGGAGAGTTCACAACGCCGCACGGAGTGATCAAAACGCCCGTGTTCATGCCGGTCGGAACTTTGGCGGCCGTCAAAGCTATGTCCCCGCGTGAGCTTGTCGAGATCAACTCGCAGATCATTCTCGGCAACACGTATCATCTATATCTGAGGCCGGGCAACGAGATCATATCAAAGGCCGGAGGGCTTCACGCTTTCATGAACTGGGACAGGCCGATCCTGACGGACAGCGGAGGCTTTCAAGTCTTCTCGCTCGCCAAGCTCCAAAAGATCACAGATGAGCATGTGATGTGCCGGTCTCATATTGACGGCTCGCAGTTGATAATGTCGCCCGAATGGTCAATGAAGACTCAGGGAGTGTTGGGCTCGGATATCGCGATGTGCTTCGATCAATGTTGCGAATATCCCACGACCCACGAGAGAGCTGAAGAGGCCGTCAGGCGGACGACGCTGTGGGCGAAACGCTCGAAAGATTTCTTTATGGCGAACAACGATTCGACGCGTCAGGCTCTGTTCGGGATCATTCAAGGCTCTGTGTATGATGACCTGAGGGCGCGAAGCGCGGAGGAGATTATTAGTTTGGATTTCCCGGGCTACGCGATCGGCGGGCTGTCGGTCGGAGAGTCTCATGCGGCGATGTATCACTCGCTCGACGTTATGAATGACTTGATGCCGAAAGACAAACCGCGCTACCTTATGGGGGTCGGCTACCCGCTGAACATCGTCGAGGGGATCGCCAGAGGCGTTGACATGTTCGATTGCGTATTGCCAACTCGCAACGGGCGCAACGCTACGGTCTTCACGTCAAGAGGACGGCTGAATATGCGAGGGAAGACTCACGCCGAGAACTTCTCGCCGCTTGATGACGAGTGCGACTGCTACACGTGCAAAAATTTCACCCGCGCTTACCTCCGACACCTTGCCATGACCGGCGAGATTTTGGGGGCGCGTCTGTTCTCGTGGCACAACCTCCGATTTACTATACGGATCGCTGAGATGGCTCGCGAGGCTATCATCGCCGGGACTTTCCCGGACTTTCTCGAAAACTTCAAAGCTACATTCCATGATGACAATAACAGCCAAGCCGAATAAATGGAATCCCGAGCCGGAAATAATTTCACGAGCCGCCGAGATCATTCGTGCCGGAGGGCTTGTCGCGTTCCCTACTGAGACTGTCTACGGACTGGGCGCGGACGCTCTCAACCCCGAAGCCGTCAGAAAGATTTACGAAGCCAAGGGCCGACCCTCGGACAATCCTTTAATACTTCACGTCTCGAACGTCGCGCAGGTTCGTGAGCTTGTGTACGTGAATGACGCGGCGGAGGTCTTGATGAAGACGTTTTGGCCGGCTCCGCTGACGCTCGTGTTAAAGGCCAAGGAGATAATCCCGTCCGTAACTCGCGGAGGTCTCGACACTGCCGCCGTACGTATGCCGAACAATCCGATCGCCCTCGCCTTGATCGAAGCCTCACGAACTCCCATAGCCGCGCCAAGTGCAAACCTGAGCGGGAGGCCAAGCCCAACGGATTTCGAGAGCGTGTCGCACGACATGAACGGCAAGATCGAAATGATTATCGACGGCGGAGATGTTGAGGTCGGGATCGAAAGCACCGTCATAGATATCACAGACCCGAAAAAATTTTTGATGCTGCGACCGGGGGGAATGTCCCGCGAGGTCATTGAAGAGACATTGAAAGCTCGGCTTGAAGTCCCGAACTCCGAGAGCAAGAAGAGATCTCCGGGCACTCGCTACCGACATTACGCACCTGATGTTCCTGTCGTGATATGGCGAAGAGGATCGCGACCTCCGACAGTCGAAGCTGACTCGGCGGCTTACATGGGAACTCACGAGCCGGGCTTCGAGGTCAGAGAAAAAATTCTGTTTGACGATACAGCTAACTATGCTCGCGGACTGTTCGCGGGGTTCCGAAAGTTCGAGCGCGATGAGTGTTCGTGTATCGTGGCTCAGTGGCCGGAGGACAGCTCGGGGATCGGCGAGGGACTGCGCGACAGACTAACGAGGAGTGCGACCTCGGGAGTTATGTATAATTAGACATAAATTTAATTTCAATAAGGAGTGAAAGCAGAAGAAATGAGTTGGGTAATTTTGGCACTGACGCTAGGTGCCTCGATCACGTCAATAATACATGGTGTGTTCATGCTCTTCGGATCATTATCAGTGAACAGGGGCGCACTGTTCGGAGTCTCCGCGACTGTCTTGGCGAGCCTGCCTGTCGTGTCGGCGATATTCGCGCTGATCGGCGGCATCATAGCTTTCAACAAAAGCAAGTGGGGTGCGCTGTTCCTCGCGATTGCCGGCGCGTTGTGCGTGCCCTCGAAAGATACGTGGCTGTATGGAGGAATATATTTCTTCGCGGTGCTTCTGTGCTTCTTCCTGAAGAGCGACAAGCACGATGACTATCAAGACCTCTTCTATGAGGACGAGAACCCCGAAGCCTACGATGACGATCAGCAGCCTCAGACCCCGCAATATTACCTCGGCAACGAGAGCGAGAACTACGAAGAGGAAGAGAACGCGGTTGACTATCTGCAGGGCGGCTATCCCGAGACGCAAGTCAGAACCCCGGCGGGCGAGCTGGATATCCCCGACCCGATGTTGAACGGCGATGTTCAAGTCCCGCTTATCGAGCCTGTTATTAACAACGAACCCCCGAAGCTCCGGCGGCGAATGTCGAAGACCTGTCCCACATGCGGAGCTACTGTCGCGCGCGAAAGCCGTTACTGTTCAGCGTGCGGAACGGCTCTCTTTGTCCCGGCTGAAGACCTACTCGACGGCGACGACACCACGCAGCCTGACACTCCGCCGAAGACATCGGAAGCTGATTTTGTTACGCAAAATTCAAATTCAAATATAAATGATGGTGATGATGATATGAGCAGCACACAGGCTGCAAGCCCGAAAGTATTCGTGAAGCCCAAGAAAGTTTCTTCCGAGTTCCAGTCGAACAGCGGCACGAGGCAGAGAATGAACACCAGCATCGACGCGGCGGCCTCGTCCTATCAGGAGTTCTCGAAGTACACGCGCAGAGCCAAGAAGCGCAAACGTTCCGTGGGTCGCAAGATCGTGAGTATGTTGTTCCTTGTCTCGGTTGTTGGCGGAGCCTTGTATTTCCTCCTCGGCCTTCGCAAGCTCCCACCCGGAGACCTCCCGCCGATCGCGCGCAACGCCGTAACCAACACGCCAGCTCCGAGCGCAAGCACGCCTCAGACTCAGACTCAGCCGTCTCAGGTCATAGCTGTTCAGGACGCTATCGCGGAACCTGTGGCCGTGTCGGAAAATCTTCTCCCGAACTTCACGCCCGAGCGCGAGCCTAAGACCGGAATGGTCGTCGGCAGCAACGTCAACGTCAGAGAGGATCACTCGACAAGCTCCAACAGAGTGGCGCGTCTCAACGTCAACAGCAGGGTTGAGATCATCGGAAACTATAACGTAACCTCGGGTCAGTATCAGGGCATCTGGTACAACGTCATGACGGGCGGCAAGGAAGGCTGGATCTACGGACGCTACGTTCAACCGCTTGGCTCAGGACTCCCGGCGGGATATTCGAACGCGCTGTTGAAGTCGTTCGGCAACGATAAGGCTCAACTCGCTGACGCTCTCGGACAGCCCAAGAGAAGCACCGCGACGAGCGCAGAGTGGGACGGCCTGACTGCGACATTCAAAGGCGACGACCTCACCAGGATCAGGATAACGAACGCGAAGCACGAGCTTCAAAATGGCCTGAAGGTTGGAATGAGTCAGACGGCTCTGCTGCAGATCATGGGCTACCCTTCGGGGTTGAGTAACAAGATCATGCAGTACAACGAGGGCAGCAAGACGGGGCTCAGCGTTCAGCTCGACCGCAACAACGCCGTAAGCGTAATCACAATCAACTCAATCTAAATTACAGTTAGGGGTTAGGGGTTAGGAGTTAGGAGTTGGCTGTCATGCTTTTCACTCCTCACTCCTACCTCCTCGCTCCTCATTCTCAATATCTTAGTCCGTAAGACGGATAATAAATTCTCTTATCGTTCAGATTTTCCCTTTGGGTTTCAAGAGCTGCCTTGCCTGCGCTGCCCATGTCCTGAGCCAACACCGAAGTCAGAACATGAACGGCGAACATCGAACCGATCAAGCTGCTTCCGAACACAGGCGAGTGATCGCTGACAAAGAAATGAAGCTGCGAGTACGTACACACGGGCGCGGCCGGGCTGTCCGTTATCGTCGCGACACATGTCCCCTCCGCGCTGATTTTTTTCACGGCCTCCGTAACCTCGATGACGTAGCTGGGAAGCTCGCAGACTATGAGCATGTCGTTGGCTTTGATGCCGCGAGACTGTTCCATCAGCGACAGCGACCCCCGACGCATCAACACACCTTTGAGACCAAGCTCAGTGAAGCGCGTATAGAGCCACTCCGCCGGCAGCGAGGATATCCCCCAGCCCATGCAATATATAGCGTCGGACTTCTTGACAGCGTCGCAGAATTTATTCACGACGAACGCATCGACGGTGAAATTTTTATATGTCTCGGCGATGTTCGACTGTTCGAGCCTGCAAAGCTCCGAGATGATGTCCGAGCCGTTCTCTAGCCCCGTCGTCGATGATGACGGTATGACCTGCTTCATCAGCTTCTTCTTCAGCGTGTTCTTGAGATCTGCGTAGCCCTCGAAGCCCAACATTCTCGACACACGCACGAGCTGAGCGCGTGAGACTGACAATTTTTCGGCGGTCTCGCTGATTGAGTGAAAAGCTATTTCAGAAGAGTTCGCCAGAATATATTCAGCTACTCTTCTTGTCTTAGCGGGGAAGTTGTTGAGCCTCCCCCGTATTCTTTCTTCAAGTCGCTGAATGTCCATAGCTTTGTTATCTCAATCCGCCGCACATGACGTAATTAACTCCGCTGCCCCGCGACGAGCGCAGAGTGCCTTCGACCTCGACGGGGTCGTCGGAATTTTTCCCGGCCAGAACCTCGCGAAGAGCCTTGTCATAAACGCGCACGACGATGAAATCTCGCCTAGAGTGTCCGTGTTCCTCTTGGGTCTCTTGACGGACGGCGAAGCGCACGTATTTGCCCAAACCTGTCTCGCCCTCCGCCTGAGCTTTCACGAGATGCACGAACCCGGAGAGCTTCACGGAGTTTTCAAGTTCCAATGTCGGCAACACCTCAACTTCGCTGACGGCCAAGAACAGTTCGCCGCTGCCGGTCGATGTCCTGAGCGAGCCTTTGACTCGGATCGGAGTGTTCTCTTCGAGAGCTTTCAACTTCTCTTGAACGTCCTCAGGAAACGCCCGAGCGTTCAGAAAGTCCCTGCGCGTTGCTCCGTCGAATAAATTTTCGTGACGGATCGAAAAAGCAAAATGTTTATCTGTTTTTTTGCGGCTCAAGTGGTGCACAAGCCCCGACAAAATCACAGAATTTTCGTAGTTCATCGGCTATCACCTTTTCATATCAAGATTAAAAAATTTGTATTATTCTACAACTTAGGGGCGCGAATTTCCTCGTACTTAGCACTCAATTTTCATAAACCCCCATGAAAAGCCGAAAAAACTATTGCATAATTAGAAAAAGCTGATAAAATGCAGAAAAATGATTTTTAGGAGGTGTAAACAATGACAAAATCAGAACTTATTGACGCTATCACCAGCAAGCTCGATATGCGCAAAAAGGACGTAGCTCCCGTTGTTGACGAGGTTTTCGCTCAGATTCAGGGCGCACTTGAAAAAGGCGACAAATGCACGTTCGTTGGCTTCGGCGTTTTTGAGGTCAGAGAGAGAGCCGCCAGAGAGGGACGCAATCCTCAGGATCCCACGAAAGTTGTTCTCATTCCGGCGAAGAAAGTTCCTGTGTTCAGACCCGGCAAGGATCTGAAAGACAAAGTCCTCAACGCGAAAATAAAATAGTTTTTTTGGAACTCGCAGAGCGGTTTCTCTTTCACGAGAGCCGCTCTTTTTTTCGTTTTTTTAGTTTTGAAATTTTCTTTGCGAAGTCTTGCGATCACCGCAATAAATCGAAGTTTTTGTAGTTGCAAATGTAGTTGAAAAAAGGCAATTCCCCCACGCAAGGAGAACTACCTTTAACGTTGTATTATAACACGTTTAATTTTCAACTGCAAGATATATTTCCGCTGATTCGATTTCTGTGTCGCCGTCCATTGCCGTAACTTGAACCTTGAAATCGTCGGTTACGAGTTCGGCTGGAATCGTGAAGATGCCATCGGAAACAGTGATGCTGTCATTCGGCGTTTCGTCGATGAATACGAGAATGTCCGAAACTTCCACGGGAGTCCCGTCAGCGCGAGCCCACTCGCCAATCTCAAAAGTTATCGGCGTGCCTACTTTGACACCAACGAGGTCTTCATCGCGCTCCGCGCCCTGCCACAACACTTCACTGATGACTTTAAGCTCCGTTGTTCTGTAAGCACCTGCGCTGCCATGAGAAGTATTTGCTTCGGGCGTTGCGGTTGGCGCAGCGTCAAACGTCCTAGCCATCACAGAAGAGCTTGAGCTTGAAGTTGTGTTGGCCTTCGTGTAGGTCTTGTAAGCGTTGGCGACCGAGACGAGTTTCGCGGCGTAAGTCTTCACGAGAGCTGAAGCTGTTTTGCTCGAAGAGGCTGCGGCGATCTTGACAGTGAAACTTTTGCTAAGCGAGATACCCGGCATATGTTTGCGTCCCTGAGGTAATCGTTGAAGGAGCGAGTTGGTCGAGAATAACGGGACATGTGGGCTTTGAGGTTCCGAGGTCATTGAAGATATAAATTTCGTACTGGACATTATTATCTGTCGTGAAGAAGCCTACGGACTTCACATACTCGTTACCTTCAGCCTGAAAGACATTCGCGGCGTAGCCTATAGTCGGATAGTTCGTGTATCTGTAGCTGTTTATATAGCCGAGGTCATCATAGCCGTAATATTTCTCGTTCGGGTTCTCTTTGCCGACAATGAAGACCGTCGCACGCGCGATATACTGCTCGTAGGACATGTAAAAATATCCTTCGTTGCCCCAGCCACTCCCCCATGAGTTGCGGACAAGCCACGCGCCGTCAGATTTTGGCTTTGTCTTGAAGTTGTTCTTTGAATAGGTGTCGTCCCAACCTACGATGCAGACAGCGTGATTGGTATATCTGCCGTAGTTGTTGAAGTACGCATATGTCCCGTTGCCCTCGGGCGAATAAGCTCCCGCGCCAGCCCAATATGAAATCTGAATGGCTCCGTGTTTCATCAGCA
>JAFSJO010000006.1 GCA_017449415.1 Synergistaceae bacterium
CACGAGACATAACAGGCTCGAAAATTTTTTCATGACTTAGCTATCTCCTTTGGTAGTGATGCCGTAATTATATAACTCCTAACTCCTCACTCCTACCTCCTCACTATCTTTAGGCTTTTGGCTACGAGTTTGCTGAGAGTGTTCAGAGCTTCGACCGGGGTCATGTTGTTGACATCGAGCGCGGCGATTTCCTCAATCGTTCCGTCAGCCTCCGGCGAGAACATCATGATCTGACGCTTCAACGCGATCTGAGGCAACGGCGCAGGAAGCTCCTTGACCTCGAAGCCCTCACGCTCAAAAATTTCAAGAAGCTCGAAAGCCCGGCGCAACACGATATCAGGAAGCCCGGCCAACCTCGCGACCTCGATCCCGTACGAGCGATCCGCCGGCCCCTTTACGACCTGATGCAGGAATAAAATTCCGTCCTTGCCCTCGCTCACCGCCATGCTGTAATTCTTCACGCCCTCGAGCCTCTCTTCCAGACACGTAAGCTCATGACAGTGCGTAGCGAACAACACACGAGCTTTGCAGCTCCCCTGGAGATATTCAAGCACCGCCCACGCTATGCTCATGCCGTCCCACGTCGCTGTCCCGCGTCCGATCTCGTCGAGGATTATAAGGCTCTTATCTGTAACGTTGTTGAGGATATTCGCCGTCTCCAACATCTCGATCATGAATGTACTGCTGCCGCGGACGAGGTCATCTCTCGCGCCGATACGAGTGAACACGCGATCGACCAGCCCGAAACGAGCCGACTCCGCCGGTATCCACAAACCCGCCTGAGCCATGATCGCCAACAGAGCAGTCATTCGCAGCCACGTCGATTTGCCCGCCATGTTCGGCCCGGTCAGAATGATAACGCGCCCCGCGGAATCCAGCTCAACATCATTCGGAACGAAGTTCGCGTCTTTCATTTCAGCTTCGATGACGGGGTGGCGGCCTCCCTTGATCTTTATGACATCGGAAGTGTCGACGACGGGACAGACATAGCTGCGTTCCCTCGCGATCATCGCACACGACGCGGCACAATCCAACATTCCGAGCAATCGCCCCGTGAGCTGCAGGCTCTCGCTGTGTTCAAGAACATGAGCGACGACCTCGGCATATAACGCGCTCTCGAGCCTCGAAATCTCCGACGCGCTGTCTCGCATCTTGGCCTCAAAATTTTTCAGCTCCGGCGTAGTGTAGCGTCTCGCGTTCACGAGCGTCTGTGTCTGTTTGAAATATTCCGGCTGGATCGCAAGCCCGTTCTTGCCGGCTTCGAGATAATAGCCGAATGCGTTCGTGTAACCTGTCTTTAGCTTCGGGGTCGCTGTAGCTTCGCGCTCACGTTCGAGATACTCGGCCAACCACCTCTCGCCACGCTCTGACATTCCGCGCCACTCGTCAAGCTCCGCGCTGAAGCCGGGACGAATGACACTCGAAGCTCCCAAAACTCGCGGCAAATTTTCGACAAGCGAACTTTCAAGATAACTCGCAAGCTCCGACATGTCCGGGAGGGTCTTTATCATCGTGTTCAAAGGTTCATCGAACGAAAAATTTTTGATGTCCGGGATCAGCCTCAGAGTGTCGCGAACTGCGCCGAGATCCTGAGGGTTGCCAGTGCCGAGCGCGAGCCGCGATAAAGCTCTCTCAACGTCGCGAGTACCAGCTAGGCGATCTTGCAACGCCGAACACTCCGATCGAGCTTCGACGAGAATTTTTATGGCGTTCTGTCTGCGCTTGATAGCTTCAACGTCCATCAGCGGACGCAGGAGCCAATCTCGAAGCCTCCGACGACCCATTGGAGTTCGACACCTGTCTAGCGAGGTCAGGAGGGAAGCTCCGCTTTGCGAGGTCTCCGGGATAAGTTCGAGGTTACGTTGCGCCGCCGCGTCAAGGCTCATTCGATCCTTTACCATGAGAGGCGAGAACTTCAACACGTCATTCAGCGAAGAGAACTGCGTAGCCGAAAGGTAATCGAGAGCCGCCCATGCCGACCCGACGCACGGATCTTTCTCATCAATCCCGAACCCCGCGAGCCTCCGAGCCTTCAAAGCCGCCTTCAGCTTCCCCGCCGCGTTATCGATCTTGAAATTTTCTGTCGGTGTCTGAACTAGGTTGAAGGCTTTCAGAAATCCCGGCAGCTTATCGAGCTTCATTGACGACGGATAGAGGACTTCGCCCGGTGAGAACGCCGTGAGCATTGCCGCCGCGTCTCGTTCGGTGAGAGTTCCGGCCTCCAACATTCCCGTATTAACCGACAGCAACGCCATCGCGACGAAATTTTTCAACGGCCATACCGCCGCGAGGTGTCCTGACTCAGCTAGTCCGTCATCAGGTACGTAAGTCCCCGGCGTTACGACGCGAATGACTTTGCGATCTACGATGCCTTTCTTGGGGTCAGGCTCGCTGATTTGTTCACAGATTGCGGCTTTGAGCCCGGCTTTGATGAGGCGGCCAAGATAGACATTCAAAGCATGATGAGGGATCCCGGCCATTGGGATTTTCTTTTCGGTGTCGCGAGCCGTCAGCGCAATGTCGAGGATCGAGGCGGCCTTTCGTGCGTCGTCGAAGAACATTTCGTAGAAATCTCCCATGCGGAACAACAAAATCGCGTCGGGATATTCGTCTTTGAATTTCTTGTATTGTCCGAGCCACGGCGTGATCTTTACGTCTGAAGGTATGCTCATAAAATTTCTTTCCAGCTTTCTGCGTCTGATAAATTCTCAAGCGCGTTGATAATTTTAGCGTAAAGGTCTGGAATTGTTTTGCGAAGCTCGGCGACGAACTCGCGGGTGCGCTGTCGTTCCGTATGCCCCGCAAAGGGACATGGACTCTTGATGACTGGGAGCGCAAGTCGCTTGGCCTCGTCGATGATCGCGGCTTCGGTTGCGAGTACCAAGGGTCGAATGACGGTTACATTAGTTCGCGACATGTGAGCCACCGGCTGGAAGCTCTTCGCGCGGCCCGCGTGCAGCAAGTTAATGAAGAAAGTCTCGACCGCATCATCGAGGCTGTGTCCGAGCGCGAGCTTGTTGAAGTCGTGATCTCTTGCCCACGAGCTTATGATCCCCCGCCGCATGTTGGCACAGAACGAACACGGAGATTTCTCACGCCGCGAGTTGATGATCTCGATTATAGGCTGCTCGATGACATTGTAGCTGATGCCCTGAGCCTCGCAATACGCCGCGAGAGGTTCGGTGTTCATGTCGGTGAGCTTGACGCTGAGAGCCGCGAGGGAAAATTTCACGGGACTGCGCCGCGAGAGGTCATGAAGCGCGTGAAGCAACACGAGGCTGTCCTTGCCGCCCGACAACCCGACGAGGACGCGATCGCCCGCCTCAATCATTCGCCACTTCGCGAGGGCTTGGCCGACCTTCCGACGCAGCGACTTGCAAAGAGGTTCGCTCATTGTCTCAGCTTGTAATAAGCTCCCGGCGCGATGAGGATCGCCAGCGACTTCAAAAAGATTTCCGGCTTGAAGAACAGCGTCTTGAATGATCGAAGCAAAATTTTTTTCAGCCCCGGCTCGTTCAGGATCGCGGTGAACTGTTCGTGGTCATGAAATTTCGCGCAAGCCGTCAGCCTCTTCAACGCGACCTCAGGGACGAAAGAATTTTCGACGAAAAATTTCAGCTTCGTGTCGCTCATGTGCTCAGTCAGATAATCCGCGAGCCTAATGTTGACGTTGAGGACGCTGAAATAATTTCGCTTCAGCTTCTCCGGCGTGTCGTTGTCCTTGACGGTGCCCATGTCCGCGTGATAGACGTAAACATAAACCGGCTCGGACGTGAAGCAAACTCTTTCGGCGCGACACAGCGACTTGATCGCGAACTCGATATCAGCTCCGCGAGTAACTCCGGGAGTAAAGCGCAGAGATTTCTCATTGAGAAAATTTTTCCTGTACATCATCGCGCATACGTGGGTCATGAAACCGCGCTTGAAAATTTTCATGAACGCCGCTTGCTCGCCTGTGATTGGCTGAGTGAGGTCGGAAGTCAGCGGGTGAGGTTCGTCGGGTCGGCCGTCCTCAAAGCGATCGAGCGTCGAGCCGAATGAAATCTCGCAGTTGTATCGTTGGATCAGCTCCCAAAGGATCGAGACGGAATTTCGCTCGAACAGATCATCGCCATCACAGAAGCAAATGAACTCGCCTGCCGAAGCGTCGATGCCTGTGTTGCGCGAGGCTGACTCGCCGGAGTTCTTATCGTGGGTGATGACCTTGTAAGCGCGCCCGGAGTCTTTCAAAGTCTGCTCGGCAGCGTTCAGCGTATCGTCGGTCGATGCGTCATTCACGACGATGATCTCTAAATTTTCGTAATCCTGTTCGATGATCGAGCGCAACGTCCCCGCAACTCGCTTGGCCGCGTTGTAAGCCGGGACAATGACGCTCACTAAAGGTTGTGTCATTTCGATTTCTTCGCCCTCGCTTTGTAATAGAAATTTGGAAGATACATCACCGCCAGAGCCTTGAAAAATAATTCCGGCTTATGAAAAATAAATCTCGCCGTCGACCAGAATAATTTTTTGACCCTCGCGTGCCTCAGCGTCCTTGACATTCGCTCGTAAGTCTCGAACCTCCCGACCTCTGCGCAGATCGTCAAGGTCTTTATGATGGTGTCGGCTGGCAAAAAATTTTTCCCGTAGCTCCTCAGCCATTCGCTAGCCGCGTGTCTTCCCATGTAACGTCCGGTGCGGAAGTTCGCGAGCATTAAATTTTTGTAGGCCAAAATTTTTTTCATGCCGATGCTGTATTGCGCGTTGGTCTGCCCGGCGTAATGGACGTAGATATAGAAAGTGTCTTCGACGTAACAGACCTTGGAGGCCGCAACCATGGATTTGATTAGGAACTCTTCGTCTTCGCCCCAGATGCAGCTCTCAGTGAAGCGGAGGTGATGTTCGTCGAGAAATTTTTTTTTGAAGAGACAGTTCCATGGGCCGCGAAAGTTTATTCTCTTGGCGATCCAGAGCTTCAGGCAGTCTTCGCCGGAGAAGATTTTTTCATTCAGCGAGAATTTTACGTCATCGGTGAGGTCGTCGCCCTCGAAATAATATTTGAACCTGCAAAATGCGAAGTCAGCTCTCTTGTCCTCGACCTCGGCGCACAAGCTCGACACGAAATTTTTTTCGGCGAAGTCATCATGATCGAAGAAGATCACGTATTCGCCTCGCGAGGCTCTGAAGCCTGTGTTACGAGCCGCGGATTGTCGACCGTTGACACTGCGCTTGATGAGCTGGAAATTTCGTCCGCTGTCTTCCAAAACTTTTTGAGCAACTTCGACAGTGTTGTCTGTCGAGACATCATCAACCACGATAATCTCTAAATTCTCGTAGTCTTGTTCGATGAGCGACTGCAGCGTCCTCGCGATGCGCTTGGCTCCGTTGTATGTCGGAACAATGACGCTCACTAGCGGCTGTGTCATCTCTTCGCCCTCAACCTGTAATAGAAGCCCGGAAGATACATCACCATGAGAGCTTTGAAGAACAGCTCCGGCTCTTTGAAGATGAACTTGACAGTTCTCCAAAAGATCTCGCGGATTCTCTTGTGTCTCACGTGCTTGACTTTCAGATCGTAATATTCGCGGTCTCCGGCTCGAGCCGTGAACGTCAGCTGCCTGATCAACGTATGCGCGATACAGTGGCTCAGCGCGTAATTCCTGATCTCGCTGTCGTTGATGTGCTTCAATATGCGGCGCGCCGCTCTCCAGTTAGCCATGACTTCCTGCTCGATGGTCTTGTAATTGATCCTGTTGACGCTGTCGGCTTGGGTCTGCTGGGCCGGGTGAATGACGTGAATGTAGAGATTGTCGCTCATCGAGAAGACTCGCGAGCTGACGGCGAAAGCCTTGATGACAAACTCATAATCCTCGAATGTGTAGCAATCCTCCGGGAAGCGCAAGTTATGTTGCACGATGAAATTTCTGTTGAAGATGTAATTCCAGACGTTGCCCAAGACAATTTCGCCTCGACCCCACGCCCTGAGATACTCTTGCGGCGATGGCCGTAGCTGTTGAACGATTGCGGGGTTAGGTTCGTATCTGTCTTCATGCTCGAAATAATATTTGAAGCCGCAAAATGCGAAGTCGACGCGCCTGTCCTCAATCTCACGACACAATCTCGACACGAAATTCTTCTCGGCGAGGTCATCATGATCGAAGAAGATCACATATTTACCTCGCGAGGCTTTGAATCCCGTGTTGCGTGCAGCGGATTGATGACCGTTGACACTGCGTTTGATGAGCTGGAAATTTCTCCCGCTGTCCTCCAAAACTTTTTGAGCAACTTCGACGGTGTTGTCAGTCGAGACATCGTCAACCACGATAATTTCGAGATTTTCGTAATCTTGCTCAATGATTGACTGTAACGTCCTCGCAATTCGCTTGGCTCCGTTGTAGGTCGGAACAATGACGCTCACGAGCGGTTGAGACAAAATTTTGTTGTTTTTAATCATAATTGTGTTATAATATCAGACGTGTTCACGGAACCCCGAGAGGGGACTTTTTCAACTACGTTTGCAACTACAAAAACTTTCATTTTATTCTCATCTTATCAACTTTCCAAAAGAAAATTTCAAAATTAGTTCAACGACTTCGCGCCCCGGTCTCGACCTCCGAAAGGAGATGCCCGAAAAATGTTTCGCGACCTCCGAGAGTTCTCTCGCGCCACGGCTTCCGCCACGACAATTTTGAAAACGGAACTGAATTTTTGATTTCAAAAAATTTTTCCGGCGAGTACTCTTCATTTAAGAGACCTTCGAGCTTGTATATGTCATAATTGACTAGCGGCACAGCGTCGTAAATCTCTTTGCAGGCCGGGATCTCCTCACACGCGATCACCATAGCGTAATCCGCAAGGAAGTAATCAATCAGAATTTTCTCCCTCCGCCAATACTCAACGAAGAAATTAAACACAAAATCGCTCAAAATATTTCCCCGCGTCGCAGATTGAAGATAGAACGTCCAACCGTTCTGCGCGACGTTGCGATCTTTCTTAATCGGTGGCCGCCTGACGGTGTAATATTCGCTCTCGAAGACGCTCTCGGGGATATCGCCGGAGATGAAGATCGTCGAGTCAAGCCACATGCCGCCGTGATTGTAGAGCAGACAGCTCCGTATGATGTCGGTGAGGTGCGTTATCGTGATCGCGCCGCTGTGAAACTTTTCGAGGACATGCGCCGGCAAGCTGACGTAATCGCCGAAATTTTGGCTCGTGAGAACGTTGAACGGGTGAGAGGCGCAATGTCGCCTGATGCTCGCGTGGGAGATCTTCACAATGTCGGGGAGAGCGTCGAGACCCTGCCACCATATCGTCCATATCGGCGAGACGTTTTTATCGTCGCTTGTGGAGGTTGGGTCTTCACTCCTCACTCCTAACTCCTCACTCCTAACTGAATTTTTGTAGCTCTCAATGAAGCTCGCGTAATGCGTCCTCAGGTAATCCAAGATTTTTCGATGCTTCGTGAAGTTCATTCGCCAAAAGCGCGACGCGCCCAACGCCGACCACGCTACGTCAGAGCCAAAATTTCTATAAAGGTCAATGAAGTGTCGCAGTTTCATTCGCTCAATCCTTTCTGAGGGTGAAATACAAGCCCGGCGTGAAGAGGATCGCGGAGGCTTTGAGAAAAATCTCAGGCTTGCGGAAAAAATTCTTTAATCCACGCCGCAAAATCTTTCGCTGGCTATCGTCGTGAGTGAGCGACTTGTAAGCGGCTCTGTCGTTCATGCGGGCGGCTATCGTGAACTTTCGGATCACGGCCTCGGGCAAGAGAACTTCGTCGGCGATCTCGCGGGTTCGTTCTGAGGGCGCGAACTTGCTGAGATACTCGGCGGCCCGATAATGAGCTTCGGAGCTGTGGACGTAGCGTCGGAGCTTCTTGGCCTTGGTGTCGGCATCGCGCACGCTCCCCATCTCTGCGCCATGGACATAGACATAAAGGCAGTCGGGAATGAATGAAACTCTCTTCGCGTGGCAGAAAGCTTTCAGCTCGAACTCGATATCAGCGAACGCTACACAGCCGTCATGAAAGCGCAAATTATTCTCCGTGATCAAATCTTTCTTGAACAACATCGAACACAGCACCGGGGCGATCGGCTTCAACATTCGCATATACAGAGCCGTCTCTCCGTCAAGCGGTGAGAGCAACGAAACCTCGACAGGGATAAGCTCGTCCGGCCGTCCGTCCTCGAAGTGCTTCACGCAGCCGCAGAATGATATGTCGCTGTCATCTTTGGCAATGGACTTGGCGAGCGACGATACGAAATTTCTTTCGAGCAGGTCATCGCCGTCGCAGAAGCAGACATATTCGCCGCGTGAGTTGGCTAGTCCGGTGTTGCGTGCCGAAGACTCGCCGGAGTTTCTCTCGTGATTGATGAGCCTGTAATCCCGGCCGGAGGCTCTCAAAACTCTCTCGGCTATGGCGGGGGTCTCGTCGGTCGAAGCGTCATTCACAAAGATTATTTCGAGGTCTTCGTAGTCCTGCGTGATGATCGACCCGAGGGTCGCAGCCGTGTGCGCGGCGTTGTTGAATGAGGGAACTATAACGCTAATCAATGCCAAATCGTTCAATCCTTGTTAAAATTTTGCTCATTATACGATTTTTTGAAAGGCAAAGGAAATTATCATGAAAATTCTTCACATAGTCCCGGAGTTTCAAGAGGGCGGAGTTGAGCGTTACGTCGTTCAGCTTTGCCACGAGCAGGTCAAGCACGGTCATGAAATCCTGCTCGCGACTGCGGGAGGGAAGCTCGAAAAATTTTTGCCCGCCGAGGTTCAAGTCCTGCACCTGCCAGTACATAAAAAGAATTTGCTCACGATATATTACAGCGTCAGAAAGCTCTCGAAACTTCGCGGCCTCGATATCATTCACGCTCACTCGCGGGTTCCGGCATGGATTGCGCGGTGGCTGTCCTCGAAGCTCAATGTCAAGTGGATCATGACGGCTCACGCGCCTTACTCGCTGAACCTCGGGATCATGCCGCTGAGGCACGCCGACGGGGTCATATGTGTGTCCGAGGCTGTGAGGGACGAGCTGAAAGATTATCTGCCGCCCAACACAATCACCATTCCCAACGGAGTTCGCGAGCCTCAATACAAGTGGCAAGGAAAATATTTTCCAGAGAACAAAAAATTTTTGTACGTCGGCTACCTCGCAAGGCGCAAGGGGGTCGATGTCGCGCTGAAAGCTCTTGGCCTGTTGAAAGATTACGAGTGGTCGCTCGACGTGTTGGGAGACGGCTCGCACCGTGAGGAGCTTGAAACTCTTTCGCACGAGCTTGGCCTCGACGACCGCGTGAAGTTCTTCGGGTTTCGCGATGACGCTGAGAAGTTCATGAGCGAGGCGGCGTGTCTGCTCTTCCCGTCGCGTCAGGAAGGTTTGCCTCTGACCGTCAACGAAGCTCTCGCCGTGGGGCTGCCGGTGCTTGCGTCGGACATTGAACCTTTGAGACCGTTAGCGACAGGCGCGTTGATCCCGGTCGATGACGTTGAGGCGTGGCGTGAGGCGATCTTGAAAGTTATTGAGGGTGGCGCGGCTAGTCCGCTGTCGGTGGAGAGGCTGACTTCGTTCGAGGAGACTGCGCGAAGCGTCGAGGAGTTCTATAAAAAAGTGAGGAGCCAGAAGTAAACACTCCTAACTCCTCACCCCTCACCCCTAACTCCTCACTCAATTCAGGTCTCTGCTTGCGACGATGTCCACGTCAGTGCCGCAGACGTTGTGAATTAAAACTTGCCCGATCTTTATCGGAGCTTTGACGTTCAACGCCGCGACGGCCTTGGCGATCTCCGAAAGTTTTCCTTTCGGCGCGGGGGTCTTGCTCCGGATTGGACACACAGGCAGCTTGCCTCCCGTAACTCTCACCGTCGAGGCGAAGACTCTGCGAGGGTCTTTAACTTCGGTCTTGGCGTAAGCTGCTCCGCGCGGGCACGAGTTGCCGGACACGTACGTAACTTCGCCGTCCTCGATGATGACATTCAGGCCACAGCCCAGAGGGCACGACACGCAGATAAAACTTCTCTCTTCTCTCATGCTATCTCACCTCTTTACTTCTGGCTGAACATCGACAGTGATCTCTTTGATGTCCGGATTGGCTTCGATGGCCGACGCTTTGATCCTTACCTCGTTCATCTCGCCGGGGCGCGCGTAACGAAGCTTCTGTGTGTAAAGTCCCGGCTCGGCTATGACCTTGCAAGCTCCCTCGATCGGGTGGGTAACTCGCATATAGATTATCGTGTCGGACTCACCTGTAACGAACTGCGGAGAGAATAATCTGACGTTCTCGCCGCCTTTGACGGGGATACGCTTGACGTTAGGCGAAATCTTTCCAGCCGCGTACTTAGCCGCGTTAGCTCCCGCTATTAAGCCCTCATCGCTGACGTTGTCGACGAGGTCATACACGATCACGACGTTGCCAGCCGCGAAGACTGACGGGTTGGAGGTCTGCAACAGATCATTGACGACCGGGCCGCCGGTTACCGGGTGAATTTCAATGCCCGCCATGCGCGAAAGTTCGTTCTCGGGTATCAAGCCGATCGCTAAGAGCAGCGTGTCGCAAGGTACAAATCTCTCCGTGCCTTTGATGGGTGTCATCTTGTCATCGACCTGCGCGACCGTAACCCCCTCGAGCCTGTCAGCCCCGTGGATCTTCGTTACTGTTGTCTTAAGGTGGAACGGTATCCCGTAATCGTCGAGACACTGAGCTATGTTACGGCGCAAGCCGCCGGGCCAAGACATGACCTCGTAAACTCCTTCGACCTCAGCGCCCTCCCAAATCATTCGGCGAGCCATGATGAGGCCGATATCGCCGGAGCCTAATATCACAGCACGCTTGCCCGGCATGTAGCCTTCCATGTTCACGAAGCGTTGAGCCGTCCCCGCCGTGTATATTCCAGCCGGACGTGTCCCGGGGATCCTAATCGCGCCTAAAGGTCTCTCGCGGCAGCCCATGGTCAGCACGATCGATTTCGGGTTGAGGCACTCAATGCCGCGCTCCTTGTTCATCGTCCAGACGGCGTTGGTGTCCTTGTCGATCTGGAAGACCATCGTATTTGTGCGGAACTCGACCCCGGCCTCGTGAGCCTGCGCTATGAACCGGTGCATGTATTCGGGGCCTGTCAGCTCCTCGCGGAAAGTTCTAAGGCCGAAGCCCGGGTGAATGCACTGCTGTAGGATCCCGCCCAAGTCCCAATCTCGTTCAAGGACGACGACATTTTCCGCGCCCTCTTTCTTTGCACCGATACCTGCGGCGACACCTGCGGGGCCAGCTCCGATTATGAGAACGTCAATATTTTTGCTCATGGTCTACTCAGCCCCTTTCTTTAACAAAAATTCTTTCGTCTTGCCGACGAGGAGTTTCGACTCGCCGCCGTGCCTCGTGATCTCGTCGAGTGGAATGTTAAGCTCTCGCGACAAAATCTCAGCGACCCTCGGACAGCAGAAGCCGCCCTGACATCTTCCAGTCCCGGCTCTCGTCATCATCTTAACGGCTGTGATCGTTCGCGCGCCGCGCCGGATAGCTTCGAGGACTTGACCCTCCGTAACTGTCTCGCAGCGGCAGACTATCTGAGCGTAAGCCGGGTCATCTTTCGCAAGCTCCTTGCGCTTATCCATGTCAAGATATAAAAATCTCGGAATGTTGCGGCGTTCGGGAATAAATTTCTCGTTGGGTGTCAATGTAACTCGGTCGGCGAGTTCCTCTTTCAGCAGTTCCGCGACATACTCGGCGATAGCTGGCGAGGACGTGAAGCCCGGCGACTTGATGCCCGCGACGTTGACGAACCCGCGAGGCTCTTTCAACACTTTGATCTCGAAGTCTCCTGACTCTGTGTTGGCTCGAACTCCCGCGAACGTCGTGATGTTGAGGTTGACCGGGAAATTCGGCACGAGCCTCCGCGCTCCTTTCAAGACCTCGGCAAGTCCTTCGGGGGTCGTGGCTCTGTCTTCGGGGTCGTCCTGCTCGGTGGCTGTTGGCCCTGACATTAAGTTACCCTCGGCGGTCTGTAACACCGTGATACCCTTGCCGGCCTTCGACGGACACGCGAACAGGAAGCTGTGAATGAAGCCCTGAGTCGTGCGGTCGAGGAGGAAATATTCGCCTTTCGTCGGAATGATTTTGAAGCTCGTATCTCCTGCCCACTTTGAGATTTCGCCCGCGTGAGTTCCGCCCGCGTTGATGACGATCGGCGCAATGAACTCGCCTTTGTTGGTCGAGACCCCGCGAATGTTCTTCTTATCGTCGAACAGCAATCCCGTAACGAGCGTCTCTAAAAATAATTCAGCTCCGTTGATCTTCGCGCTTTCGATGAGAGCGTTGACGGCCTCGAAGTTGTTGATGATGCCGGCCTCCGGCGACCACAAAGCCGCGACGATCTCAGGCGAGACATTCGGCTCTTTCTCGCGGAGCTTATCACCCGAGACGATCTCAACGCCCGGCGCACCGTTGGTCTTGCCCTGCTCCAAAAGTTTTTCGAGGTGTTTGACTTCGTCATCGTTGAACGCGCAGACATACGAGCCGCACTCGTTCATATGTACGTCTAACTCATCTTTGAGCTTATGCCACAGCTTGTTGCCCGGCACGCAGAATTTTGCTTTCATAGTTCCGGGTTTGTCATCGAAGCCTCCGTGTATCATTGAGCTGTTGGCTCGGCTTGCGCCTGCTGGAAGCTCCGAGGCTTTATCGAGGACGGCGATCTTCAATTTATATTTCGATAGCTCTCTGGCGATGCCCGCCCCCGTAACTCCCGAACCTATAATGATTACATCATAGTTCAATTTTTCGTTCCTCCGTTCTTTACTTGCTTTTGTCTGGAATACAGCACAAGCCACGGCAACGCCAACAAACACGATGCTAAGACACCAGCGTTACAGCCACTGCCCGAGCTTGAAATATTTCCCGAAGTTGACGATGTTGTCGCTTCAAGCTCCACTGGCGTATCATATCCGCCGGATATTGTGCCGTCTTCGCTCTTGTAGCTGACCTTGTATGTCCCCGCCTCAATTGAAGCCTTTGTTTCGCCGTCTTCCTCGTATAAATTATTTACGTCAATATCGAGCTGTCCTGCGGTCTTCACGACAGTTACATAATAGTCATCGTCAGCCGCCGCCGCGAGTTGCTTTGTCAGCCACACGTAAAATTTATCTCCGACCTGCGCACTTTCGCCGTAATCGTTTTCGCCGACATTCAGCGTGAGGACTTTTGAAGTTGCCGAAACAAATTCCGTGGTTACGTTATATGCCGTGGGCTTTGTCGTTGCGTTCGCCTGAGCCGTCATGATCTCCGACATAGCGTCATAAGCTCCCTTGACATTCAAGAAGCC
>JAFSJO010000053.1 GCA_017449415.1 Synergistaceae bacterium
GAGGTGGGCTTGTAAAATCCGCTGATGACATTGAAAGCTGAGGTCTTGCCCGCGCCGTTGGGGCCGATTAAGCCCATAATCTGGCCGTGCTTGATGTCGAATGAAAGGTCATCAATCGCCGACAGACCTCCGAAGCGCAGCTTAACGTCGCGAAGTTCGAGAACAGTCTCAGCTTTCGAGCGTGAAGTTTTTGCTCCGTGCTTGGCTTTCGGGAAGAATATATCCCAAGAAAATTCGCGCATTCCCATGATGCCCTCGCGGCGGAAGATTATCACGATGATCAGCAACAGCGAGAATATAACCATTCTCATGCCGGGGATCCCTGGAATGTTTATCGAGCCGATTGTGATCGGGTTCTCGACGAAGCGAAGCCACTCCAACATCGTCGTAACCAGCACCGAGCCGATTATCGAGCCTGTTACAGAGCCTAAGCCGCCAACCACGATGATCATCAAAATGTTATACGTCTGCGTGATCATGAACATTCGCGGGTCGATCGTCGTGATTAGGTTGCCCATCAAAGCTCCGCCAAGTCCGCCGCCGAAGCAGCCGAGCGTGAACGCAAGCACCTTGACTTTGAACGTGTTGATGCCCATCATCTTGGCCGCGACTTCATCATCTCGGACAGCTCGCAACACTCCGCCGAAGTTTGAGCGCAACATGCAGACCATACACAGCAAGACAATTCCAAGACAGCCCCAGCTCATGAAGAGAGTTGTGTAGGCCGGGATCCCTTTGAGACCTAACGATCCGTTGGTGAGCCTCGCGGTGTTGGTGATTAAAATTCGGATTATCTCAGCGAAGCCGAGAGTTGCTATCCCCAAGTAATCGCCTCCGAGCCTCAAGACCGGCAACGCAACCAGAAGCCCAAAGAACGCCGCCGCTAATCCCGCAAGGATCAACGAGACAACAAAAGGCGTATTGACATTCAACAGCCACGGATAAATATCTTCGAGTATCCACATAGCGTTCTTTTGCGCCGGACTGAGGACGAGCAACGCCGAGACATACGCGCCGATCGCCATGAAGCCCGCGTGCCCAAGCGAGAACATTCCCGTTATTCCGTAGATCAGGTTGAGGCTCAGAGCTAAGATCGCGTTGATAGCAATGAGGTTCAATATACGCTGCCAGTAGCCGTTGAGCAGGTCGGGAGCTTTATCGAGGAAGAGCGCGAACAACACTACAGCTATGATGGTGAGAATTAAATTTCTTACGCGCCGCATTATATTTTATCCTCCAGTTTCTCGCCTAATAAGCCCGTCGGCCTGAACAGCAATATCATTATCAGCAACAGGAACGCGAACGCATCTTTGTAGCCCGAAAGCGTCGGGAAGAACGCGACTGACATTATCTCAACAAAGCCGAGTATCAGCCCGCCGATCATTGCACCCGGCACTGAGCCGATCCCGCCGAAGACCGCCGCTATAAAGGCTTTGATGCCCGGTGTCATTCCCATGAAAGGCTCGACACGCGGATAACGCAACGCCCACATGATACCCGCCACAGCCGCCAACGCTGAGCCAAGCCCGAACGCAAGCGCGATGATCTTGTTGACGGACACGCCCATCATTCGAGTGGTCTCGATGTCGAACGAGATCGCTCGCATTGCAAGCCCGGGCTTCGTACGATACAACAGCCACAGCAACCCGCCGACGAGCGCGAACGCGACGACCGGGACAAGAATACCGAGCGGAATTAATCTAACTCCGTTTTCAAATTCTATTGGCTTCATTAAGATAGGAGGCTGAACGACTGGCCGGGGCATACCCGTAAAGACAACGACTGCAAAATTTTCGATGAAGAACGAAACGCCGATTGCGCTGATTAAGGCTGAAATTCTAGGAGCGTCGCGGAGAGGTTTATAAGCTATCCTGTCGACCAGAAGCCCGCACACGGTCGTGCCGATTATCGCGAGGACAACGCCGACAGCCCAAGGAAGTTTGTAAACTATCGTGGCGAAATAGACGAAGTACGCGCCCAACATGAAAATATCTCCGTGAGCGAAGTTTATCAGCCTCAATATTCCGTAGACCATCGTATAGCCCACTGCCACAAGCCCGTACAGCGAGCCGAGGCTCAGGGCGTTAATGAAGTGCTGAACAAAAATATTTAATTCCAAAACTGAACAACCTTTCGATATAGTGAGGAGTTAGGGGTTAGGAGGTAGGAGTTAAGAGAAACGGTCTTTCACTCCTCACTCCTCATTCCTAACTCCTAACTGAATATCAGACTTCGGGAACAACGATTCCGACAAATGTTTTCTTGCCGTCCTTGATCTCAACGATGCCCATATCTTTCTCAGCGTCATGAGTGGCGTTGATCGTGGTCATGCCGGTAACTGTCGGGAGGTCTTTCGTTGTCTCGAGCGCGTCGCGGATCTTCGCGGGGTCGGCACTTCCGGCTCTCTCAATAGCGTCTTTGAGCATGATATAGCAGTCGTATCCAAGCGCGCAGTTGACGTTCGGAGCTTTGTCAGGGTGAATCTTGTTCCACTCTTCAGTGAAAGCCTTGGCTGTCTCGTTCATCTCTGGCATTGACGGGTCATAAGCGAATGTCGTGTGCATGAACCCCTCAACGGCATCGCCGCCAAGCGTAACGATCTCGGGGTTGTCCATAGCGTCAGCTCCGATGAATTTGAAAGCCGCGCCAAGCTCTTTCGCCTGCTTCAGAACGATCGCGCCCTCAGCGAAGTACGCCGGCAGGAACACGATATCAGGCTTTGCGTCGATCAACGCGGTGAGCTGTGCTGTGAAATCCGTGTCGCCTGACTGATAGAACAAAGACGCAACGATCTCGCCGCCCATCTTCTTGTAAGAGTCTCTGAAGAATTTTCCAA
>JAFSJO010000054.1 GCA_017449415.1 Synergistaceae bacterium
TACAATATTCCGCAAGACCAAAAGGAGATGCAGAAAAATTTATGAAAGTTACGATACTAACCAACGGGCCGGGCGAGCTGTGGGGCTGGGTGCGTCCCGTCGTTTCAGAACTTAGAAAGAGAGGGCACACGATCTCGCTGTGGCTGTTGCCTTGTCAGTTCTCTTCAGGTCATGAGCGTGAGGCCGCGTCGTTCCTCGGGGTCGATAAGCTCGAGGGGCCCGGCTCGACTGCTCAGACTTGGCGGCGAGTTACGGCTGAGAACACCGACAAGGTCATACAGCTCGGCGGCGATGTCATGTTCGGGCTTAGAATGGCGAGGGCGGCTGATGTCTCGTTCACCGTCTATTCGTACAGAGCCGCTAAAAAAATTCCCGGCGCGAATGTCCTCGTCGCTTATCCGTCGCAGGTTGGCAGCGTCGCGGGCGTTGAGGTCATTGGCGACCTCGTCAAAGACTCCCTTAGCATGGACGTAACTCCCTCGGCTTCGTTGCAATGGAGCTGGCCGAGGCTCGAAGGTTCGCCGCGAATTTTATTCTTGCCGGGCAGCCGTCCCGCGATAAGGTCAGCAGCCTTCGAGTGGCTCTGCGAACTTCGGCGCGAGTTAGTTAGCAAGATCCCCGACGTTCGAGTTCGGACTTTGTTCTCGCAGTTCATGCCCGACAAGGAATTTTCGTTATGGAGGGACGCAGGTCTCGAACCCGTCAGAGCCGGAGCCGGGGTCGCAATGAGGGAAGCTGATTACGCGCTCACGCAGCCGGGCACGAATAACTTTGAGCTTATGCACTGTGGGTTGCCTGCGCTCGTCGTTGCGCCTGAGAAGTTTCTGAAGTTCGTGCCGGTCTCGGGAGTTCTTGGAATGTTGGCGAGCCTCCCGCTCGTCGGTCTGAAGCTTCGACGGATCGCCGCGATGAGGATCATAGACCGCTGGAACGGCTTCATCTCGCTCCCGAACAGGACAGCCAACAAGAAGATCATCAGCGAGCTTTATGGCAATGTCTCACCAGCTGACGCGGCACGAGCAATCTATCGCGACCTCAGCAGCCCGGAGACTCTCGCAAAGATCCACAGCGAGTTGCTGAATATGTCCGGGGACTCCGGCGCGGCCTCGCGGTTGTGCGATATCGCCCTGAACGGAGGGATCAGAGCGTGAGCGATACGCCATTAAAATTCCTGTTCGGCTACACTAAGCGATATTGGAAAAAATTATTCCTCGCGATACTCTTCATGCTCGCGTCGTCGGGTCTGAACGTCATGCCGCCGTATCTCTTCAAGAGCATCGTTGATGACGTTCTGATCTCCAAGAATATTTTCATGTTGAACGTCGTCTGCGTGTCCGTGATCGTCATCTTTGGGCTTAAAGCTGTTACGACGTACTTTCAACGTTACTTCATGAACGTCGCCGGGCAGTCCGTAGTCATGGACATCAGGATCGACCTCTACGACCACATGCAGCGAATGAGCCTCCAAAAAATTTACGCCTCACGTATCGGCGAGCTTATGAGCCGGATCACAGGCGACGCGGCGATCCTCCAGAGCATCGTTACATCGACGTTCATAGATTTAATGTTCAACATCGTAACGTTCTTGGGAATGTTCGCTTTCATTCTTTATATCAATTGGCGGCTGACGTGCTTGATCATTCTCGTGCTGCCGGTCGTGGCGTTCATGCTGTCATTCGCGGCCAAGAAACTTCGGCGAGCCGGGCACAACGTCCAAGAACATCTCGCTGACATCACCGCGACAGCTCAGGAGGCTTTCTCGGCGATCCGTGTCGTTCGTTCGTTTGCGACGGAGGACGAGGAGCTAGAACGCTTCACCAAAGCCAACCGAGAGAATTACAGCGCGTTGCTTCAAGCTGTCTCCGTGCAGGGGATCTTGGCCGGGGTCATTGAAGTCTTCTTAATCTTCGCGCTTGCGATCGTGTTCTGGTTCGGGGGACGCAGCGTAATCAACGGGACGCTGACACCCGGCGAGCTGATCTCGTTCACGGGTTACATAGCTTTCATGGTTCAGCCGATCCGCAGCATCATGAACGAGATGGGGACTCTTCAAACCGGAATGGCCTCCGCCGAGCGCATAGCTGACATGTTAAAAATTCCCGTCGAGGACTCGGAGTCTCACGCGGGCGCGGTCGCGAAAAAAATTTCCGGCAACATAACATTCGAACACGTCTTCTTCAGCTACGAGAAAGATCAGGAGGTCTTGAAAGATATCAACCTCGAGATCGAAGCCGGGCAAAACGTCGCTTTCGTAGGCTCAACTGGCGCGGGCAAGTCCACGATCGCCGACCTGATACCGAGATTTTACGAGCCTGTCTCGGGTCGAATCTTAATCGACGGCCACGACCTCAGAGAGTTCAACCTCAAAGAGCTTCGCCGTCAGATCGGCATCGTTCCACAGGAGTGCGTCCTGATGAAAGGCTCGATAGCTTTCAATATAGCTTACGGATTGAAGGACATCGACATGAACAAAATCATCGAGGCTGCGGAGATCGCTGACATTCGCGAGTTCATTGAGAGCCTCCCCAACGGTTACGAGACTGAGATCGGAGAGCGCGGAGTTACGTTATCGGGCGGACAGCGTCAACGGATCGCGATAGCTCGCGCAGTCATACGCGACCCTCGAATATTGATACTCGACGAAGCTACCAGCTCGCTCGATACGGCGGTCGAACGTCAGGTGCAGAAAGCCATGAACCAAGCCATGAAAGGCCGAACGTCTCTGATAATCGCGCACAGGCTCTCAACGATACGGGACGCGGATAAAATTCTCGTGTTGGAAGATGGCCGCTTCGTTCAAGCCGGGACACACGACGAGCTGATCAAGGCGGGAGGGCTTTACGCGGATCTCTGGAGAATGCAGTATGGGGACGCTTCTTAAAAATTACATGCTCTACGTCAAGGGGAGCAAGAAAAATTTCGTCGTCAACTCGATATTAACTCCTGCGTCATGGCTCACGGGTGCGGCGGTGTCGTTCATAAATTTCTTTCGAGTTCACGGCCTGTTGAAGACCGAGGAACCTCCCTTGCCTCTTATAAGCGTCGGCAATCTCACATACGGCGGCACCAACAAGACTCCTTTCGTGCGAATGTTGGCCGAGTACGCTCTCGCGAGGGATATCAAGGTCGGCATCGTTACGCGAGGTTACTCCGGCAAGTCCGACGAAGTTTTAATCATTCGCGACGGTGAGGGCGAGAGATCCGTTACAGGTGATGAGCCTTTGCTCCTGTCTCGCAAGCTGCCGGGCGTGCCTGTCGCTGTGGCACGTATGAGAATGGACGGCGTGAGAGCTTTGAAGTCCGAGGGTGTCGAGCTTGTGATCGCCGATGACGCTTTCCAACATAGAGGCATGAGCCGCGACGCTGATATCGTGTTGATTGATGCTGTGTGCCCTTTCGGGTCGGGGAAATTAATCCCGGCGGGAATGTTGCGCGAGAGGATTTCAGCTTTGAGACGCGCCGACATTGTCGTGTTGACGAAATCGAAGCGAGTTTCTCCCGAGGAGCTTGCGAAGCTTCGTTCAAAGGTCAGCGAGTTCATTGCGCCGGAAAAAATTTTCACGTCCGAGATAGATCACGACGGCTGGATTTTGTTCAACGACGCGACACCGCCAGCGAGAGGCTCGAAAGTCTTTGCGTTCTCGGCCATTGGCAGCCCGGAAAGTTTCACGAAGACCCTCAACGAGCTTGGCCTCACGGTCGTTGGAGCTGTAACGTTCCGGGATCATCACAGCTACTCGCGACGAGACCTAGAGAACCTCTACGCCGATGCGAAAGTTCACGAAGCCGCTTACATGTCATGCACGGAGAAAGATTTGTATAACCTGCCTGAGATGGGCGAATGGAGCTTCGATATCCCGCTGGTCATTCCGAAAGTTCGAGTGTCGATGAACGAGCGCGAAAAATTCTTCCAGACCCTCACGCAAACTCTTCGACCCAAGATAATCATAGCTTCCAATGGCTACGGCGAGGACGCTATCGGCGTGATGCTCGCGAAGAAATTCCGTGACACGTTGCCCGGCGCGGAGGTCTCGGCGTTTCCGTTGGTTGGCCGCGGGGACGCGTACATCAAAGAAAATTTCGAGATCAAGTCGGCTCCGTCGATAACGCCATCGGGCGGCGTGTTGAAGTACAGCGTGAAAGATCTTTGGGGCGACATGCGGGCGGGATTGCTGAAACATGTTCGGGCACAGCTGAACGATTGGACGAAGCTCGCTGGTCGAGTCCGAACTCCCGTTTGCGTCGGAGATGTTTACTTGTTGCTTCACACGTTGTGGGGGACGGGAGCGCGTCCGATGTTTGCGGCTACGGCCAAGACGGTCTACCTCAGCGGTCATTGGCGGCTCGAAAGGTTTCTGATCAATCGCTTCACATTGCGGACATGGACGCGGGACGCGAAGAGCGCGGAACAGCTCGGACGAAATTCAACCTACGCCGGAAGCCCGATAATGGACTTGTTGGGTGAGAGATTTCATTACGAACGCGGAGATGTGATCTTGCTCTTGCCGGGCAGCCGGGCGCGAGCCAACAGCGACGTGAAATTATTGCTTGACGCTTCGGAGATCATGAGCGCGTCGGGCGAAAAAATTTTCCGAATGGTCTTGGCTCCGACCTTGGATTTTGAAAAATTTTTCGAGGCTTGCAAGTCTTATGGCTGGCTCCGGGCCGGGGACACTCTCACGAAAGGTTCCATCTCCATATCCCTGAGCTACGACAGTGTCGCGAACTCCGTCAGCGGCGTGAAACTCCTCGTGGGACTTGGCGGGACAGCTAACCAGCTATGCGCCGGGCTTGGGATCCCCGTGATCTCGATCGACGAGAAAGGCAAGAGAGTTCAGAAGAAGCTGCTCGGAGATTCCGAAATCCTCGTCGAGGCGACTCCCGAAGCGTTGGCCGAGTGCGCGTTGAATGTGTTGAGGGACAAGAGGCTCTACGACCTCATGAGTACGGCGGGTCGTGAGCGAATGGGAAGCCCGGGAGCTATCGATGACATCGTGAAGTTCGCTTGCGGGTCGCTAGGTTGGGACGTGAGGGAGAGAGTTTACAAAATTTTTGCAGGTGAGGAGTTAGGAACGAGGAGTTAGCTACTGTACCTTGTAATACGTAATGCCAACGCCGTTCGAGTCCGTGAGCGTGAAGCTACTGCCCGACGGGTCGACGTTCACGGTGTTGCGGAAAGGCTTGCCCGTGTTGCTGATGACACCCGAGAGGACGTTGCCGTTGCGCTGGAAAGTTCCCATCTCGGCGGGCTGACCATTGAGCCACAGATAATAATTATTCCCTTGGAACTGCATAACGAGCTGCTGACCGTTCAGCATAGCTTGCCATACACCTTCGAGGCTTGCTTGCGGAGCTGCGGGGCCGGGGAACTTCGGGAAGCCCTGCGAATCTGTCTTTGATGGTGCGGTCGGCTGCTTCGGCTTCGGAGCTTTGAACACCGGGCCTTTGGGCTTCTGAGGTGTCGGAGGTGTCGGAGGTGTCTGAGGCTTCGGCGCGTCTTCCATCTCCGTAAAGACTCCAGCGTTCTCACCCATGCCGTTGGGGCCGCTCGTGAACGTCATGACGAGGGTCTCGTTGTCCGGGTTGTAGATGCAGTAGATCACGTCTCGATTGCCGGCGGCATCTTTGATAGCGATCCTGTTATCGGAGATCACGTACGTGCCGAGAGCCTGACCGTTGGAGCTTATCACTCCGTCGTCCAGCGAGATCTGCGAGCCGTCAGCGCACTGCCAGTCCTCCTCGTACCAGTCATCAGGGAACCAAGCATCGTTCAGCGGGAACATGTAACGAACCTCGCCGGTCTCCGTTGAGCCTAAGAGCCACGCGTATTTATTCCCGCCCTCGGGCATCACGACCGCGAAGTCCTCAGCCACCATTTCATACTCATCACCCTCGCCAGCTACGTAAGTCCTCATGATCGGGACTGCGCCGGACGCGTCGAAGGTTATGTAGCACGGAGCCAAGTTCTCGCCATAGATATCGAAGTTGGAGGGGTAAGCGTTGCTCTCGGAGTCGAACTGTCCAACCTCGATGATGAGGCTCGACGCGGCGTTGATCTTCTCGGCTGTGTTGACGCGAGACATGATCTCCTTGACGTGAGCGTAACGCCCGGGCAAGAGGCTCGCGCCCTGCTGCTTGGTAACTTCGACGTAGGGAGCTATGCGCTGGTCGCTGAGAGCCTGCTGCTCTGTAACGTTTGCGTAAGCACACGAGACAGTGAACATCAAGACGATGACGAACGCGGCAAGAAATTTTTTCGTTTTCATTAATGAAACCTCCTGATTAAAAATTGTTGAGGCAATTATAGCTTAACGTCCCTCTTCATATACTGAACCGTAACGACGAAGCCCACGAGCATGAGGCCGATGAGGTCGCTCACGATGCCGGGGACTAACATGCTCAGGCCGCCCGCGCAGATGATCACGCGAAGCAGCGGATTGATTGGCTTGTAGAGATAACCGTTGAGCGAAGCCGCGACCCCGAAGATCCCGAGCAGAGCCGTCGCACAGATCAAAATGATTTCGAGCGCGATTAATATCTGAGTCAGCACCGGCCCGGCGTTCGTGATCTCGATGATCGGGCTGACGTTCTCGAACAGCATCGCCGGAGTGAACGCGAAGATATACGGGACAATGAACGCGCCGATAGCGAGCTTCGTGGCATTGAAAGCCGTCTTCATTGGAGGAGCCTTCGCGATTGCCGAGCCTGCGTACGCCGCCAGAGCCACGGGAGGCGTGATGTCCGCGACAATTCCGAAGTAGAACACGAAGAAGTGAGCGCAGATCTTTTCGATCCCTATCGCCGGAGCCATTAATATCGGAGCGCAGGTCGCCGCCATGATGCAATAGTTCGCCGTCGTGGGGACTCCCATTCCCAAGATTATGCAGCATATCATCGTCAAGACCAACGCAATGAACGCATGACCGCCTGAGACGTTCACGACCATCGTGATTAACTCCGAGGCTAGCCCGGTCGACGTTATGCACCCCGCGACAAGCCCAGCCATCGCGCAAGCTACAGCTACGGTTATGGTGCCGCGCCCTCCGGCTTCGAGAGCGTCAATGATCTTCTTGGGCGTGATACGTTCGTCGCTGTTGAAGAGTCCGACGAAGATCGCGAAGCCTATCGCTATCGCCGCAGAGAATTGCATCGTGTAGAGGTTCATCGAGACCATCACGACCAGGATCACCAGCGGCAAGAGAAGATAAATCTTCGGCAGCAGCTTCAATATTCGCGGAAGTTCTTCCTTGGGGATCCCTTTAAGCCCGAGCTTCTTGGCCTCGAGGTGAACAGCGATATAAATCCCCGCGAAGTACAGCACCGCCGGCAGGATAGCTTTCAGCGCGACTTGCGAGTAAGGTATGCCCATGTACTCGGCCATCAGGAACGCCGCCGCGCCCATGATCGGAGGCATTATCTGACCGCCCGTTGAAGCCGCCGCCTCGACAGCTCCCGCGAACTCAGGCTTGTAACCCGTGCGCTTCATCATCGGGATCGTTACCGAGCCTGTCGTTACCGTGTTGCCGACCGACGAGCCGGAGACCATGCCGCACAGTGCCGACGAGATGACTGCGACCTTAGCCGGGCCACCAGCCGAAGCTCCTGCGATTGCGTTGGCAAGGTTGATGAAGAATGTTGAGATCCCCGTACGTTCGAGGAACGCTCCGAAGATTATGAACACGACGATGTATTTCGCGCAGACCTCGATCGGAGTGCTGC
The DNA here is from genome assembly GCA_017449415.1 of Synergistaceae bacterium. GTDB lineage: Bacteria > Synergistota > Synergistia > Synergistales > Aminobacteriaceae > JAFUXM01. The sequence goes on from JAFSJO010000054.1 coordinate 7,720, forward strand.
GAAGTCCGTCGCCGGTCGAGTAGAAGAGGTCATAAATCACTTTCCCAAATCGAACCGTCGAGAACGCGTAAACCATCAGCGCACCCACGACGCACAAGATAGGTATCCCGACGCATCGGCGGCAAAGCTCCATAAGCGACAGGATCGCCACGACCGCCATTGTTACCATTAAGTAATAATTCGGATTGCGGGGACTTGTTACGCGGAGCGCGAGCTTGATGATGCTCTCGGCGTTGCAAGCGAAGTAGAAGAACGGGATCGCGCCGACTAACATAATGACAATGTCATAGAACGGGATCGCGTTGACTCGAGGCTTCGTGTCGAAGGTCAGCGGGATCGAGAGCGAGTCGCTGAGTCCGGGCTTGATATCGCCGTGAGCTTTCCTGATTGGATAGTGCAGGTAGCCAAGTATCAGAATGAGGCCAAGAAAAATATTCAGTCTGACCTCGGGCATCGCGGTGCTGAACAGCGTAACGTA
>JAFSJO010000055.1 GCA_017449415.1 Synergistaceae bacterium
CGAGTGTCTTACAGATTCTCCTCCGAATGGTCGACGCCCCAACCATTTTCTTATTTTTCATTTTTTTTTACGTCGGCGGATTTCACCCCAGCTCGACAATGATGATTTTATCAGAACAGATTAAAATTTCAAAGCCTTATATCCCTACGACTAAAGTCGAGGGCTTTACGGCTGATTTTGGTAAAACTCACTGAAATAAAAATGCCTCCGCAAGAACCGTGTATTGAAAGTTCTGACCCGTCCCTTAAAAGACTTTGTAGTCTGTGGCAAGATGCCAAACTGGAAGCGAGTGTTGGCTCAGAACGTATTCACTATCACGCGAACCCGCAGGGGCACGTGTAGAATTATAGCAGTTTTTGAAAATTTCATGCGAGGTTTTTTTATCGTGAAGGATAAAGGAAAATTTTTTAGGCGCACCCTCGTGCTCGCGATCCTGCTTTGTGTCCTGCGTGTCGGCACGGCATACTCGGTAACGAAAGCGGAGTTTCTCGGCAGCCTCCTCAAAGCTCGCGGGATCGATTGGAGCGGGACGTACGAATATGACAACAGCAGCCCCGTGGCTTTCACGTTGCGGACAGGCATCGTAACCGACCAGGTCGGAGACTTGAAGAAGAACGTAACTCGGCGCGAGGCGTTGCGATGGTGTATTCAAAGTCTCGGGTTATCTTTCGAGGCCGGGATATTCTCGGACTACCCGACGGGCTTCGAGGACGACTCAAAATTAAATTCCTTCGAGCGCGGCTGTCTTGTCGTAGCTACCAACATGAACCCGGCGATCTTTACGAAAGCAAAGAGCTTCAACGGTCAGAACGCTCTAAGCTCAAAAGAGGCTCAGATCATTCTCGACAGGGTCAGAGACGCGAGCAGAAACTTAACCTTCGACATGGTCAGAAATCCTTTGGAGGGCTTGCGGGTCTTCGTGCATCGCGAGGGTGTCTTCACGGGAGTCCCGGCGTGGAGGTTCTACGCTGACGGGATCAAGACGCGGCCAGCCGCTGACACGTTCAAAAAATTTTTGAAAGACGAGGGCTTCGAGGTCAGCGTGTTCAGCTCCGAGGGTGTCTATGGCGTTCGGACTCAGAAACTCGAGAGCTATCACGACGTTAGGAAGCTGATGTCAATCGCGAAGAGCCGCGGGCTGACGTTCAGGATACTGCCGTCAATGTCGAACACAAACACTCAAATCGTCCCGAAATTTTGGGTTACGCTGGTCATCGACCCGTCGCACTGGCGAATATATCCGCTGATTTCGAAGAACAGCACGAAAGATTTATTGAAGCTGTCGGAGCTTTCGCGCCAATACGGAGCTAGAGCCTCGATCAACGCAGGTTTCTTCGCAGTAACGTCTCCGGGGCGCGGCTATCCGATCGGAGCGTTGAAGATCAACGGGAAATCAATCAGCGAACCTCACGACGGACGAGGCTGCCTCGCGTGGAACGATGACGACGAAGCTATCTTTCAAGTTGCCTCCGAGGAGGTCGAAGAGTGGGACGACATGACCAATATAATCCAAGCCGGGCCGCTGCTCCTTGATGAGGGTGTCGCGTCGAGTGTCCCGGAGGATTTTCAAAGCTCGCTAACTTCGGTCAGACACCCGCGCTCGGCGGTCGGACTCAACACGGGCGGCGAATGGGTCTTTGTGCTTGTCGACGGTCGCAACGGTATGCACGCATCAGGCGCAACGATAAGCGAACTCACGAATATATTACGCGCTCAGGGCATCGTGTACGCGCTCAATCTCGACGGAGGCGGCTCGTCCGAGATCATAATCAACGGGAAAGTCTACAACTCACCATCAGAGGGACGCGAGAGGCGAATCAGCTACGCGCTGGGCGTGTTGCCAAGGTGAGGGGTGAGGGGTGAGGAGTTAGGGGTGAAAATCCATAATCCATAAACATACTGAATGGAATTGCGCGGGAAAATGCTAGAATAACAAGCTATAATCATATGGAAACCACCGCCCCTTTCTCGGAGAGGGGTCAATTTTGTTTTGAATATCATGACATGGCAAACAAAGAGAAAGGAGAGAATATAAATTGTTTGCTCAGCTTGTTGATTTACTTCACGCCGGAGCATCGGCCAGCGGAGGAGTTCTGACGGTTGCTTTAATGTTGCTGTTTGGTTTTGGTCTCACGCGCATCACGAAACTCTTGAAACTTCCCAACGTTACCGCCTACATCATCACGGGAATTTTGATCGGCCCCTACTTCTTAAATCTTGTCCCCGATTTCGTCGCCGACAGCACGGCGTTTCTGCCCAACATCGCGCTCGCGTTCATAGCCTTCAGCACGGGTCAATTCTTCCGGATAAACGCGCTCAAAGGCAATGGCGTTAAAGTTTTGATTATTACGATCTTGGAGTCGTGCGTCGCGTCGGTCTTCGTGTTCGTGGCGGCGTATTACGTCCTGAGAATGGATTTGGCGTTTGCGACGGTGTTGGCTGCGTTGGCGAGTGCGACAGCTCCGGCCTCCACGATGATGACGATACGGCAGACGGGAGCGCACGGCGATTTCGTGAACACGCTGCTTCAGGTCGTGGCTCTTGATGACGTTGTGGGGCTGATAGCCTACAGCATAGCTATATCTATCGCGCTTGCAAGCTCTGTCTCGGGCGCGGGCTTCGAGTTTCGCAACATCATCTCGCCGGTTCTGATAAATCTCGTCTGCGTGATCATTGGCGCGATGCTCGGGGTGTTGCTGAAGATGCTGCTGCCGACTAATCGCTCGACGGACAACAGGTTAATAATCTCTGTCGCGGTCTTGTTCGGATTTTGCGGAATATGCGAGATGCTCGGGGTGTCGCCGCTGCTCGGGTGCATGTTCATGGCGACGGTGTACATAAATATCACCGACGACGATAAGCTATTCAAGCAGCTGAACAACTTCAGCCCGCCGATATTGCTTCTGTTCTTCGTGAGGTCGGGCGTGTGCTTCGAGCTTGGGGCACTGATGGGCGGGAACTCTCAGGGCGGAACGTCGCTCTTGACGCTCGGGGTCATATATTTCATCGTGAGGATCGCCGGCAAATATGTCGGAGCCTTCCTCGGCTGTCTGTTTACGCACAAGAATAAGCTCGTTCGCAATTATCTTGGCCTTGCGTTGATACCTCAGGCGGGGGTCGCGATAGGGCTTGCGGAGCTGGGAGCGCGTACGCTTGGCGGCGAGACCGGGAGCGCGTTACGAACCGTCATACTCGCGTCGAGTGTCTTGTATGAGCTTATCGGCCCGGCATGTGCGAAGCTGTCGCTGGCTCTGTCGCACTCGTACGACAAGAACGTCGTTGAAGAGAAGAAGCTGACGGATCAGGAGGAAGACAAGATAATCGTGAACTTGCTGATCGAGCGCATCAGGGAGATTCAGCGTGAGCTTCCCGAACACTCGCAGGCCGTCCCGGTCGAAGTCAACACAGGCGGCCACACACAGCAAGGCATCATAAACCGACAAAGGCGGTGAGGAGTGAGGGGTGAAAATCCCTAATCCCTAATCGTTAGGCGATTGCGAATAAAAATTTTCTGTGTTATATTTGCGCGTGGCTCTCCCGAGC
>JAFSJO010000056.1 GCA_017449415.1 Synergistaceae bacterium
CCGCGACGGCAAGAACGGCATTGGCCACATCACGACGTTTGATTTAGGCGACTGCCCTGTTACATTCGGAGCTGAGATAAAGAATTTCGACCCGTCGGCCTACATGCCCGGCAAGGAAGCTAAACGTTCGGACAGGGCGATCCAGTTCGCGGTGGCGGCGGCCAAGCTCGCTGTTGAAGATGCAGGAATAGACCTGAGCGCGATAGATCCCTACAGGCTGGGCGTATACATTGGCACCGGTCAGGGCGGGATCGAAACATCGTTCAACAACTTCAAAATCATGTTAGAGAAAGGTTCGCGGCGAGTCAGCCCCTACTTCATTCCGATGATGATCTCGAACATGTCCACGGCTTACGTGGCTATCGTGTTGGGCGCGAAAGGCCCTAATCTGTGCGTCGTTACGGCGTGCGCAACTTCGCTTCACAGCATGGGCGAGGCTTATCACGCAATCATTCGCGACGACGCGGACGTGATCATCTCGGGCGGGACTGAAGCAGCATTGCGGACAATAAGCATTGCGGGATTCGCTTCGATGAAGGCTCTTTCAACACGCAATGACGACCCCGAGAAAGCCAGCAGACCTTTCGACAAGGATCGCGACGGCTTCGTCATGGGTGAGGGCGCGGGAGTTGTTGTCCTCGAAGAGCTTGAACACGCCCTGAAGCGCGGAGCGCATATCTACGCTGAGTTCACGGGCTACGGGACTTCGTGCGACGCAGGACACATCACAGCACCTGACCCGGAGGCTAAAGGCGCGTCATACGCGACAGAGAAAGCTCTCAAAATGTCGGGGTGGGACAAATCGCAGGTCGACTACATCAACGCTCACGGAACTTCAACGGGTCTCAATGACAAGATGGAAGCCGGAATGATCAATCACGTGTTCGGCGAATATGCGAAAGGCATCACCGTAACTTCAACCAAGAGCATGATCGGGCACTGTCTCGGTGCGGCCGGAGGGCTTGAAGTCATCGCGTCAATGCAGGCGATCGAGGAGAATTACATTCACCCGACACTCAACTACGAGACCCCGGACCCGGAGTGCGACATAACCATAGCGACAGGCAAGGGCGTAGACAGGAAAGTCGATAGGCTTTTGGTCAACAGCTTCGGCTTCGGGGGACATAACGGCGTTCTAGCGTTTGAGAAATATGCCAACGTTTGATGAAGAGTTTGGCCCGCTCAGAAAAAGGGCTGTATTTGACGAAAAGAGCATGAAAGTTCTCGAAGACAATCTCGGCTACGAGTTCAATGACAGATATTTGCTCGAAGAGGCGTTGACTCACTCGTCATTCTCGCGTGAAAACGGACTGTTCCATAATAACGAGCGTCTTGAGTTTCTCGGCGATTCGATTTTGAGTTTCGTCATAGCTCGCGCTCTGTATCGAATGTACCCGGACGCTAAGGAGGGCGAACTTACTCACATGCGTGCCGAGCTGGTCAAGAGTGAAGCTCTGTATCAGAAAGCCGAGATGCTGAACATTCCGTATTTGCTTCTGCACGGGCGTTCGATCAAGTCGAGCAACCTTCCTCACTCGATATGCGCCGACGCTGTGGAGTCTGTGCTTGGGGCTGTGTGTCTCGACAGCGGTGTCGCGGCAGCCGACAGGGTGATAAAGAAATTATTTCTTCAGAACAGCGACGAGCAGGAGCCGGAATATGACCCCAAGACTGCGCTCCAGATATGGCTTCAGAAACACGGAATGGACTTGCCCAAGTATGAGCTTATGTCCGTCAAAGGGCCATCGCACGCGCCGGAGTTCACGGTGAGGCTCTACATGAACGGCTTCGAGCATATCGAGACCGACAAGACCCGCAAGGGAGCCGAGGCAAAAGTCGCGAAGCTCGTGTTGAATGACCTAAGGGCAAAGTTCGGTGAGGAATAACATCAGGAAAATAATCGCGCTTGTGTTGTGCGTGATATTCACTTTCGGCGGGGCGGCTCACGCTCAGGAACAGGATAAGAAACTCAACATAGCTGTTACTGACATGTGGCTCGCCCTGCTCACTTCATTTATAGGCGGTCAGGAGGTCAGCGTCGTTCCGTTAAAGGTCTGGAACGCCAACGGGGATTTAGTCCTCGCAGAGCGCGGGAGGGTGCTGAAAGAGCTTCCGGCCGACACCAAGATAATCGCACTCGATAAGAAAGACGCTGAGACACTCAAAGGGATCGAGAAGTTCGAGGTTAATTATCTGTATTCGACGTTCCCGATCGACAGAGTTTTATTGATCGACCCGTCAGTGATACCGTTCGTGGCTCAGAGAATTTTGACTGCGCTCTCGGAGTGGGACACGCCCAATTACTCATACTATCAAAGGCGGCTCGCGGAGTTTCAAGCGCGTCTGTCGGGTGCTACACTCGTGGGTCAGGTTATGAAAGACTCGACGCTCTGCGACCTCGGAGGCTCGTGCGGGATATTGCTCCAAGCCACCGGCTGCAAGATTGAACGACCCGAAGCCGAGACCCTCGAACGATGGCGAAAGGGAAATTTTTCCGGGCTTCGTGAGTACCTCGACGGCATGAAAGCTCGTGAGGTCGTTGCGGTCTTCGACGATGACACGCCGCCGGCGTTGAGGAGATATCTCAGCGGACGTTCTGACGCTTTCCATTGGGGACGGCCTGCGCCCGAGGTCGACTATCCGACATTCCTAAACGAGCAATATATTTCCCTCTGGCAAAAGATCCGCACGAAGCCGCTTAACTAAGACGGCTATTATATAATTATTCAAAATTTTTTATTCAAGTGATAAAGGGGAGCTTTGTTTTCTATGCGGAAAAATTTTTTCTCGAAAATTTTCTTTTACTCGCTTCTTATCCTCGCGACATTAAACTCAACCTCGTGGGCCGCAAGCAGCCTTCGCGAACTCTTTTGGCAAAGGAATTGGCCCGCAATGGAGACGCAATTCAATTCCCTCAAAAAGAAAACTGCCAACGACTACGCGCTGATGGCGAACGGCTACAGATTTCAGAATAGATGGCAGGAGGTCGTGAACATTCTCGAAGCTCAGGCCAAGAACTTCCCGGCCTCCGTCAGACCTTACGCGGATATGACGCTGCTGCTTGGGTACGAAAATCTCAAACAGACGAAGAAAGCTCTGACGCTGTCGGAGAACCTTTACAAGAACGCGCCGGCGGATCTGAAATATTACGTCGCTCTCGCGCAGTATCGAATCCACGACGCTCAGCAGGACTCGCGAAACGCGCTTAACGCTCTGAATAGAATGTTGGCTCACGCCGGGACAGACGAGCGAAAGGCTTACACGCTCACGAGGCTGATCGCAATGTCGAATGACAGCAAAGCGACCGAACACGCGCTAGAGCTGCTGGAGCTTCAGGGAGGCAACCAAGAAGCCGCCGCCGTCCTCTCGCGGGTCAAGAACATGAACAACAACATACGCACCGCGCTGGGAGTTTATTATCACACCAAAGGCGACAATCAGAAGGCTCTCGAATATCTCAACGGCGCGACCGGACGCAAGGCTCAATATTACAAGGCGTGGGCTAACTCGCGGCTCAAACAGAACGACAACGCTCTGAACTTGTGGGGCAATCTCGCCGTCAGCGGAAATTCATACGCCGCAAGCTCCGTAACCCGGATAGGCAACCTCGCGAAAGATAAGGGCATGAAAGAGAAGTGTATCAAAGTCCTCGAAAGGATCGCACGAGACCGACGGGGTAACGTTCAGGCTCGGGCTTTGCAGTCGCTGGTGAACCTCCTCGGCAAGAACGAGGCCAAGGCCAAAGAGATTTACGAGGCTCAGATACTGAAATCTTTCCCCAACACGAGCTACTCTTTCAACGTCTTGTGGGCACGGGCATGGCGCAACCTCGACGCTGGCAACGCCGCCGAAGCTGTGAAGCTCTTCCGTCAGACCGACGCACCGGGCGTTACGTTCTACAAACGCGCAAGGATTTTATATTGGCTCGCTCACGCTCAGAGGCTTGCCGGACAAACTCAGGCGGCTCAGAACACTCTCAACACGCTCAGGAATAAATATCCGCTGACGATCTACGGGCTGCTCGTCAACCCCTCGCCGAAGATCCAGAACGGAACGAACCCGAACTTGACGCTGAAACCCTCGGAGCTTGAAGAGTGGGGCTTCATCAATCACGCATATCTCAGGCTCTCACGTCCCAAGGCTAGCGCGAGGGAGCTTTATCGTGCGTTGACGCTGTCGCGGTGGCTTGGCCTCGAAGAGAGTTACGAGGAGGCTCGGAGGCTCGAGACGCTAATGACCTCGGGAGCTACGCTCTATCGCTCTGACCTCGAAGCTCTTTATCCAAGGCCGTATAAAAATCTCGTCGATGCGGCGACCAAACAATACGGCGTTGAAAGCAACTTCGTGTGGGCGATCATGAGGCAGGAGAGCGCGTTCCAAGTCAGCGCAAAAAGTTGGGTCGGGGCGGCCGGGTTGATGCAGCTGATGCCGGCAACAGCTAAGGAAGAAGCCAAGCGTGCGGGACTCAAAACCTACGACCTCTACAACGCAAACGACAACATCAAGCTCGGCACGTCGCACTTGGGGTGGCTCGGGAAAAATTTCGCGAAGAAAGAATATGTCATGGCGGCGTACAACGCAGGCTCGGGCAACACTCGAAAGTGGCTGAAGACCGTCGGCGAACGCGCAGACCTCCCGCAATGGATCGAGGCCGTGAAGTTCGAGGAGACTAACGGCTATGTCCAAAGGGTCTCGGCAAACTTGGCGATCTACAGACTGCTCTACGATGACGGAAAATAAAGAGAAAATTCCTTACGAGCTGTCGGATCACGTGCTGGAAAAATATTTCCGTGAGACTGGCGAGCGTCAAGGCTGGCTGCCTGAGACGGAGGCTAACGCTATCGTCGCTGTGTCAGGCGGCGGGGACTCGGTCGCGCTGATGTGGCTGTTCAAAAAATTTTATCGAGGCCGCTTCTTTGTCTTTCACTTCAACCACTGCATCAGAGGCGAAGAGTCTGACCTCGACGAAATTTTTGTAAGAGACCTCGCGAACTCGTGGAAGCTCCCTGTGTACACGGACAAGACCAGCGTACGCGACAACATAGCCAAAGGCGAAACCCTCGAAGAAGCTGCGAGACGTTTGAGGCGCGAAGCTATCCTCGACATGGCGCAGTTCATTTCGAGCTGGGACGCGAAAGTTGATAGAGTCTTCCTTGGACACAACCGCGACGATCTCGCCGAGACAGTTTTGTTTAACATCTTGCGAGGCTCGGGCGTGCGAGGCTCTGTCGGCATCACCGAGTCGACGGACTACGAGGGAGTAAAATTTTACAGACCGCTCTTGGGACTTCGGCGCGATTTCCTCCGGGACGTTCTGCGAGTGCGCGGGATCACGTGGCGAGACGACAGCACCAACAAAGACACGCAATACACGCGAAACTTTATAAGGCTGAAGCTCCTGCCGACGATACGCGGCAAGATTAACCGCTCGGCAGTTGAACATCTCGCGACATTCGGCGAAGACATGCGAAAGATCCGAGAGCTTGAAGACGAACGCAGCCGCGACCTGTTGAAGCTATGCAAGGCGGAGAGCTTCCCCAACCTCGCACTCAATCGCAAGATCATGCGCGGCTTCAGCAACGACGAGAGAGCTTTGGTGATCCGTGAGACCGGCAGAGCCTTGGGACTGAAGACCCTCTCACGCGACCGCTGTAACGAACTCGCGAGGCTGATATGCAAGCCATCGGGCTTCATCTTTCAATGGAGCGGCGATATGACCGTCAGGGGCAAGACCAGCCAAATAATTTTTGAACGGAGCATAGATAATGGAGATTGAAGAGTTACTAACGAACCTCGAAGACATAAAAAAAATTCTCGAACATAAAGCCGAAGAGATCCGCCAGCGAAATTTCTTAAAAGATTTAGACGCAAAACGCACGGAGTGGGAGAGGAGGTCGGCTCTGTTCGTACCGTCACGCCAAAGGCTCGAACGCGGCGGAAAGACTCTCGAACTCGGCGAGGATTACGAGAACATCAAAGAGCTAAGAGTGATGCGAGACAAATATAAAATCCGTCAGGCTTCACTCCGCGACGAAATGACGAAGGCTCGGGCCGAGCTTAGAAGTTCCGAGGAGGCTTTGAACCTCATCGAGGGCGAGTACCGGGACAGGTTGGCGGCACAGACACAGCTTCAAACGCTCGTGCAGCGGGTCAAGACGCTCGATGAACAAATTCGGGATCGTAAGGAAGCAGTCGTTCAAGTTCGACGTGAACACGCCGAGGCCGAACGAGAATATAAAGAATGTTCGGAGCTTGTCGAGAAAGCGCGGCTTGAACTCGAACGGATCGAGCTTGCTCTGAGGGAGACCCGGAAATTTTTGCAGACCCACGCAATCGATGAGAAGCTACAGGCGGGGATCGCCGGGATTCAAAAATGTTTCTCGATGTACGAGCAGGCCGAAGAGAAACGCGCGGCGTTGAAATCGTCGTGGGGCGCGTCAATCGCTCAGCGTCAGCAATCACAGAACACTCTCAACGATCGAAGCTCAACACTCGCGGACTTCAATCACAGCTTGGCTGTTCATGAGAAAGTCTACGCAAAGGCTCGGGCTTTCTTTGAGAGCGCGTTGAAAGGCAAGCCGATCGCTGAGTGGCGCGACATATGCGAGAGGAACATCAAGAGGCTCGGTGAGCTTGACGAGCTTTACAAAAAATTTCAGACCGTCCGCGACCTCGAAGACCGCGTGAAAAATTTTCAGGACATCAAGCTGCGTATCCAACAGGAGACCCGCAACATCAACATTCGCGACGTAGAGCAGTCGGGCAAGCTCAATGAACTTCAACGCGAGGTTGAGAAGCTCGAGAAGCGTTCGGCTCTTCTTCGCCGCATTGAGGACATCGAGGCCGTGAGGGAGCTGCTGCAGGACGGCATACCGTGCCCGCTGTGTGGCTCGCTGACTCACCCTTACGTGTCCGGCGCAGTTATCCCGGATCCTGAGGACGTTCACAGACAGCTTCACGACACTCAGAAAGCTCTCAGCGAACTCCGCGACGAGCTTACGATGAGACAGACCAGAGCCGGCAAGCTCAACGAGGAGATCACGTCAGTTACGAGTGAGGAGCTGGAACTCAAAAAGCAGATCAACGAGCTTAACGCGGAGATCAGTTCGAGGGTGTCGGTGTTGGGTCTGAGCTTCAGTCAGGGGATCTCGCCATTCGATGAGATTGACCGGGCGCGTCAGAAATCCCGCGACGCTCTTCAGATGGCACGCACCACAGCCGAGACCGCCGAAGCCGCCGAGCTTGAAATGAAGAACGCCGCCGACGAACTCGAAAGGATACGCGAGAAGCGTGAAGCCGCCGCTCATTCGCACCAGGAAGCTCTATTCTCGTTGAAGAACGAGAAGACCCAAGAGGAGCAGATATCGAACGAGTTGAAGACGCAAGATGAGACCGTCATGAGCTTGAAGCGCGAGCTTATCTCGCAGATAATGCCCTACGGTTATAAATCAATCCCGGATAAAAATCCCGTCGAGGTCATTAAGGCACTCGAAGAGCGAATGAACAAGTGGATCGAGAACGCCAAGCGCAGCGAAGCCCTCGAACATGAACTTTCGACAGCTAACACGCAGATGGCAATGTTGAAGAAAAATTCCGAGGCGTTCAGATTGAAGCGTGAGGATCTCTCCAGCCGTGTCAAAGCCACTGAGGCCGAGCGCGACAGCATACAGCAGCAACGGATCGTGATATTCGCGTCGAAAAATCCCGATGACGAACTCTCGCGCATGAACTCAACCGTCGAAGAGCTTCGGGGCAAGCTCAACGCACGCAGGGAGGCCAAGAACGACAGAGCCGCCAATCTCGAAAGGCTCATGACTGACATTCACGGGGTCGAGACGGAAATGGCTAAGGGACGCGAGGAGCTTCAACGTTACGAGATAACTTTCAACAAGAAACTTCTCAACCTCGGCTTCCGCAACGAAGACGACTACGCCGCCGCATGTCTTGACCCTGACGAGAGGCGAGAGCTTCAAAGCAGACTGCGCGAACTCACTCAGGAGGATCTCGAACTTAACGCCGACCGCGAGAACGCACGAGCAAAACTCTTGGAGCTTCAATCGGACGGAATGAGCCGAAGTGATGACGAGCTGACGGGAGAGCTGAGCCAACTCAAAAAAACAATCGACAGCCTCAGTGCTAAAGACGAGACTGCCGAGATTGTGCAGGAGATACGGAAATTAATTTTGACGTGTGGATTGCCGGAAATTCTTTAATGTGGCGAGGGGGTTACTCACCCTTTCGCTTCCATTTGTTCTCTTTGCCGTTGATCAGCCTCACGATGTTCTCTCGATGGCTGAAGATCACGAGCAACGCCAACGCCGCCGCAAGCCCCGTGAAAATTTTCGGCGCGCCCAGCATCGCGAAGAAGATCGACGAAGCCACCAGCGACAGCATCGACGCAAGAGACACGTAGCGCGTTGTCCATCTCACCAGATACCAGACAGCTCCGCACAAGAGAATCACGGCGAACGAGTTGTACGGCCATATGAAGAATAAAGTTCCGTACGTCGTCGCGACACCCTTGCCGCCTTTGAACTTCAGCCACACCGGGAATATATGTCCGAGTACGACAGCGAAAGCCGACAGCGCCATGATCATCTGCTGAGACTCCGCCGGAGCTATGTGAGCCGCAAGCAACAGAGCAAACGCGCCCTTCAACATGTCAACGATCGCCGTGAACCACGACCACACAGGCCCCATAGCCCGTCCGACGTTCGTAGCTCCCATTGCGCCCGAGCCTATCGTGCGAATGTCAAGCCCGTCGCGCTTGCCCGTCTCGTCCTTGTGAAAGAGCTTCGTTACCACATAGCCGGTCGGGAGTGAGCCTATCAGATACGAGACTATCACCCACAAAATAATGTTACGCATATTAATTCCTCCTGAAATTAATTTATGTTTCTGATCCTGTCCGAACCTCGTTTGAGTTCGCCACTCTGAGAAGTTTCCGGCCTGTCTTTGAGTTCCTCCCACTTGAAGTTCAGCACCAAGAGGAACAGAGCCGAGAAAGGATCCACGCGCCACTTCGTGTTCTTGTCGAAAGCGTCGTGAATGTTTCGGAGCTGTTGAAGACCTTTGTCGCCGGCTTCCATGTCCGAAAGGAATTTTCTGACTTCTGAAATTGTATTGATGTTCGCGGCTCGGAGTATCGTGCAGAGATACGAGAAGCTCTCGCGCAGGTAGCCGGCCTCGGGCTTGAACTCCGGGAAGCCAGCTTCGAGCGCAAAGGCATTCCAACGGCCAAGCAACGAGGGATCTTCTCGGAAGAGGTTGTAGAGTTCCTCATCGGTGAAGAGTTTCTCGGCTTCGAGGGCTTCGACGGGCTGAGATGGCTGCTTCGGCGGCGGGATTAGGAGAGCTTCGTCTTTCATTTCGTGGCGGAGGCTCAAAAATCCCTGATCCGCTTTCTCCAACAATGCCGCAAGAAGAACAAGCTCGCGCGTAACTTTCTTCTCCGACGATGTCCCGACTGTCTGATTGACCCGCGGGAAGATCGTCGCCCAAGCCTCCTGCAGCATCGTGCGAAGTTCGAGCCTAAAGCTGAGATCCTTGTACTTTGCCCACTCACGAAGCTGCGAACGCGACTGCGACAGCGAGAGAATATACACGACTGCAGGATAGCCAAATCTGTACGGGTCTTCGAGGCCGCTTGACGGGATTGAGCGCGACGTGTCGATCTGGAACTCGGACTTGATGACCTCCTCGATCCTCAGTACGTCCTCGGGAAATCGTATCAGCACCCTCACCGTTACGAGGTCGACCCCGCCGAGATCTTTCTCTTCGAGCCCGGAGAGCGCACGCAACAACTCGGCCGGAGGTTCAGCCCAGCCGTCTATCGCGTAAAACTCCACGCCCTCAAGTTCGACTAGATCCTGAATTAAATTCCTGATCCGGGTCGCGTATTCTTCGTAGAGTTTGAGGCTTTCAACGTACTTAATTCCGATTTCGTAAATTCTGCGCTTGTTCATGTTGAAATTGTATCATAAACGGGAGCGGGCGAGGGCATCGAAGGTTCGCGCCATTCGTGAGTTATAAGGGGGATCGCGGACTGCTCGGCGAACTGGCTGACCTTGACATCGTAAGGCATGAGCGCAACGGGAGTTCGGAATATCCGCGACAACACGCCGAAGTGA
>JAFSJO010000057.1 GCA_017449415.1 Synergistaceae bacterium
ATCATCAGGACTACTTCGTTGTCATATTTGTCGCCGTCAATATCTCCGACTGCCAGCGATATGATAGCAAGAGACGGATCTCCCCTGTAAGGAGTTTCATGCGTTAGTTCCGTCAGGGGGGTCTGCGACATATTGCCTTCATTGTCCGCGTTGATGGCGAAAAATTCGAGGCGCACTTCATTGTCATTCCTGTAAACACGTTGATAACCACCATTTTGGTGCGTTGTGAGAGATCTGGCTGCACCCGAAGCCCCGACAAAAATTTCACGGTCATAGCCCTTGACAGACATAACTCCTGTCCCATATACCTCCATGACGTGATAATTCTCAACATTTGAGAATGTCGCCGTTTTATATTCGCCGAAATCCGAAATCTGGACAGAATCAACGAGCGCTTTCGGTGTTGTGGTTGCGTTAGTCCATTCCTCGCGTCTGTTGTTGGAAAGAGCCTTGAAGTAATATTTGAGTTCGCCGTTCGGGGCTAGGTTGTGGGTCATCAAAGCTCTTTTGCCATTGTAGAGTTTGCGCGATACGGCAGGGCGAAGATAGTAAGGCGAATTTGCAGTCCAATTAAGAGGGCGTGTCGCACTTGAATTGTGATAAAGCTGTCTTGTCGAGCCTATAGCGTCTTTGGCGAACGTTGTGGCGTATATATCAACGTCGTCGATTTTGTCTCCGCCCCTGAGGGTGATGAGTCCCTCCTTGGGGATTGAAAGCTCACCGCCGGCGACTTCTTTAACTACGTCGTCAATATCACCGAGAGGCTTGCCCTTGATCGTCTGCGCGGACTCGGCAATCGCTCCGAACGCCAGCGACAGAATGAGAGCCGCTAGCAAAATCTTAAAACCGTTTCTTCTCATGAAAGATGTTATCTCCCTTCGACTTGTTCAATTTCCTTTTTCAAGTCCGTTTCAAGGCTCTTGCTGTTGAAGCTCTCGCGGTTAGGTACGACCATCGCGAACTCGCTGATAATGTCAAGCTCCAATGTCCCGTCCTGAAGTTTCAGCTCCAACACGTGGCCGCCTTTCTGTCTGTCTTCGGATATGAAATGCAGATGCCAGCCGGGCGTGTTCAGTCCGTCCATGTAGTCCGGGCAATACAGAGCCACGACCGTCCCTCTTATGTCCGAGTACGTGAACTCGCGCTGATCCGTCTTCAGAGCGTCATTGAGCGGCTTGTAAGGTTCTTTCTGTTTCAGCTCACTGCGGACGAGGATCGAGGGAAACACTCCCGTAACTTTCACCATGTAGAACTGATTGCGGCCATGCTTCCTGACAATCGAGGTCAGAATACTCTTCAGCTCGTTCGCCGAGTCGGCGTTCATGTGTTCGGCCTTGATGTCAGCGTCGAAGAATGTAACGTTGGAGAATGGAACTGTCTCATCGTTGGGGGCAATCTCGACACTTCCGTCCCAGACTGCGCGGTAGACAACGCCGTCCAACACGATCATCTCGCCATTGACACCCTGGAAAGTTCCGATGCCGGTGTCGCCGTACGTCTTCAACTCGCCGACCGTAACAACGCCGTCATACTCGCCCTGCATTAGGGATTGTAACAGCGCAACTTGAAAAAGCTTATCGCTGACAGGCTCACCGCCCCAGGCACAGACACACGCCAGAGCGAGAATGAACACCGCGAGCGAAAGTTTCAAAGCATTCTTCTTCATTAAAAAATCCACCTCCATAAAAATTTTGCTAATCATTCTAGCAATTTCACTCCGTCGCCGTAAGGGGGTTTCCAGATTGTCAAGTCTGAAATCGGTGCGCTTATCTGTATAATGAGACGGGAGGTGAATGAAGTGAGTAGTTTATTTGCGGAAAACTTGCGGAGGCTTCGAGAGGAGAGGGGGCTTTCGCAGAAGCAACTCGGGGAAAATCTGTACGTCAATCATTCCACGGTCGCGCGTTGGGAGAGAGCCAGCCGACTGCCTGACGCTACAATGATCCTGCGCCTTGCCAAGTGCCTTGGGGTTGATGTCAATGACCTGTTCCAGCTCGCGGCTCAGAGCGAGGAAAGTCCCAACGTCATCATCGTGGACGACAGCAAGGTCATACTCTCCGACGGTCTGGCTGTGCTTGGCGAGGTCATGCCGGACGCGAATATCACGGGCTTCATATGGCCGTTGGAGGCGATCGAGTACGCAAGGAAGAACCGTGTTGCGCTGGCTGTCCTTGATATCGAGCTTGGAACGTCGAGCGGGCTTGACCTTTGCCGCACGTTGCTTGACATCAATCCGCGAACGAACGTTGTGTTCCTGACCGCCTACGCTGACTATTCACTCGACGCATGGAAGACGGAGGCGAGCGGCTTCATGCTAAAGCCACTAGTCAAAGAGAACGTAACAGAGCAGCTCAGAAAGCTTCGTTATCCGTTTTATATTGGAGGCGCGGAGAATTGATCTTCTGGTTTGATTCCTATTTCATTTACTTTGAGAGCGGCGCGACGCTTCTGTTAAGTTTGGTGGGGCTGTGGTTCATCGCCGTTATGCCCGGAATTGACCGCTGGAGCAAACGCTTTTTCCGAAGCCTCTTTACAATTTTTCTATCGTTGAGCATTATCGGCTTTATCGACACGATAATGTACAGCTACCCGGCTCCGATGTGGATAATGTATTGCGTGATTATTCTGGAAACCGTGCTGCTCTCTCTTGCTCCGCTGATGATGACGGCTTATCTGTTGCATTGCTGTGGTGAGGACGTACATTCAAGCAAGCTCTTTCATGCCGTGATGAGCTTGTGGGGAGTTTTTATTGTCATGCTCGTGATCTCCCCGTTCAATGAAATTTTTTACTACTTCACGCCCGACGGCAGGTATTGGCGCGGAGCTTGGTATCCTGTCCTGTTACTGCCAATGATCGCGGCAATGCTGCTAACTATCGCCGGAATGATGCGCTATAGGGAACGCCTTTCCCGTAAAGCCTTTCTGAGTTTCCTGATTACCCTTTTGCCGATAACAGGCGTGTTGGTCGTGGATATGTTCGTAGAACTTTACCCGCTAATCGACATCAGCATCGTCATCTCTGCGCTGTCCATGTATAGCTTGATCCTGTCCGACCAGATAGAGCAGGACTTGCGCCGCCAGCGTGAGATCGCCAACCAGCGTACCAGCATCATGGTGCTGCAAATGCGCCCGCACTTCATCTATAACACCATGACGAGCATTTATTGCCTTTGTGGTCAGGATCCTCAGCTCGCTCGTCAGGTCATCATGGATTTCACGACCTACCTGCGCAAGAACTTCACAGCTATCGCGAGTGCCGAGCCTATTCCATTCACTTCGGAGCTTGAACACACGCGGGCATATCTTGCAGTCGAGCAGGCGCAATATGAAGACAGTTTGTTTGTGGATTACGACACGCCGCATAAATCTTTCCGAGTTCCACCGCTGACCCTGCAGCCGATCGTTGAGAACGCAATCAAGCATGGCCGGGATCCATACGCGGGGCCGTTCAGAATTTCCATCAAGACGCAAAAGACTGACTCCGGCAGTGAGATTGTCGTTGCGGACAATGGCCGAGGCTTTGACCCAACCGACGACAGCGAACCGCATATCGCGCTCAAGAACATTCAGCAGAGGCTCGAACTCATGTGCGGCGGCAGCCTGACTGTAGCTCCCAATGACGGCGGCGGAACTGTGGTAACGGTAGCGATCCCGGACAGCCCCGAAGCATGAGCGAGCTTTCGTTCGGCTTATCCAACAGCGAAGCTCGTAAAATCTCGTGGATTTATTTTTGAAGAGTGCGACACGATAGCTCGCGAGGTCTGAAAAATTTTGAGACTTTCGTAGTTGCAAAAGTAGTTGAAAAAAACAGCTCTCGCCATTCACGAAAGCTGTTCGAGCTGTATTATAGCACAAACTCAGAAGTTATATCAACATGACTTGACAATCTGGAAACCCCCTTGAAGCGGCGCGCAAAAATTTTGTACTATTGCGTCCAATCTTGTTAAGGAGGTTTTTTAGACATGATGCAACACAAAAAGTATCAATCTCGCGCCCATGTCGTTGTGTGGGCATTGCTCTTCGTCCTCGTGCTGAGCGTTTCGGCGTGTGCGTCCCCGTTCACAGCTCCGAAGAAGCTGGCGGATTACCTGTACTACATGGAGTACACCGACTACGTGCCTGACCTCACGACGGGCGAGCAGGTTAAAACCGGCTTCGCTTGCTCCGCTGTGCGCAGCGGAAATTTCTACGGCCGCAATTTGGATCTGGATTACTCCGATGTCCCGGAGTTCGTGATCAAGGTCGCCGCGAAAGAGTCCGAGGGACGTTACGCAAGCATCGGACTGGCCGCGATCCTCACGCTGAAATCCGGCGAGGTCGATAAAGTTTCGGAGGCTCAACTGCTCGCGATGCCGAACCTGACCTTTGACGGCATCAACGAGAACGGCGTGGCCATGAACTGCAACGTAGCTCCGGCCGTTGATCTGGATTTCGCGACTCTCCTCTCGACCAATTACGGCAAGCCTCGCATTCATGCTGTCGCGGTGGTTCGTTACGTTCTCGATCACGCAAAATCCGCCGCTCATGGCGTGGAGCTGTTGAAGGACATGGACATCTACGGCGGCTACGGCACGTGGGGACTTCACTGGATGCTCTCCGACGAGAAAGAGACGTATATCATCGAGTGCATTGACGGCGAGCTTGTCGCCCGAAACGACACGGACAACATCATGACAAATTTCTACGTCAACTACGCGCCGAATACTCCTTACGCGAAGCACATAGCGCAGACAGGTCAGACGGTCGCGGGAAAAGTTTATGAGGGCTTCCCGATCCTCACGCCTCATGCCTGCGGAGTTGAGCGTTACGCCATTCTGAAAGAGCATTACGCGGAGGGCGGAGAGTCAGCTGAAGGAATGTCGCGCTTAATGGAGCGCGTGAAGTACACTCAGGCTTACGAAGCTGACACAGAGCCGTTCTGGTACACAGAATTTTCTGAAGGCAATCTGACAATCGCAAACGCCCCTATGGACTTCAAAGCGATTATCCAATACTGCATTGACACCTACAAGCTGCACGACAGGAACATTCAGCCAAATAACTTCTGGCAGACTTGGCACACGGCAGTTTACGATCTTGCGAACAGGACGCTCCGCCTGAACATTCAGGAGGATTACTCCAAGCATTACGATTTCAAGCTGGACGAGGCGAAAGAAAAAATGACAACTCCGTACAGCGAAAATAAAAAAATCACGGGCGATTATGATAAGTCGCTTGCAGTCAAGTGTGTAAATGGTACATTCGTGGGCAAAAAAACGGAGAATATTATCACCTACAAGGGCATTCCGTTTGTCGGCAAACAGCCTGTTGGAGAATATCGCTGGAAAGCTCCTGTTGATGTTGTTCCTGATGATGGCGTATACGAGGCGTATTACAATGCGAAAGCCGCTTATCAGGCTTTGGAGGTCGGCGACTATCAGGGAGAAGACTGCCTGTATCTCAACGTATGGAAAGCAGATGACGCTACTGCTGAAAGGAAGCCCGTCATGGTATGGATACACGGCGGTGCTTTTACAGCAGGGGGAACGGGCATTGAGGTATTTGACTGCACCAATTTCGTAAAAGAAAATCCCGATGTCATCGTTGTTACCGTCGCGTACAGGCTTGGCGTTTTTGGCTTCCTTCACTTGTCCCACTTGGAAGACGGCAAGGATTATCCCGACACTCAGAACCTTGGGCTGATGGATCAAAAGATGGCATTGAAGTGGGTTCACGAGAATATCGCGAGCTTTGGCGGCGATCCGGACAACGTAACGATTTGGGGTGAATCCGCTGGTGGCGGAAGCGTAACCATGATCCCGCTGATTGAAGGCTCACAGCAGTATTTCAAGCGCGTTATAGCCCAGAGCGGTTCGGTCTCGCAGACAAATTCTTTGGAAGAGGCTATCGCCACCACGAACGACCTAATGGAAGCTCTCGGCTGCAAAACTGTTGCCGACCTGCAGAAAGTCGATGCTCGGAAGCTGGTGGATACAGCAGGAGAAGTAATCGCGTTGCGCATATTCCCAGTAAGGGACGGACGTATTCTGCCTTTTGACCCTTATGGAGCATACGCAGACGGCGCAGCGAAGAATATAGCATTCCTTCAGGGCTGCAATAAAGACGAAATGAACTGTTTCGTGTTTGACTGGGGAGTTGAAAACTTCAAAGCATGGGCTGCTGACCGCAAGACGAAAAAATATGCTCAGCTGTTGACAGATGCAGAGAAAGCACTTGTAGAGAGCTACTGCAGCGAAGGAGGAGGAGAAAGCTGGGAGCCTGACAGCCGTCTGTTCGGACATAGCTGGTTTATTGACGGTGCTATAAAAATGTCGGAAAGCCAAACAATGGGCGGCGGAAAATCCTACACTTATTACTACAGGGTTGAATCTTCGCCGGAGTTGAAAGCCGCACACTTTGAAGAAGTTCCGATTTTATTCTGCCACCCTGACATGAGCGGCGGAAGACAAGACTATGACGAAACTTTCTCGAAGACCATGCGTAAGATGTGGGTTCAGTTCGCCAAGACCGGCAACCCGTCGTTGAGTGCAGAGATTTCCCCTGACGGCAAAGCTCATGAGTGGCCGCTCTACGACATTGAGAACAAGAACGTTATGGTTCTCGATGAGTTCGACATTCACCCGGCAAAGGAATCCGAGGTAAAGATCGTCGATTGGGCAAGAACCTATTTCTTGACCAAATACTACATGCTTTAATTTTTATAGGAGGAAAAAGAATTATGAAGTTTTCCAAGAAAGCGTTTAGCCTTTTATTGGCTGCGCTTGTGGCGTTGAGTTTTGTTGTTTGCAGTAACAGTTCAGCAGAGGAAGCTGGCAAAACGCTCGCTGACCTCGTGGTCTATGGCAAAATTTTCACTTCCGAAAGCAACGAGATTGTCGAGGCGTTCGCAGTGAAAGACGGCAAGTATGTCTATGTCGGCGATAAAAAAGGCGCGGAAGATTTTATCGAACCCGGGAAGACCGAAGTCATCGATTATAACGGCAAAGGTCTTGTAATGCCCGGCTGCGGAAACGGACACGCTCATTATATGTTAGGTTATGCCCTCAAAACAGTCGGCACAACGATTGACATGAACGATGAACCGAATCACTTTCTGACGGAAACTGTTCCTGCTGCGGTCAAAAATGCAAAGGCCAAAGGAGCAACATCTGTGTTTGGTCAGGGCTGGAATTATATGCGCTTCAAGGATAACATGCCAACCCGCCAGCAGTTGGACGCAATTTGCAGCGATATTCCCATGTACTTTTTGGACGATGAATGCCACAAGGCTTTAGTGAACAGCATCTTACTGGTTAAGGCAGGAATCATGAAGGAAGACGGCACCGTTCTCATGAAAGAATTGCGCGGCGGCGAAATCGGAATAGGCGAAGACGGCACTCCTAACGGCTATCTTGCGGAACAGGCTCAAACTTACATGCGCTCATTCCTCGACAATGATGATCTCTATACCATCGACATGGCCATATCCAACTTGGCCGAAATTGAACATCACCTGCTGTCGGAAGGTTACACGATGTACCATGAAGGCTGGGGAAATTATTTCGTGAACACAAATTACTATCAGGCCGTACAGCAAATGGATAAAGCCGGCAAATTAAATTTTGTGCTTGGCCTGCCCTACGAGATTGAAAGCTG
>JAFSJO010000058.1 GCA_017449415.1 Synergistaceae bacterium
ATGATGATCTCGCAGAAGGCTCCGTTTGCGTCGCAGGTTCGTGCTTTCACAAAGAAACTTCCGGGAATGGCGGGCGTAGTTTCAGAGATTGAAAAAGGCAACGCGGCGTTTGCTCTTCGTGTCGGAACTTTCGTAGCTGGCGGCCTGATGATCGCGGGGACTTTCGTGTTGAGCTTGCTATTCTTCTTCTCGAACTCAATTAGCGTGTTCCTGTCCGTTACGTCAGGTGTCTTGGCGGGTATCCTGATCGGGATCGTTACGGAGATCTACACGTCCGGCGATTATAAATTCGTGAAAGCTGTCGCGGCCTCATCGAACACCGGCGCGGCTACCGTTATTCTTTCGGGCTTGTCGCTTGGCATGATGTCAACGGGGATTCCTGTCCTTTTAATCTGCCTCTCGACCCTCATAAGCTATTATCTGGCTGGAATGTTCGGCGTAGCTGTCGCGGCTGTCGGTATGCTCTCAATCACGGGCATCTCGTTGAGCGTCGACGCTTACGGGCCTATCGCTGACAACGCTGGCGGCATTGCTGAGATGAGCGAGCTTCCCGAGGGCGTACGCAAGATCACAGACCACCTCGACGCTATCGGAAACACGACTGCGGCTATGGGCAAGGGCTTGGCTATCGGATCGGCGGCTTTGACGGCGTTGGCGTTGTTCGTGGCATATTCGCAGGCGGCCAAGATCGACAAGATCGACATCATGAACCCTTATGTAATCGTCGGCTTGCTTATCGGAGGCATGTTGCCTTTCATATTCTGCTCGCTGTCGATTGATGCAGTGAGCAAGGCTGCTGGCGCAATGATCGAGGAAGTTCGCAGACAGTTCCGCACGATTACGGGCATCATGGAAGGCGAGGCCAAGCCGGATTATGAGCGTTGCGTTGCGATTTCGACCCATGCGGCTTTAACTCAGATGATCGTCCCGGGTGTCATGGCTATAGTTGTTCCGGTGTTGGTCGGCTTCCTGCTCGGCAAAGAGGCTTTGGGCGGACTGCTCGGCGGCTCGATCGTTACGGGCGTTATGATGGCTCTGTTCATGGCGAACTCGGGGGGCGCGTGGGACAACGCAAAGAAGCACATTGAAGAAGGCAACTTTGGCGGCAAAGGCTCGGCCAATCATGCGGCGGCTGTCGTCGGCGACACGGTCGGAGATCCTTTCAAGGACACGGCTGGCCCGGCTCTCAACATTCTCATCAAATTAATGACCGTCGTGGCTTTGGTGCTTGCACCGCTGTTCTAGTGAGGAGTTAGAGGTGAGGAGTTAGGAATGACTTATGCTCCTCACATCATCTCTTCGCACAGCGCGACGGCCTTGTCGACTACAATATCAGAGTTATAGTGCATGTGTTCGCCCCACCGACCAAGACCGTACACGTCGTGTCTTTCGCACTCACGAAGTAATTTGCTCATGATCTCGGGCTTGCCTGTCGTGTTCACGGGGTAGGCGTACTCGTTGAAGAAATTTTTATTTGATGTGTTTGTGTTGAACCTGTCGGCGTTTGTCTCCGTCCAGTAACCTTTGCTGTTCTCGCAGAAGTTTTCTCGCGCCAAAATTCTGTGAAATGATATCTCGTATTGCGGATAATAGACCCACTGCGCTTCGTTCTCATAACGCTCGGGAACATACTCAACGTAGATTGACGTGTGTTTAAGTTCTTGAATTGAACGCAAGACATCATCAGAGAGGCCGAGTATTTCGTCGTAACTCTTCCATGGAACTGTCGTAACTATGATATCTCCCTCATATGTATCTCCGTTTGTTGTCCTGATCTTATGATTGTTCAAATCGAGGGCATTTACTTTCTTGCTGAGGACGAGTTTATCGCCCAAAGCCTCTCCCGTTCTCTTCCATAGCTCGCCATAGCCAAATTTCTTGGGGTAATAAAAATTTGCATGTCCGGGCTGCTTTGCGTGAGGCACGCGCTCGAGACATGAGCGAATAGTGTCAGAAAAGCTGACATCAGGGAGTTTATCGAGCCAATATGTCCCCAGCGTGTACAAATATTTGCTAAACATCTTTTCATTATAAGGGATCATATAGTCGTCGGCTATGCGATCACCCAACTTCCAGCGACACCACTCAGCGAACTTCTCAGGGCTTGGCGTTCCAATGTTACAGCCGGCCTTGGCGATTGACATATGTTAGCTTCTATCGGGTGATGGACATAACGATCATGAAGATATATTCTGCTGTCTCTCTCGAACAAATTCCACTCGCGCTCCGGCATGAAGCCGAAAAGAAAATCCAGAACGCGCTTGTTCCTCACGTCGAGAAAATGTCCGCCGCCCGTATCCAATGGGCTCCCATCAACGTTTTCACTTTTACAGAGCCCCCCAACTTCATCACACGCCTCCACTAGGAGGAAGACTTTTTCGCCAAATTGAAGCAGTCTGTTGGCAAACGTAAGGCCAGATGGGCCGCCGCCGATAATGATGTATTTCATGATGCCTCAATATCCCATGTCCATTGCGACAACTTCACCGGGTGATAATAGAACGTGTCTTTCGGAAATTCCGCGAGCAGTTCACTCACGCTGGAATGATATTGCGCCTTTATCTTGTCGATGTCCTCAACAGTCCATACTTCACAGCCTTTCAAATGAATGTCTTTTTCCTGTTGTATTTTTGTCGAGGAAAAGAGCAACGCTGTAGGAATAGCAATTTCAACGAAAACATTCATTGCGGCAAACACCCCACAATAATACGTGAACTCCTCCATTGCCTCGCGCGGAACGCCGACCGCATCAGAATATCCCCTGAATAGCGGATAGGGATAACGTCTGAACCTCGTGAGAGCAAACACAAGAGCCGTAAATGGCAACATTTTGAGCGACCTGAAGAATTTGTTTCTTTTCCTGTATTTTCTTGTCATTCGAAGAATAGAGCTATCAAAGCCATGCTCGGACAGGATCGCTAAAGCCTCATCAACAGATGGAAGTTCTCTTTTCCATTCCACACCGCTTGCGAAATAAAAAGGTCTTATCGTGTCGTACAAACGGAGAGGCCTAACACCGCCAGCCTCATCTATAGGCACAAAGTATTTTATGAAGCAGTGTTCTGAGCTTATGCCACTGTATTCAAAAAAATTCTTTTCGTTTATGTTGGGGTTCAGGATAAGGTCGTCGCCAACAAACAGAAAATAGTCGTATCCTTTGTCTTTTAACCTGTCGTAAGCTGTCGCAATGTATCCTTGAAAATAGAACGACGATTCATAAACTCGTATGACGTTGCTTAGGAGATAATCTGGCACTTCGTCAGTCTTGAAAGGAACGACGTAATAAATATCTGAAAATTTTGTCCCGTAAATCTTTTGTAGCTTCTCGACATTCTGATTGTACCTATGATTGAATATCACGACTAGACATATTTTCTTCTTATTCATGTTCTTTCCCTCATTTTCGCCTGATTATACCATGATGTCCCGTGTATAATGCCGAGGTGGGAGGGGTGAACAGAAATGAGCAAAATATACTTGATGTCGCGAGACGATTACGGAGCTGACGGAATGAGGTCGGCGGTGTCCGAAGCGTTTTCGAGGTTCGGTGTCGATATAACAAGCGGCGAAAGAGTATTGTTGAAAGTCAACCTTGTGAGCGGTCATGATGTCGCGAGGCGGGTTACGACAGATCCGGCGTTGGTGCGTGCGGTTGCGTCGTATGTGTTGAGCCGTGGCGGCGTTCCGATGATATGCGACAGCCCCGGCATAGATAATTTTCGAGCTGCGGCCACGAAGGCGGGCTTTATGTCAGTGGCGAGTGAGCTAGGCATAGAGTGCAGTGAGCTTGTCGACCCCGTAGACACGACCAGAGGAACGGACTTTCACAAGATCGCGTTGAGCCGCAAAGTGTTGGAAGCGGATAAGGTCATCAACCTGCCCAAGCTGAAGACCCACGGCCAGATGTACATGACGGGGGGCGTAAAAAATCTCTTTGGCTGCGTGCCCGGTCGCCTGAAAGCCGGCTGGCATTACAACGTAGGGCTGAACCGTGAGAAATTCGCGGGTCTGTTGCTGGATATCTACGCGACAGTCAAGCCCGCGCTTACGATAATTGACGGTGTAATCGGCCAAGACGGTAACGGCCCGACGAGCGGCGAGCCTTACAACTTCGGACTGATCGGAGCAAGTCCCGACGCGCTGACGCTGGATTTCTGGCTGTGTCGCATGATGGGCGGCTCACTTGATGATTATCCGCTGTATCGAGCGGCCGTGTCGCGTGGATATTCCGAGTGTAAGCTAGATCCTGCTGACGTTGAAGGAGATTTTGACTCCGAGCACAGATTTGAGGGAGTGAAGTTCCCGAAGACTCGTTCGATGAGGCTGTTGCCGCCGTTGCCGTTCCTAGAGAGGCTGATGACCTCGCGGCCAGTGCATATTCCGGATCGCTGTATCGGCTGCGGACGTTGCGAGGCTGTGTGTGCGGCTCACGCGCTGAAACATGAAAACAGAAAGCTACATTTCGATTATTCCAAGTGCATACGCTGTTATTGCTGTCATGAGATGTGCCCGGTCAAGGCGATAGAGTTCAAGGAGAGCGCGTTGCTGTCGCTGATGAACAGGTTAGGAGTGAGGAGTTAAAAGACGGTGAGGAGTTAGGAGTGAGGGGTTAGGGGTCATAAATGATAAGTGAGGAGGTAGGAGGTAGTAATGTGGTTCGCTAAGAAAGTTACGATATATAAGAAGAAAGATAAACAGACGTGGCAGAAAATCAAAGACGTGCTCAGAGAGACAGGCTTGAAAGGTGTCCGGGCAAGTCATTATCCGATTGATAGCCTGAACGCCTGCGGCTGCGGAGCAAAGGTAGACCCGCGTAACTTCGGCTCGGGCGGGCATATCGACAGGCACGTCTATTTCGTCGACGTGAGGCTCGAAGACGAGAGCCGCGCCAAACATATTCTGTCCGAACGCGGAATTGAAACTTTCGTTGACCCCGACCCCATGGGCAAGACAGGGAGGATTTAATCATGATTGACGATTCGCCGGAGCTTGTTGTTATCATTCAGTGCGAAGATGTCGTGAAGAGATGCTCGGGCTTTCTGTGCATGAGCGACTTCTACGAGAAGCTCGGAAAGTTCACGGGCTACGCGGACGAGACGCGCTACATGGCCATAACCTGCGGCAGCTGTTGCGGAAATCTGCTGACCCCCAAGCTCGAAAATCTCGGAATGAGGCTTCGCAAAGCCGGTATCAGCAAGGACGATGTAACTGTTCATTTCGCGTCATGCGTGTGTTCAGACAACGCTCACCGTCAGCCCTGCCCGTTCATGAACAGAATGAGAGCGTTGCTAAATCGCAAGGGCTTCAATAACATCGAGCTAGGCTCGCATATCTCGCAGAAAGCTGAGGCCAAGCGGCAAGCGGGGATCTATAAACAATGGTGAGGAGTGAGGGACTGGGAGTGAGATTGATTTTTTCAGAAAATGCTTTAGAATTTGCGCGATTTTTCTAAACCAAACTGAGAGGAAGAATGTTTCATTGTGCAAGAGACCCGGTCTTTCACTTTCGATTTTTGTGCTTTGTATTAGCGCGTTAATAGTAACGTTCGGTGTTGTCGATGTTGAGCTGTCGAGCGGCTCGCATTTTGGCCTAGGATTGCCGGCGCAGGTTCCTTTGTTGTTCGCGACGATCTTCGCGGCACTCGTGGGAGTGTTCTGGCTCCATCAGAGCTGGGGAGACCTCGAAAAAGGCATGGCGGGCGCGATCCAAGTCTCGATACAGGCCATAATAATTCTGGTGTTGGTGGGCTGTCTGGTCGGCTCGTGGATACAGAGCGGCGTTGTCGCAACGATGATATATTACGGCCTCGAGGTCATGACCGCGCGATATTTCTACCTAGCTTCGTTGATCATAAGCGTCGTTGTTGCGCTTGCCACCGGCTGTTGCTGGACAACTAGCTCAACCGTCGGGGTCGCATTGATCGGCATCAGCGCAGGTCTTGGCCTCCCGTTGCCTGTAACAGCTGGCTTCGTGATCTCCGGCGCATACTTCGGCGACAAGGTTTCTCCCCTTTCCGACACGACAAACTTAGCTCCGGCAGTCTCCGGCAGTGAGTTATTCGAGCATGTCAGGGCAATGATGTACACGACGCTCCCGACGCTCTTGATCACAGCCGTGATAGCTTTCTTCATGGGTAGCTCCGCGCATGGCTCTGACGGTGGCCGCATAGCCTTGATACAGAACATGATGGAAGCTGAATTTAACATTTCGCTGTGGGCTTTCATTCCGCCTCTGATAATTTTGGTTATGGCCTCGATGAAAATCCCTGCGATCCCCGGCATCGTCGCGGGCATCATGGGTAGCCTTGTCTTATCGCTCGTTCGCGGCTCAACACCTCACGCAACACTCGAAGTCTTATTCTCCGGCTACGTGCCCGAGTATCTCGGAAAGTTCGCCGAAGTCGCAACCCCCGAGGCAATGAGCGGCTTTATGCAGACATTCTCGCAGTCCGTTGACGTAACCCCGGAGGTCTTCTCGCAGGTCGGCGGCCTGTTGACTCAGCTTTTCACTCGCGGCGGCATGACTTCAATGTTAGAGACTATATGCCTGATCGTGGTTGCGCTGTCGCTTGGCGGCATCATGGAGGTTTGCGGCTTCCTCGATGTGATATTGGAGGCTCTCATGCGGCACGTCAAGTCCGTAACTGGTATAATAGCTTCCGTGTTGGCATCGGCCTTTATGGCTAACGTGTTCCTGAGTGAGCAGTATCTCTCTATCATCGTACCGGGTCGAATGTTCAAGCGAGCTTTCGATGATACAGTGTGGCCCAATGGCAAGAAGCTCGCTCCCGTTATGCTCTCGCGATCACTCGAAGACAGCGGCACAATGACTTCCGTTTTAGTCCCATGGAACACATGCGGCGTATATGTCAGCTCTGTTCTTGGTGTCGCTACGCTCGATTATCTGCCTTATTGCTTCACGAACTGGCTCAATCCATTCGTAGCTCTTGCATTAACCGCGTTGGGCATTGGTATAATATGGAAAGACGACAGTGATTAGTGAGGAGTTAAAAATCCCTAACTCATAATCATTACAAGAAAGGAAGAATTTTCATGAAACGAATTTGTTTAGCAGCTTTATTGGTCATGGCTCTCGCGGGGACGTGTCTCGCCGAGGAACCAACAGTGTTCTTCACCAAGGACATCAGCCCGGCTGGTCTCATGGCGATCTATAACAGCCTCGGACGTGAGGCAACTGGCAACGTCGGAGTGAAGCTCAGCACTGGCGAAGCCGGAAACACTCATTACCTTTCGCCGGATCTCATTAAAGATCTCGTTCAGAAGGTCAACGGTACGATCATCGAGTGCAACACAGCTTACGGCGGCTCACGAGCTTCAACGGCGATGCACAAGCAAGTAGCTGAAGATCACGGCTTCACCAAGATAGCCAAGGTCGATATCATGGACGAGGAGGGCGAAATCTCGTTGCCTGCAACCGGCGGCATACACCTCAAAGAGGACGTAGTCGGCTCTCACTTCAAAAATTATGATTTCGTCTTGGTATTGTCGCACTTCAAAGGCCACGCCATGGGAGGTTTCGGCGGAGCTTTGAAGAACATCTCGATCGGCATCGCGTCATCTCGCGGCAAGGTCATCATTCACACGGCCGGAACCAAAGACAGTGGCTCTATCTGGTACGACAATCAGGATGCATTCCTAGAGTCGATGGCCGAGGCTGCGAAAGCAGTTTCTGACAGTCTCGACGGCGGCAAGAAGATCATGTACATCAGCGTCATGAATCATCTGAGCGTCGACTGCGACTGCGACGGCAACCCCGCCAAGCCTGACATGCACGACATCGGAATATTAGGCTCGCTTGACCCCGTAGCCTTGGATCAGGCCTGCGTTGACCTTGTCTACAAAGCTCCCGACAGCAAGTCCCTCATCAACAGGATAGAGTCGCGCCACGGTATCCATACGGTCGAACATGCGGCGGCGATCGGGCTTGGTAGCAGAGTTTATAACTTCGTCAGCATTGATTAAAATTCTTCATCGCGAGTTCATATATATCTGGTATTACTTCACCGTACAGCTAGGCCAGATATATATCTACTGGCTGTTGGGAATGGCGATAGGCTCGTTAGTTTCTGTCTTTGGCAAGAGGCGGATCAACGAGCTTTTTGTCGCCCTCAACGAAAAGAAATTGAGCCTCTTCGGCATAGTCCCCGCCTGCGTCCTTGGGATAGCTTCGCCGCTGTGCATGTACGGCACGATACCGATAGCCGCGTCATTCTCAGAGAAAGGCATGAGGGAGGATTGGCTCGCGTCCTTCATGATGGCCTCGATATTGCTCAACCCGCAGTTGATGATCTACAGTGCCGCTCTTGGCCGTGAGGCGTTAATCGTTCGCGTAGCCTCGTGTTTCGTCTGCGGGGTCGCGGCGGGGCTTGCTGTGTTCGTTTACAACTCGCTGACCGGCAGGAAATTTTTCAGCTTCGCGGGCTTCTACGAGACCTCCAACAGAGACACCGACCCTAACATCTTCGTTCGATATATCAAGAATTTTGGCCGCAATGTCAGAGCTACAGGCGGATATTTCCTTTTGGGGATACTGCTCTCGGCTCTGTTTGCGCGTTACGTCCCGGCGGAGTCTTTTGCTAGGCTGTTTGGTCGCCGGAACGGCTTCGGGGTCTTGATGGCGGCTACGGTTGGAGTTCCTTTGTACGCTTGCGGAGGTGGCACGATACCTTTGCTCCAGCAGTGGCTCGCGGACGGTATGAGCATGGCCAGCGCGTCAGCTTTCATGATCACCGGCCCAGCTACGAAGATCACGAACTTGGGCGCGTTGAAAATCGTCTTGGGAGCTTGGAAATTTGCGGCTTATCTCGCGTTTGTTATAATCTATTCGCTCGCTAACGGGCTTTTCATCGATATTTTTTTCTAGGAGGTTTTGAATATGAAACGTAAACTCATTGCGGCTCTGGTGATCTTAGCTGTCGCGGTGTCGCTTGGCGCGGCCAAGAAGAATGACGAGATCAAGCGAATGGGCATCTTCATCAGCAACTTCACGGAGCTTGGCATGTACGAGTTCGATCTCGAGGAAGACGGCTACGATGAGATACTTCACCTCGGCGATCCTTACTCAATGCCTGAGCTTATCAGGTTCGGCATCGGCCACAACATCATCAATAACAAGAAATTAATCGGCAAATGCACTCGTAAAAATTGCGAGTTCGGAAGCTCCACGATCGCGAAAGAGTCAGTGGCGGCATCAGTCCGTAAATATTTCGATCTTCCCGTCAAGCATCAAAAGATTATGGGCGACGCTCCCGAGGTCGATTACGACGGCAAGCTCTATCACTTCGACAAACGCGACTGGGACAACGACACGATCTATTACGCTGATGTCCAGTATGTTGACCGTGGCAAGAACTTCATCACGATGGAGGGCGAACTTTACGAGCTTGACAACCCCAAACATAGACCCGCGACCTTCGTAGCCAAGGCCAAGCCCTACAGGTGGAACAACAAAGACACGTGGTCGATATTGGCGTTGAGCGTTGAATGGCAAGAATAATTTTGCTACAATGCAACGAATTTTTAATTTCAGGATAGGAGTTTTTGAGTTTTGGATATACAGGAAGTAAGCGTATTTATAATTTATCTGGTCTTTATGCTCGGCATAGGGGTGTGGTTTTTCTTCCGCGACAAGACCCAAACCGAGCGGGGATATTTTCTTGGCGATCGCAAGATGGGGGCGTGGGTAGCTGCACTCTCCGCCGGAGCTTCGGACATGAGCGCGTGGGTTCTCATGGGCTTGCCGACCTCGATATATGCGCTCGGGCTTGGTCAGATTTGGATCGCTGTCGGGCTTGCGTTAGGTTACTCGCTTAGCTGGATTTACGAGGCTTCAAGGCTTCGTTCGTTCTCGATAGTCGCAGACGACTCAATCACGATACCTCAGTATCTCACGAACCGTTTCAAGTCTGACTCCAAGACGCTCCAGCTCATCTCGGCGGCTGTGTTCCTGGTTGCGTACACGATCTACGCGGCTTCGAGCATCAAGGCCTGCGGGACGCTGTTCAACACCGTAACGGGCATCGACACCACGATAGCGATGTATCTGGCGGCTGTGATCGTCATAAGCTACACGTTTTTGGGCGGATTTTCAGCCGTCTCATGGACGGATTTCTTTCAGGGAATGTTAGTCTTGGCGGCGATGCTGATAGTTCCGATAGCGGCGGCAACGATGCTTGAACCGGGCGCGAGCGCGTCAATCGACACTCCCAACTATTGGAACCCCGTTGCTAACTGGAAGGACATAGTTTCGGGCTTCGGCTGGGGTCTTGGATATTTCGGAATGCCTCACATAATCATTCGCTTCATGTCGATAAACTCGCAAAAGGAGCTGAAAAAGTCCGCCAAGATCGGCATATCGTGGACGCTCATTATATTAACGTTCGCTGTGTTTGTCGGAGTTGTCGGGCGTATGTTCATCGGCTTCGACGAGACCGTCAATAACAACTCGCTTGTGTTTGTCGTGATGACGCGCAGAATTTTCCCGGCCTTGATTTCGGGCGTGTTGCTCTCGGCTGTCCTTGCGGCGGCGATGAGTACGGCTGACAGTCAGCTTCTCGCGGCGGCCTCAGCTTTTGCGTCGGACGTTTACCGCCCTGTGATCCGCAGGAATAACGTCGGCAACAGCGAAATGATGTGGGCGAGCCGTGCAGTCGTTCTGGTTATCTCTTGCGTGGCTCTGTATATAGCTTCGCGGCCTGACGCTGGCTCTATAATGTCGCTCGTCTCAAACGCGTGGGGAGTTTTCGGCGCGGCTTTCGGGCCTGCGATACTGCTCAGTCTCTTCTGGAAGCGTTTCACGTTCTCGGGCGCAGCGATGGGGATCTTCGCGGGTGCGGCTGTCGACATGGCGTGGCTCTCGTGTATGGCCGACTCCGGAATTTACGAGATAATCCCGGGCTTCGTAGCCGGTCTCGTGGTTGCGGTGGTGGTGTCGTTGCTCTCGCCGAAGCCGTCGAAGGAAGTTGAGGAGTTGTTTGACAAGGCTGTAGCCATGGCCAACGAGTAGCGCGTCAATAGTGAGGGGTGAGGAGTTAGGAGTGAGGAGTGAAAGAATTAACCCCTAACCCCTAACTTTTTTTCTTTATGGTTATCACATCACAACACATTCACACTTTCAGAAGATTCTTTGCTTGTTAAACGCCCGTTAAGATTGTAGAATTTTGCGGTGTGCCAAAATTCGGGATAAGCGATATAAAATTTCAGCCCCCCTTTGTTTTGGGAAATATAGATTTCAAGATAATTCAGAAAGGATAATATTCATTATGCAGTTTGTGTTGGCATTGGTATTTTTCATGGCCGGCTCGGGAGTCAGCTACGCGGCCTTGAAAATATGGGATAACTCACGCGTCAACAACGCGGACAGACAGATAGCGAACCGGCTCACCGCCGCCGAGGAACGCGAGGAGCATATCAAGCAGTCAAAGATTTCAGAAGCTCGTGAGGAAGTCAGCCGCCTCCGTCAGGAAGCTCAGAAAGACATCAAAGAGCGACGAAACGAAATCCAGCGCACGGAGCGAAAGCTCGAACAGAAAGAAGAAAATCTCGACAAAAAGATCGACCGCGTCTCACGCAAAGAAGACGAGCTACGCAACAAGCACGAAGAACTCGAAAAACGTCGTGCCACCCTCGAAGATACCATTCAGAAACAAGAAGAAAAACTTCAGGAAATCGCCGCAATGACCAAAGAGCAGGCCGTCGAAGTCCTTTTGCTGAGGACTGAGCAGGACGCTAAACACATGCTCGGCATGAAATTAAAGGAACTCGAAGAACGATCCGCACGCGAAGCCGAGAAGAAAGCCCGCGACATCATCATCGGAGCCATGCAGCGTTGTGCCGTCGAGAGTGCAGGTGAGAGCAGCATCAGCGTCGTTCCGCTCCCGTCCGAGGAGATGAAAGGCCGCATCATAGGGCGCGAGGGTCGCAACATTCGCACATTCGAGAGCCTTACTGGCGTAGATTTAATCATTGATGACACCCCCGAAGCCGTAACTCTGAGCTGCTTTGATCCCATAAGGCGCGAGATAGCCCGCCGAGCTATGGAGCGTCTCGTGGTCGATGGTCGTATTCACCCAGCTCGCATTGAGGATCTAATCGAGAAAGCTGCTCGGGACATCGACGAAGAGATGATCACGGAGGGCGAGAATGCAGTACTCGAAATGGGCATCAAGAACATGAATAACGAACTCATGAGGACGCTCGGGCAATTGAAATTCCGCTTCAGCTACGGCCAGAATGTTTTGGCGCATAGCATGGAGGTGGCTCAGATAGCCGGGATCATTGCTGCGGAGCTTGGCCTCGATGAAGAGACTGCACGACGCGGAGGACTTCTCCACGACATTGGCAAGGCCATAGACAGACAGATCGAAGGCCCCCACGCTGAGATAGGCGCGGATCTTGCCAAGAGGCTCGGTGAGCGTCCCGAGATAGTGAGCTGTATCGCAAGCCATCACAATAATCTCGAAGTCAATTCGATCTATGAAGTTATCGTGTCGGTAGCTGACGCTATCAGCGCGGCAAGACCCGGGGCACGTCGTGAGAGCCTTGACGCTTACATAAAGAGGCTCGAAAAGCTCGAAGAGATCGCTCAGAGCTTCGAGGGCGTTACGAGAGCTTATGCCATTCAAGCCGGGCGCGAGGTTCGAGTGATCCTCAATGCCGCCAAGACTGACGAAGACTCCGTTCACAAGCTCGCTTTCGATATCGCCAAGCGCGTTGAAGCTGAGCTTAAATATCCCGGACAGATAAAGATCAACGTAACTCGCGAAACCAAAGCAACAGAATTTGCGAAGTAGCAGGACATGAAAATATTATTTTCCGGCGACATAGCATGGAACACGGGCAGGGCTGCTCTTGCGGCGGCTCTCCCAGAACTTAGAAAACTCTACGGCGCTTTCGACTTCACGATAATCAATTGCGAGAACGCGGCTCACGGCAAGGGCATGACCGAACGGATTTTTAATGAATTTATCGCGCTTGGCGTTGACGCTATGACCTCTGGCAATCACATATGGGACAAGCCGGATTTCTTTTACACTCTCGACGCTGAGACGCGTGTCTTCAGGCCGGCGAACTACGCTCCGTCATGTCCCGGCCGCGGTCACGGAATAATCGAGCGCAAGGGCAAGAAGCTCGGCATAATAAATCTCGAAGGTCAGGTGTACATGCCGCCGATCGACTCGCCGTTCTCGTGTGCTGATGATCTTGTTGATGAGCTGAGAGCCACCGCGGGCGAAAATCTTCCTATAATCGTGGACTTTCACGCCGAAGCAACCTCCGAGAAACAGGCCATGGGCTACTATCTCGACGGCAAGGTCAGCGCGGTGCTTGGAACACATACGCACGTTCAGACAGCTGACGCGAAAATCCTGAGACATGGCACGGCCTACATATCTGACGTTGGAATGACGGGAGGCCACTACGGGATTTTGGGGGTCAAATACGAGTCCGTCATGCAGAGATTTCTGACGGGGCTTCCAACAAAATTCGAGGCCAGCGAGGAAGATGCGGCGTTTAACGGCGTTGTCATTGATGTCGATGAGGTTACGGGGCTTGCGATCTCGATAATACCAGTTCAGTTAGGTATCGAGAGTTAGAGATGAAAATTCTTCATTACGTCGACGAGAATAATCTCTCGTGGGCACGGCCTTACCTTCAAATTTTGAGGGAGCTTGAGAGCTTGGGCTGTGATGATGTCGTCGTGTGCCGACCCGGCGGGACGCTCGCGAACCTGCTGAGAAGTTCCGGCCTCAAAGTCGTTGAATATAAGCCCGTGATTTCGTCATTGCCGTGGCTTGACGTTGGATTTCGTGATGTTCTGTGCGCGTTGAAGCCCGATATCATTCACACGCGGCTCTCGTCGGCGGCGAACATTGCGGGATATTGGGGACGGAAGCTCAAAATTCCTGTCCTTGCCACGATAGATAAATTCCCCAAAAGAAAATATTACGAGAACGTCTCGCAGCTGTTGCCATGTTCCACGCCGGTAGCTGACTTCATGGCCGCTCAGGGCATCTCGAAATCTAAAATGACGGTCATTCCCAACGCTGTCGATGTTGGATTTTACGCGAGGGATTTCAAAATCCGCAACGAACTTCGAGGGCGCGAGGGTTTCGCTGACGGTGATATATGCTTCATTGGCGCGGGACGCTTCGTAGATTGGAAAGGCTTTGATGATTTAGTTGCGGCGTTCTCTGAGTTTCTGAAAGGTCAGACAGTCCCGGAAAAGTTCTCCTTGTGGCTTGCAGGAGACGGCCCGGAGCGTGAAAAGCTCGAAGCTCTCGTTCAAAAATTAAATCTCAATGAGCGAGTGAAGTTCTGGGGCTTCGTCGAGGACGTGAGGCCGCTGCTGTGGGCTTCGGACATATATATTCACCCATCGTGGGGCGATGAGGCTTTCGGGCTTAGTCTTCTCGAAGCTATGGCCTCGGGGCTTGCTGTCGTTGCCTCAGAGAGCGGCGGCATGATGGAGATATTGAACGACGCGCAAGGACTTTTGTTCCCACGTCGCGACGTAACGGCACTCTCCGAGCGCATGAACACGGCCATAAAAAGAGCTGACGCACTAACCAACGCCAGCATATTACGAGCAAAAGATTTCGACGCAAAGATCATCGCGCAAAAGACTTTCGAGACTTACGCAACATTCGCGAGGAGCAGTCTTCAACTCCTAACCCCTCACCCCTAACTCCTAACTGTTCAAAATCCATTCGGCGGCTCGCTTGGCTTCGTTGAAGTCCTTGTGATGCTTCTGTTCGTCCGCGCCTAGAAAGTCGCTGAAGTTCGACGTGCGTCCCAAGTCCGCGACTAAGTCCCTAGCTTTCATCTCCTCGAACATTTCATCAAATTTCTTGGTTCCGTAGCCGAGAGATTTTTTCAACGCGCTCGTAACTCTCGGAACTCTCAGCAGTCCAACCCTGAAGCCAGCCGTAGCAGCCTCCGAGACCATCGAGACACTGTCTTCAGTAACAAGAACATGCGTAGCGATCCCGAGCATTGCCGTAACCGCGTTGACCTTGGGATTTCTCGACAGTATCAAGATATAACCCAGCGACGAGTATGACGAGAAGAGGTCTTCAACCTCCCGTTCCAAGTCTTCTTCGGTGCGCCGCGAGGTCGTGAGCAGCAACGTAGAGTCCTTGAATTGCTTCAGACCTCCCAAAACTTCAGAAGCCCACCGAGCGTCAGGCTTGTAATTCGAGTCGCTGCCTCCGATCAGCACAGCAACGATTTTCTTTTTGAAGTTTCTGTGTCCAAAGAAAGTCTCCGCGGCCTTTTCAGCTCCTTCGACGTGAATGTGATTGGGTGCGCCAAGCGTCGTGAGAATTTTAGGATCGTTAGGATCGTGGGGATCGTGGGCAGGGATTATTGCGTAATCAAAAGGTTTAATTCCCAAAATACTTGGGGTCATGATGACGGCGGATTTGTTGCCGGTCGCTTTCGCGAGTGCCAGACAGAACGGCGCGGCGGAGCTTCCAGCGGATATAAACAGCGTGTCGGCTCGAAATTTCTTCGACTGTATCCCGAACGAATGGAGCCATGTTCGAGAGTAATCCGGGCCTTTATCCGGGATTTTGCGGCCTGCGAGCTTTAATTTCAAAATTTTTTTGAGGCTCGAAATCTCCGGCAGCTTGACGGGATCTGCCACCTCGACATTCCCAAGCCGCCCGAGCCACTCCGCAATGCCCAGCGACTGGTGATAATGTCCGCGTATGTTATCGCTGACTATGACAACATGCTTAAACTTCGGCATCTCTGACTATGTCCCTCACTTTCTCTAAATCATCGGGAGTATCGACCCCCAGACTTTTATTTCTGCTGCTCGTTGGTTTTATTTTGATCTTGTAACCGTGTTCGAGTATCTTCAACTGCTCCAAGCTCTCGGCCTCGCTCAGTGGGGTCGGCGGGAGCTTCACATACCTCTTTAGAAATTCAAAACTGTATCCATATATGCCGATGTGCTGATAAATTTTCAAGTCCGTCTGATTGCGTTTGTAAGGGATCAACGACCGCGAGAAATACAGCGCGTAGCCGTCGCATGACATCACAACCTTAACGATATTGGGATTGTCGAAATCTTCTTCAAGCTCGCTGCACAGCGTCGAACACTCGCAACCGTTCAGCAGCTCCGCGACCTCGTCAATCATGAGCGGATCTAATAGAGGCTCGTCGCCTTGAATATTAATTACAGCGTCGATATCTTTATTGTAGAGCCTCGCGGCCTGTTCACATCTCGCAGTACCGTTCGGCAGGTTCGAGTCCGTCATCACGGCTTGGCCTCCGAAGCTCTCAGCGGCGTTGAAAATTCTCTGGTCGTCAGTCGCTATGAGAACTCCGCAAAGACTCTTCGACCTCAAAGCCCTCTCGTAGACGTGCTGTATCATGGGCTTGCCGCAGATATCCGCCAGAGGCTTGCCGGGGAACCTCGTAGATGCGTAACGCGCCGGAATAATCCCGAGTATCTTCATGTTCTTCACTCCTACCTCCTACCTCCTACCTCCTAATTCCTAACTGAAATCACGCTATGCCGGCTCTCAACAGCTCATGAATATGAACGATGCCGACGGGCTTACCGTCCTCGACAGCTACAAGGACGCTGATTTCTTTCTCTTCCATGACCCTGACGGCCTCCGCCGCGAGAGCTTTTGGGCTGATGGTCTTCGGGGTTTTGGTCATTGCGTCTTCGATCTTGGTGCTGAAAGCGTCGTTGCCGGATTTCTCCATTAAGCGTCTCAAATCGCCATCCGTGAAAATTCCGACCAAAGCGCCATCATCATCAACAACGCAGGCCGCGCCGTAGCCCTTGCCCGTGATCACGAACAGAGCATCTTTCACGGTTACGCCGGTCTTTATGACTGGAAGCCGCTCGCCCGTGCCCATGACATCAGCGACCTGAGTCAACAACCTGCGGCCAAGCGACCCGCCGGGGTGATACATTGCAAAATCTTCGCGCCTCAATCCCCGCAACGTAGCGACCAGTGTCGCGATAGCGTCCCCGATTGCAAGCTCCAGCGTCGTGCTGCTCATAGGCGCAAGCTGTAAAGGATCTCCCTCAGTGTCAACGTGAGCGTTGATGATTATGTCCGAGTGCTGAGCCAGCGGTGAAGTCATCGAGCCTGTGATAGCGATCATCTTCGCGCCCGTCCGTCTGAAGTGCGGCAACAAAGCCACGATCTCGGAAGAAGCTCCGCTGTTGCTGATGAACAGTCCGACATCTTCGCGCCTGACCATGCCTAAATCTCCGTGAAAGGCTTCGGCGGCATGAAGAAAGAATGACGGCGTTCCAAGAGACGCGAGAGTTGCGGAGATCTTGCGCCCGACGTGCCCGGACTTTCCAAGCCCCACAACGACGACGCGGCCATCACACGCGAAAATCTCACGGGCGGCGTTGACTACCTCAAGTCCGATATGATCAGCCGAGTGCAGAATCTCGTTGGCTTCCGTCCGCATTAACTCTTTGGCGGCGTTTAATAATTCGTTGTCTGAGTAATTCACTTTCTATTCTTCTTTCGTGAAATTTTTTCGGGCGTTGTGGATAGCTAAGACCTCATCTAAAAACATTCCCATCTTGTCCAGCGGTATCATGTTCGGCCCGTCGCTGAGGGCTTCTTTTGGGGTCGGGTGGGTCTCGGCGAACACGCCATCAATCCCGACAGCAGCCGCGGCTCTAGCCAACGGGAACGCCATTCTGTAATCTCC
The DNA here is from genome assembly GCA_017449415.1 of Synergistaceae bacterium. Classification (GTDB taxonomy): domain Bacteria; phylum Synergistota; class Synergistia; order Synergistales; family Aminobacteriaceae; genus JAFUXM01. The sequence continues at coordinate 17,715 of JAFSJO010000058.1, forward strand.
TCCGCTTGCGCCTCCAAGTCCGCCCGGTCTCTGTGCGCTGTGTGTAGCGTCAAAGATAACGGGATAGCCAAACCCGCGCATGACGCTCAACCCCGGCATGTCGACGACGAGCCTGTGATAGCCGAAAGAGGTTCCGCGCTCGCAAAACATCACGTTATCGTTGCCAGCTTCACGACACTTGGCGGCGACATATTCCATATCTTCAGCGGCGAGAAACTGAGCTTTCTTGATGTTGATTATTCTCCCTGTCTTGGCGGCGGCCACCAACAGATCCGTTTGACGGCACAGAAACGCCGGGATCTGAATGATATCGACGACTTCGCCGACACTCGCGGCCTGAGAGCTTTCGTGAATATCAGTGAGTATTGGAACGTTAGCCAGCGTCTTTATCTCAGCAAGCTGCTGAAGCCCCTTCTCGAGTCCCGGCCCTCTCCATGCGTGAACTGAAGTGCGGTTAGCTTTGTCAAACGACGCTTTGAAGATGTAGAGGAGATTTCTCTCTTCGCGAAGATGCTTCATGACCTTCGCGACCCTGAGGCCAAGTTCGGGGCTTTCAAGCGAGCAAGGCCCGGCAATGACGGTTAGGCTTCCGTCCCCGATGAATTTTCCGTCAAGATAATACTTCTTCACTATCATTTCTTCATTATTAAGAATGAGGAATCAGGTTTTCAACTCCTAACTCCTCACTCCTAACTCCTCACTGACCTACGCTTTTCCGTCAGAGCCGAAGAGCCTGATCTTCTCACGGACGGTCTCTTTGATTGCCTCAACGCCCGGAGCCAATAATTTCCTCGGGTCGTAGCCTTTGCCCTCGTTATCCTTGCCGGCCTCGATGTATTTTCTGGTGGCTGCCGCGAATGAAAGCTGGCACTCCGTGTTGACGTTGATTTTGCACACGCCCAGCGTGATGGCTTTCTTGATCATCTCGTCGGGGATACCTGAGCCGCCATGAAGCACCAAAGGCATCTCGCCGGTCTTGGCCTGAACAGCCGCGAGGGTCTCGAACGAAAGTCCTTTCCAGTTGGCCGGGTACTTGCCGTGAATGTTGCCGATGCCTGCCGCGAGCATATCAACGCCCAAGTCAGCGATGACTTTGCACTCGTCGGGGTCTGCACACTCGCCCATTCCGATAACGCCGTCTTCCTCGCCACCGATTGCGCCAACTTCGGCCTCGATCGACATTCCAAGGTTATGAGCCACGTGAGTCAGCTCGCGGGTCTTTTCAAGGTTCTCAGCGATCGGATAATGCGAGCCATCGAACATGATTGACGTGAAGCCAGCCTTGACGCACTTGTAAGCTCCCTCGTACGTTCCATGATCAAGGTGCGTGCAGACCGGGACAGTGATCCCAAGCTCTTTGTCCATCGCCGTAACCATTGCCTGAACGGTCGAGAAGCCGCCCATGTACTTGCCTGCGCCCTCGGAGACTCCGAGAATTACGGGAGCTTTAAGCTCCTCAGCGACCTGCAAGACAGCCTTTGTCCATTCAAGGTTGTTGATGTTGAACTGACCGACAGCATAATGACCGGCCTTGGCCTTCGTGAGCATTTCTTTTGCGTTTACTAACATCTGAAAATACCCTCCTGAAAATAAAGATTTTTGACCAATCAATTATAACGCAATGGATTAGAAATAAGGGACAGGATAAAGGCCGAAAAAAAAAGACCTCAACGTTTGAGTTGAAGTCTCGTTAGCTTGATGTCTATCTTGTTACTTGCATGGCGAGTAGCCACAGCTGAAGCAGTATTCGCAGCCCGAAATCATTTCAAGAGGCGAGCCACAGTCCGGACATATCAGCGACTTGTCTTTGAGCCTCGCTACGGTCGTCTTTCTGTCGATCAGCTTTTCGAGCAACAGAGCTATCGCGTCAGGGATCGAGCGTGCCACGTGATCATCGTCGCAGTTGAGCATCCAATACTCCTTGCCCGAAAGTCCTTTCAGAGTGTCGATGAAGTCTTCGAGGCTGCAGCCCGAACGAAGCCCGATCGAAATCACGCGAGACAGTGCCTCCGTCATTGCTTTAAGCTCCGAGCCGCTCTTGCCGACGTTGATGAAAATCTCAAAAGGCTCCTTGCCGTCGAAGTTCAACGTTACGTAGATGCTTCCCCACGGGGTCGTGTCCTTGATCGTCTTGCCGAACACAACGAGGCCGGGACGCTCTTTGACTTTCTTGTATTTGCTCTCCGCAGTCTCTTCCGGCTCCTTTGAGTCTTCTTTTTTGACCTCGATAGGCTGATACGAGCGCGAGCCGTCGCGATAAATCGTGATGCCCTTGCAGCCCATTCGATAGCAGTCCTGATAGACGCGCCGGACATCTTCGACAGTCGCGGAGTTCGGCAAATTCACCGTCTTGCTGATGCCGCTGTCGATTATGTGAGCGAATATCCCAGTAACGTTCACATGCTGCTGAGTTGAGATGTCGTAGGCCGTAACATAAGCCGGATTAGAGAGGTGTCCGCCCGAAGCGCGATACTCCGACCTCTGCTCAGGGGTCAGGAGCTTGTGCCAGAAGTCGCGATCCTCAAAGCCCGAGCCGTCAGTCTTCATTATTCTTCTGTTCCATGACCACGCGAAGTTTGGTTCAATGCCGGAGCTTGTGTCGAGCAACATTGATATCGACCCTGTAGGAGCGATCGAGAGCCGCCGACTGTTGCGCATGTTGCCCTCGAACAAATTTTCGAGGATAAAGACAGCGTCATCAAATTCAAATTCTTCGAGAGTGTTGACCAGCGTCGCCGGGATCGTCCCCTCGCCTCTCATGCGCGAGAGCATCTCATAAAACTCGCTGTCGCTCTCGGGGAGCTTCGTGCCCTCGAATAATTTCTTGACGAGGCCATGCTCCGGGAATGGAGCTTTATTCGCGTCAGTTACGATCTTGATACTTGACATAAGCGCAGAACGTGCAAGAACACCGCCGAGCTTTTTGCAGAACGCGTTGAATTCGTCAGATCCGTACACGATATTCTGCATTATCGAAGCGTCCGCAAGCCCCATGATGCCAAGCCCGACCGGACGTATAGCCTTCGTCCTCTCGCCGATCCTTTCGAGCGGATAAGAGCAAGCGTCAATCACCAAATCCAAATAATAAATCGACCTGAACGCCTGAGCCGCGAACGCCTCCCAATCGAATCGGCCACTCGCATCGACGAACATTTCGATGTTAATCGAGCCTAAGTTGCAGCTCGTGAAGTTTGGCAGTGGCTGCTCGCCGCATGGGTTAGTAGCCTCGATGTCCCACTCCTCGCCTCCGGCTTTCAATATGTTATCCTGACGCGCCCGATCGATGAAGAATACGCCGGGATCTCCGCGCTTCCATGCTGACTCGCAAATGTGGTTCATGAGGTCTTTGGCCTTGACGGTCCTGACGATGCTTCCATCAACTCGCGAATGAAGCTCGAACTCGCCATCATGCTGAGCCGCGTCCATCAGCTTATCCGAGATCGCTACGGAGATGTTGAAGTAGGATAATTTGCCGTCCTCAGTCTTGCAGTCTATGAAGTCGTAGATGTCCGGGTGATCGTCGAACAACATTCCCATCAACGCCGCCCGACGCTTGCCGCCCTGCACGACGACCGCGCCCATGGTGTTCCAAGTCTCCATGAATGACACGGGGCCAGAAGCCTTTCCGCCAGTTCCGCCGGCTATCACGGAGCTATGCTCACGGAGGTGTCCGAAGTTTCCGCCGACTCCGCCGCCGAATTTGCTGATGATGCTGGCATTCTTGACGCTCTCGAAAATTCCTTCGATGCTGTCGGGGACAGTTATGACGAAGCACGCGAACAGCTGTTGATTCTTTGTCTTTGAGTCATAGATTTTCTTGTAATCCTCAAAGCTCATGGCCTCAACATCTTTGTAAATTATCTCGCTGAACTCGGGTATGACAGTCAGCCCCGCGCCCGCGCTGAACAGACACGGCGAATTGAATAAAAATCTTCTGTTCAGAATGTCATCGGCGATGTTTCTTTCGAGGGTTCTGATCCAATCTACGGAGTCGCTGTACTTGACCTCGGCACTTGCTACTGTCCTTGCGACCCGCCGGGCGAACTCCGCGAAATTATTTTCTTTTCTCACGGACTTGATCTCAGCGTCGTAGCGGCTGACGTAGTAACGTTGTTCGAGGAGCCACAGCGCGTTTTCAGAGAGTTTCGCGGCGCGTGTCCCGTGATTAAAATCTGAATTAAAATAATTTTTTATACTTTTCTCTTTCACTGTCATATTCTGAATTTTCACTTTCCAAAATAAAAAAGAGTACAAAAAACACCCCGAGACCTCCGACAATGAAGCCTCGAGGTGGCGGTTGGTTACTCAGTTTATAAAGTTTTTACGCAAAAAGCGGCTCGATTACTTGCTTTCCTCCGGCTTGCTCTCGACCTTATCAAAGCTCATGAACTTTCTGCCGAGTTTTACAAGCTTCGTGAGCAGACCGTCTTCGGCTTTTACGTCCTCGTCGATCGCGAACTCGGTGTGAATAATTTCCACGGACTCCGAATACATCGACATAGACGGGACTGAAAGTTTCGAGTTGAGAACTTCTTTCACAGCGTCAAAGATCTCGCCGTAGCCTGAGAATCTCGCGAGAGGTTCAGCCATGATAAGCACGCCATTTTCGGGAGCGAGTATCCACGACTGAATCCCGGCAAAATCTATCCACATTGCCGAGGTCGCCGGAGTGTCGAGCAGTTTCTGCAATCCGGGCGCGACAGCGGGCTTGGCGGACATATTCGCGGGTTCGGCTATGTTGATCAGGAGCGTATCGCCGTCTCTCTTGATGAGGAACGGAGCCGGGCTGAGCGACGAGTCGACCTGCAAAATTCCGTCCTGGACTTTCGAGAGATGAGGCGAGCTTTCCAACGTCGTGAAAACTTTTTCGGCCGCGCCGGGCTGTCCTGTCTGCGAAACATAAACTGCGGGGACTTTAATTCCCTCGACGCTCACGTTGTCATTAAGCGCAAACGACACGAAGCCCGTGAACATGTTCGTAATGTCTTCCTCTGAAAGTTTCAAATAGCTCTTGGCATTCTTGACGATCGCGTCCCAAATCTCTTTGCCCTCTGGGGTCTGCTTCAGACCCTCGATATAAACTTCACTGCCAAACACAAGCAACGGAGACTTGACACCGCCGGAGGTCTCGAGGTTCATATGACCGCCTTTAACGGCTGGCTTCTCGGCGCGGGTCTTGAAAACTCTTTCGAAGTACTCAGCTGTCAGAGCCTCTTTGAGGTTGAAAGCCATCGAGATGAGGAATTTACCCGGAACCCTCTTGAAAGCGTATTCAGCGTCCATGGGCTTCTTCAAATATTTCGCGACCTTTTCGAGGTCTATCGCGTTGTCCTCGTCAAGGGGCTTGAGCGCGTTGATGTCAAGGTGAAGCCAAGCGAAATCGTCAGCACTCAAACGCCTAGGCTTGTTCTCACCGAAGAGCCTGAGATCAGAATGTTCGAGGGCGTTCAGAGACGCTTTCACGTCATCGACCGAAAGTCCTGCGACGATGATATTGTCCTGAGCTTTCAAGAATAGTTCGTTGTCAACCTTCAGAATGTTGTCCTCGGCTTTCTCAACCTTGATCATCGTCTCGGCGAATGAGGCCAGCGGGTTATCCTTGCCGAGTACGAGCTTGGCTATGTCGATAGCCTCCGCGCTTCCGTCAGCAACTCTCTTGAAGATCGACTCGAGCCCGGGCTTCACAGTGAAAGCCGCCCTAAAGAAAGGTACAGGCGCATCAGTGCCAGCGACACCCGCGAGCAAAGCCAACGACTCCAACGGAGTATTCTCGGCGAACGCGCTTATCATCTCGATAGCTCCGATGATGTCGTTGGAGTCCTCCGACGCGAGGATCAGCGGCATGAACGCGTCAATATTCTCTTTCGAGAACAGCCACTTCAACAAAGCCTGCGTGTCATTGAGCTTCACGACCATGTAGGCGGACTGCTCGGGGCAAGGTGTCAGCGCATTCTCGACCTCAGCAGAGAACGCCGCGCCAGCGAACACCACAACAGCCAACAGAGCCGCCAGCAAAAATTTCTTAATCTTCATACTGAAAACTCCTAACTTTCTAGCCTTTGTAGGCAGTGTAGATTTCGAGGAATGAACCGGGCTTCAATGAAGCACCGCCGACTAATGCGCCGTCGATGTCTTTCATGGAAAGCAACTCTTTTGCGTTGGAGCCTTTGACGCTGCCACCGTACAGGATCACGACCTTGGGGTCAGCGATCAGCTTCCTGCTCCACTCACAGACCTCCTGAGCCTGCTCGCTGGTTGCGGACTTGCCGGTGCCGATTGCCCAGACAGGTTCGTAAGCGTAGATGATCTTTGCGACCTCTTCGGAGCTGAGACCGTTGAGCGCACTCTTCAGCTGACGCTCCATAACCGTGAACGTGTTGCCGGACTCTCTCTCTTCGAGCGTCTCGCCGTAGCAAAGCACCGGGATCATGCCAGCGTCAAGTACAGCTTTGGTCTTCTTCGCGATCATCTCATCGGACTCGCCGAGGATATGTCTGCGCTCGCTGTGGCCGAGAATGACGTGAGTAACGCCGATCTCCGCAAGCATTGGGACAGATACTTCACCCGTGAAAGCTCCCTTTGGCTCAAAGTAAACATTCTGTGCGCCAAAGACAACGCCACTCTTCTTCGCGCCCTCGGCCAACGCCCAAAGCGACGTGAACGGCGAGAACAGTCCGACCTCGAGATCATCGGCGGGCTTGTAAACTCCTGCGAACTCGTCAAAAAACTTTTTCGTCTCGGCAGCTGTCATGTTCATCTTCCAGTTGCCGTAAAGATAAATCTTCTTGCTCATGTTCCTTTCTCCTTTTAATTCCTACCTAAACTCTAAAGGGTTCCATGCCGGGGAGCTTCTTGCCCTCGCAGTATTCAAGGCTTGCGCCGCCGCCGGTCGAGACATGTGAGACCTTATCCGCGACCTTGAACTGACGCACCGCGCTGGCTGTGTCGCCGCCTCCGATGACGGTTACGGTGCCATGCTCCTGAGTCATCTTCGCGACTGCCTCGGCAAGAGCCTTTGTTCCCTCCGCGAACTTCGGATCCTCGAAGACACCCATCGGGCCATTCCACAAAATCGACTTCGCGCCTTCGAGAGCCGCCGAGAAAACTTTCACGGTCTCCGGGCCAATGTCGAGCCCCATCTTGTCAGCCGGTATAGCGTCGCTGGAGACTATTGCCGTGTCGGTTGCGTCGATTGCCGAAGCTACAACGCTGTCGACAGGAAGCAAAATCTTCACGCCTTTCTCAGCCGCCTTTGCGAGCGTGTCTTTCGCGAAGTCGAGCCTCTCAGCATCGCACAGAGATTTCCCGATCTCCTTGCCCTGAGCTTTCAGGAACGTATAAGCCATTCCGCCGCCGATCAAAATCGTGTTGGCCTTGTCGAGAAGATTTCCAACAATCGCGATCTTGTCGGAGACTTTCGCGCCGCCGAGGATCAGCACGTAGGGTTTGGCCGGGTTCTCGCTGACCGCGCCGAGCATTTCGCCCTCACGTTCAAGCAGATCACCAGCAAAGGCTTCCTTGACGAACGGAATGACCCCGCAAGTCGAGCAGTCCGCACGATGAGACGCGCTGAAAGCGTCCATTACGAACACGTCGAACGGAGCAGCCATAGCTTTCGCGAAATCCGGGTCGTTCTTCTGCTCCTCGGGGTGATAGCGCGAGTTCTCCAGCACGACGATCTCGCCGGGGTTCAGAGCATCAACCGCAGCCGCGACTTTCTCGCCAACGCAGTCATCAACAAAAACAACTTTGAGGCCGTAAGCTTTCTCAATGTCGGGAACAATCTGAGAGATAGAGTACGCGGGATCCACTTTGCCTTTCGGTCTTCCGAAGTGCGACACGAGAGCGACTTTCGCCTTTGCGTCAATCAGCTTTTTGAGTGTGCTCCAGTGAGCGCGGATACGAGCGTCATCGGTTACTTTGCCATTCTTGAAAGGGACGTTGAAGTCGACCCTCATCAAAACTTTCTTGCCTGTTACTTCCGCAGGAGTGAATGTTTTCAATTTCATTTTTTTACTTCCTCCTTGTGAATTTTGTATTGATATTTTACTACAGCCCTATTTCACCAAGGCGATCGCAACGTCATTAACGTTAGTCCCTGTCGGCCCCGTCATGAGAAGAGCGTCAGCTGCTTTGAGAGCGTTATATGCGTCGTTCTCTTTCAGAACGTCGGAGACGCTTATCCCCTTGGCCTTCAAGGTCGCTTCGGTCGAACCGTCAACGATGCCTCCAGCTGCGTCAGTCGGCCCGTCAGTTCCATCAGAGCCAAGCGAAGCTATCACAACTCCGTCAAGCCCGGAAATTCCAACCGCAGCCGCGAGAGCAAACTCCTGATTTCGTCCTCCCCTCCCGTGCCCGGTGAGATGTACGACAGTCTCGCCGCCAGCAATGATAGCGCACGGAGCTTTCACGGGTCTGCCCGAGGTCAACACCTCACGAGCCACAGAAGCCATGAACGCCCCGGCCTCGCGAGCTTCGCATGTCATTGTCGTGGTCAGCACGAGAGGCTCATAACCTTTCGACTTCGCGATCTCGCAAGCCGCCGAACACAACGCCGTAACGCTCCCGGTTATCACTGCCGTAACGTTGTCGAGCTTCTTCGGGGTCTCGGTGGCGAGGATCTTCATAAGCTCGGGCTTGACTTTGAGGTCATATTTCTTCACGATCTCGAGGGCTTCCTCACTCGTCGAGTCGTCAGGCCACGCCGGCCCGGAAGCTATGCTGTCGAGCCTGTCGCCCAACACATCAGACAACACCACCATGAACACATGAGCCGGAGCGCAGAGCTTCGCGAAACGTCCGCCCTTAACGCCCGAGAGATGTTTGCGGATCGTGTTGATCTCGACGATGTCAGCTCCGCACGCAAGCAGCTGGCTCGTGATGTCTTTCATGTCATCGAGGGTAACGCCCTCGGCCGGGAGTTCAAAGAGAGCAGAGCCGCCGCCCGAAACGAGGAACAGCACAGTGTCGTCGGCAGTGAGACCCTTGACGTGTTCCAAGAGAGCTTTCGTGCCTTTCAGAGTGTTCTCGTCGAGTACGGGGTGGCCAGCCTCGAAAATTTCAAGCCCCTTGATGTCGCCCATCGAGTGTTCGTACTTCGTTACGACCGCGCCCGAGATGTCCGAGCCGAGAATATCACTCGCGGCCTTAGCCATTCGCCACGCGGCTTTGCCTATCGACGCAACCACAAGGCGACCTTTGCCCCGGCGTTCTTGAAAGTCCGAGCGGTTGAGAGCTTCCTTAACGGCACTCTCGGGCAAGACAGCTTCAATGGCTCTGTCGATTATGTCGCGCATGTCCTGTTTCAGCATTTCATTACCTCCAACGTTTGGGATAGTGTCGCTATTATATAATGAAATTCATAAGGAGGCGGTCTAATGTTGGTAAAAGAAAGCTGTGAAAGATTTTCCGAGCTGCTCGCGGAGAAACTCCCAACCCCCGGAGGCGGAGGAGCGGCGGCTTACGTCGGAGCTTTGAGCGCGGCTCTGTGTTCGATGGTCGGAAATTTCACGTTGGGCAAAAAGAAATACGCTGAGTTTGAAGAAGACGTTAAAGAGATTTTATTGAAAGCTGAGAGGCTCCGTCTGAGGCTTCTGAGTCTGGTTGACGAAGACGCGCAGGCATTCAGCCCCCTCGCCGAGGCTTACGCTCTCCCCAAAGACGCTCCCGGACGCGACGAGATTTTAGAGAAAGCTTTGTTGAACGCTTGCGAAGCTCCGTTGGAGATGATGAGACGCTGCGCCGAGGTCGTCGACCTCCTCGAAGAGATGCTGACGAAAGGGAGCAGGCTCTTAATCTCTGACGTTGGGTGCGGGGCTTTGATGGCTCGTGCGGCGATTGAGAGCGCGGCTGTGAATGTCTTCGTGAATACGCGTCTGTTGAAAGACACCGACACGGCGAACGCTATCGAGGCCAAGGCAGATGAGATCCTCGGCTCGTATTGCCCGAAAGCCTCCGAGGTTGCCGCCTCCGTCAGCAAGATCATAAGGAGGGAATATTAACATGGCTGAGATATTGAAAGGTGCGCCAGTCGCGTCAGCTCTCACGGAGAGATTAACGTCTCAGGCCGCGGAGCTGAAAGTCGTGCCGACGCTCGCAATAGTTCGAGTTGGCGATAACCCCGGCGATATTTCATACGAGACAGGAGCTACGAAACGCTGCGAGAAGATCGGGATCGAGGTCAGAAAGTTCAACCCTGACCCGTCGAGTGTCCTGAGCGTCATCAAAGAGATCAACGAGGACACGAACATTCACGGCTGTCTCGTGCTGCGTCCGCTGCCTGACAAGAACATCGAGCGCGAAGCGTGTGAACTCCTTGCGCCTGAGAAAGACGTTGACTGCATGACCTCGAAGTCTCTGGCCGGGGTCTTCATTGGGGAGGGGAGCTTCGCTCCGTGTACCGCGCAGGCGTGCATTGAACTCCTTGACTTCTACGGGATCGAGCTTGAGGGTCGCAACGTCGCTGTAGTTGGCCGCAGCCTCGTCATAGGTAAGCCGGTCTCGATGCTCCTGCAGAGACGCAACGCCACTGTAACGATGTGCCACTCCAAAACGAAAAATCTTTCGGAGATTTGCCGAGCCTCCGACATCATCATCGCCGCGATTGGCAAAGCGAACTTCATCGGGTCGGAGTTCGTTGCGCCGGGTCAGGTTGTCATTGACGTGGGCATCAACATGGGATCCGACGGCAAGCTGTGCGGAGATGTGAACTTCAACGAGGCCGAGCCGATCGTCAAGGCTATAACTCCCGTGCCTGCCGGAGTCGGAGCTGTAACCACAGCCGTGCTTGCCAAGCATGTCATCGAGGCGGCTATGCTACAATAAGCGGCAACCGAAAAAGCCATACACAAAAAAAGAGATGAAGCTCAATGAACAGTGTTATTGTATCCAAGTTCGGCGGGACGGCTCTGGCTGACGCTGAAAGAATAAAAGAAGTTGCTGAAGTCATAAAATCAAACCCGGATCGACGCTACGTCGTCGTTACTGCGCCCGGCAAGCTCACGCCCGACGACATCAAGATCACGGATCTTCTATACATATGCTACTCGCGCTACGAGAACCGCGAAAACTTCATGGAGATCCTGTCCACCGTTCAGAGCCGCTTTGAGGCTATCGTCGGAGGACTTGGGATAACGTTCGACCTCGCCTCGGAGTTCTCGAACATCAAGAAAGATTTATTCTTTGGCAAGGGTAAGGACGCAACCGCGAGCCGGGGCGTGTATCTCATGGCGAAGATATTGGCGGCGTATCTAGGCTGGGAGTTCGTTGACTCGTCGAAGGTGATCCTCCTCAACGCTGACGGCTCACTCAACGAAGATCAAACCTCGCTGGCAATCTCCAACGTGCTTCAGAAAGTTCAGCACGCTATCATTCCGGGAGGCTTCGGGATCGTCCCCAACACTCAGAAGCTTCTTATGTCGAAAGGCGGCGGAGACGCTACGGGGGCTGTCATAGCCAAGGCGATCAAGGCCGACGTATTCGAGAAGTGGACGGAGCATAGACACATCTACATAGCTGACCCCTCGATAGTCCAAAATCCCGCGAAAATTCGCAACCTCACATACTCGGAGCTGATCGAGCTTACCTACATGGGCATCAACGTCGTTCATGAAGATGTCCTGCTCATGTTGAAGAATATCGGCGTGCTGACGAACATTCGGAGCATTCACTACCCCAACGACGAGGGGACTTACATCTCCGCAACGCTGCCTGAGGGGACGGATCGAAAGGTCGCGGCTTGCGTGTCAGGTCGAAGGAATTTCAAGATGCTCAGGATCGAGAAGATGGGTTTGAACAAACTCCACGGGATCGGCGAGAAAGTCTTCGGAGCGTTCGCGCGGCGCGGGATATCGTGCGAGCATTACGTCTCGGGGATCTATCACTTCGCGGTCGTGCTCAAAAATCCAATGTTCGACATCAGGCGTCAGGAGATCCTCAACGACATCAGCAACGCCATCAAGCCCGACTCGATTACGATCGAGAAAAATCTTTCGCTGGTTGCCGTCATAGGTGAGGGCATGGGCACGACGAAAGGTATCTTTGCGAAGATCTTCGACGCGATCGCCGCCGCTGATGTCAAAGTCCGGCTGACGGATCAGGGAGCCGACGACCTCAACATCATCATCGGAGTGTATGACGAGGATTTCGAGAAGACCGTCAACGCCGTCTATCAAGCCGTAATTTAGATTAGGGATTAGACGATTTTTTCATTCCTCACTCCTCACTCCTCACTCCTCACTCATTCCTGACTCCTCCTTCCTGATTTCCAATCCCAAATCCGAAAGGAGCTTTCGTTATGGTTAATCATGAGCTTAACAATCTGATCTCGTTCGCACTTCATCACGGACTGATCGAACCCGACGACACGATCTGGGCCGCCAACTCTCTAATCGGTATCCTCGGCCTGAACTCTTTCGAGTTTGAAGCCGCTCCCGACACCTCGACCCCGATCCCGCACTCTCCAGACAGCATACTCGCAAAGATCCTTGACTGGGCAGCCGCTAACAATCTAATCGAAGACACTGAGACCGAACGCGACTTGCTCGACACGAAGCTGATGGGCGTGTTCACTCCCCGGCCCTCGGACGTTATAGAGAAGTTCGCGGAGCTTGAAAAGATTTCGCCCAAGGAGGCCACGGATTATTTTTACAAGCTCGGAGTCTCCTCGAACTACATTCGCTCCGAACGCACGGCCAAGAATATCTGCTGGAAGTCTCCGACGGAGTTCGGCGAGCTTGACATCACGATCAACATGTCGAAGCCTGAGAAAGACCCCCGCGACATAGCCAAGGCTCGCGCAATAAAATCCTCGGGCTATCCGAAGTGTCTGCTCTGCAAAGAGAACGAGGGCTTCTACGGGCATCACGGACACCCTGCGCGTCAGAATATCCGCCTCATTCCGTTGAAGCTCTGCGGGCGCGATTGGTATTTCCAATACTCGCCATACAGCTACTACAACGAACACTGCATCGTGCTTGACGGCGAGCATGTCCCGATGTTGATCTCTCGCGAGACGTTTGAAAATCTCTTCGCCTTTATAGCGAGGTTCCCGCATTACTTCGCAGGCTCTAACGCTGACTTGCCGATCGTCGGAGGCTCGATCCTGTCGCACGATCATTATCAGGGCGGGCGTTACGTGTTCGCAATGGACGGCGCACCGTTCGAGCGTCGATACGACACCAAGGACAGCGACATCACAGCAGGGCGCATCAAGTGGCCAATGTCGGCGATAAGGCTCTCATCGAACGACCCCGAGAAGCTCACGAACTTGGCCGAGAAAATTCTTTCAGCGTGGCGCGAATGGACTGACGAGAGCGTCGGGATACTCGCGTACTCGGACGGCGAACCTCACAACACAATCACGCCGATCGCAAGACGCAAGGGCGAAGCTTTCGAGCTTGATCTCGTCCTCCGCAACAACAGAACTAGCGACGAACACCCGCTGGGGATATTCCACCCGCACGCCGAAGTCCATCACATCAAGAAAGAGAATATCGGCCTCATTGAGGTCATGGGGCTTGCTGTCCTACCTGCGAGGCTAAAATCGTCGCTCGAAAAAATTCAGGCGGCTTGGCTCGACGGTAAGGAGACTTTGCCCTCCGAGCTTGAAATTCACGAGGTCTGGTACAGGTCGCTCCGCGAGAGACACGCCAACTTGACGGGAGCTGACGAGGTCAAAGCAATGCTTCGTGATGAGGTCGGGCATGTCTTCGCGCAGGTGCTGAGGGACAGCGGAGTTTACAAGCGAGACTCGAAAGGTCTTGCGGCGTTCGATAAGTTCGCGGAGGCTGTCATATGTTAAGGCGCGAGGAGCTTTATCGCTACGTTGGCAACGAGGAGCAACTCTACAGCGTCAGGCGTGTCGTGATTGATGAGGGGACGGCTCGGGGCTGCGCTCTCTATCAGGTAACGACGGCGGGGGGCTTGGAGTTCGATATCCTGCCGGACTCGGGGCTTGACATTGGCCGCTTGAAGTTCCGAGGCGTGAACATCAACTACATGACCAAGAACGGCTATGACAGTCCCAACAGATTTTTGCCGATACGCGACAACTTCGATCACACGTTCCCCGGCGGTATGCTCTACACGTGCGGGCTGTTGTCGGTCGGGCCTCAGTGCGAGGACACCAAAGGCGACGGCGAGTTTCACCCTCTGCACGGACGCTATCACGGTCAATCAGCGAGAAATCTCTTCGCTTACGTTGACGGCGACAGCTTCATCATCGGCGGCGAAGTCCGTGAGTCCGAACAGTGGCGGCATTGCCTGTCATTGAAGCGTCGCTATACGATCCCTGTGTGGGGCAGCGAGATCCTCATTGAGGACGAGTTGACGAACCTCACGCCTGTGCCGACCGAATACGCAATCTTGTATCACGTGAACTTCGGCTGGCCGTTCCTCAGCGAGAAGACAGAGCTGAAGCTCCCGACGGATCGAAAGACGACACCGCGAACAGCTCACGCAGCTGAGAATATTCAAACTCAATGCGAGTTCTCAGCTCCGATTGACGGCGAAGACGAGTGCGTCTACTTCAACGAGATTTTCTCGGAGCCGACGGCTCGCCTCATTAATCAGGAGCTTGGGATCGAAGCGTCGCTGTCGTGGTCGCTGGAGACGTTGCCGAGGCTCTCACAATGGAAGAGCATGAGGAGCGGCGAGTATGTCCTCGGGCTTGAGCCTTCGACGTGCTACACGATGGGACGGGCTGAAGAGCGCGTGAACGGTGAGCTTAGAGTGTTGCGGCCTTTCGAGACGGTGAAGAATTTTGTGAGGCTCGCATATGCTAAAATTAGCTAAATTAACTTTCATTTTCATAATTTTTATTTCGGAGGCGTATTCAATGAGCAGTATCTATGATTACTCTGTGTTCAACTCGAAGGGTGAGGAAATCTCTTTGAGCGCGTTCAAGGGCAAAGTGATCCTGATCGTCAACACCGCCACGGGCTGCGGCTTCACGCCCCAGTACGAACCCATCGAAGAGATGTACAGGAAGTATCACGACAAGGGGCTTGAGATCCTTGACATTCCGTGCAATCAGTTCGGAGGTCAGGCGCCCGGCTCTGATGAAGAGATCCATGAGTTCTGCACGCTCCACTACAACACGACGTTCGAGCAGTGCAAGAAGTCCGACGTTAATGGCCCGGGTGAGCTGAAGCTCTACACGTTCTTGAAGAGTCAGAAAGGCTTTGAGGGCTTTGACGCGGATCACAAGCTCGCTTCGCTTCTCAATGACATGCTGGCCAAGGCTGACCCGGATTTCGCCAAGAAGCCTGACATCAAATGGAACTTCACGAAGTTCGTGGTGGATCGCAATGGCAACGTCGTGAAACGCTTCGAGCCTACCGCTGACATGGCCAAGGTCGAAGAGTTCGTAGCGTCGCTGTTGTAAGGAGGAACGGTCATGGCAGTGAAAGAGATCACCAACAACGACACAACAGAACTTGAAGCGGCGAAGGTCGCATTGCTTGACGTGTGGGCGACGTGGTGCGGGCCTTGCAAGGCTATCGCGCCGATCGTCGAGGAGATATCGGAGGAGCTGGCCGGTAAGGTCGAGTTTTTCAAGGCTGACGCGGACGAGAACTCCGAGCTTGCGAAGAAATTCCGCGTCATGAGTATCCCGAACCTCATGATCTTCAAGGACGGCAAGGTTGCTTCGCGACACGTGGGCTTCCAGGACGCTGAAGAGCTTCGCTCGTGGATTGCGAGCAACATATGATGAGACAAAACTCCTAACTCCTCACTAATCTTTCAAGGAGGCTTCACAATGAAAAAATTTTTTGCGGCTTTGTTACTGACGGTTTTGTTTGTTGCGCCTGCGGCGGCTGATGTCGTCCTTCAGCTCGGCTTCGAGAACTCGATGAGCGAACCTATCGGGCAGGCTCTGGCGAAGTGGCAGGAGCTTCTCGCGGCTCGCAACACGGGGCTGACGATGGAAATTTTCCCGGACTCACAGCTCGGCAACAAGACCGACCTCATCGATCAGATGCTTCTCGGCGAACCCGTCATGACACTCGCGGACGGCGCATTCTTCGCTGATTACGGCGTGCCGGACATGGGCATCGTCTTTGGGCCTTTCCTCTTCGCGAACTGGGACGAGTGCTGGAAGCTCATTCAGTCCGACTGGTGGAAAGAGCAGTGCGACAAACTCAACGCCATGGGCTTGAAGCTCGTTGCGGCGAACTGGGCTTACGGCGAACGCCACATCCTCACGACCAAGCCCGTCAAGACCGTCGACGACCTCAAAGGACTTCAGATTAGAGTCCCGACCAACCAGATACAGACGAAAGGCTTTGAAGTTCTCGGAGCTACTCCCGTTGGAATGAGCCTCGGCGATGTCTACACGGCTCTCCAGCAGGGGACGATCGACGGCGGCGAGAACCCTCTCAGCACGCTCTACGGACGCAAACATCACGAGGTCGCGAAGTATCTTATCCTCGATGGCCACGTCCTCAACTTCACGAACTGGATCTGCTCGTCAATGTGGTTCGACAGCCTCACGCCCGAGCAGCAGAAAGCTCTTGTCGAGACGGGCTACGAGGCCGGAGTCTACAACAACGAGCTTCAGGCCAAGGCCAACGATTACTATCGCGGCTTGATGGAGAAAGAGGGCGTTACGGTCGTCGTACCTGACGAGGAAGTCTTGAACGGCTTCAGAGCGAAAGCTCAGGAGTTCTACAAGTTCGGCGATCTATTTAAGTGGTCGGACGGTCTCTATGAGAGAGTCAAGGACGCGATGAAATAGTGAGGAGTTAGGAGTGAGGAGTTAGGAGTTAGGGGTGAGGAGTTAGGAGTGAAAAGACAATTCCTCATTCCTAATTGACTTAGGGGTCGAGAGTTATATCTCGGCTCCTTTTTTTGTGGTATATTTTAGGGAACATCAAAGCACAAAGGAAAATGAAAATGGCACAGACAGCACTCGAAGCGCGTTTCGATTACATGACCAAGACCCCCGTACGCCGACTAATCTGTATCCTGTCCGTCCCGACGATCATCAGCATGATGGTTACGAACCTCTACAACATGGCTGACACTTTCTTCGTCGGTCGCATAT
This sequence comes from Synergistaceae bacterium, assembly GCA_017449415.1. Taxonomy (GTDB): domain Bacteria; phylum Synergistota; class Synergistia; order Synergistales; family Aminobacteriaceae; genus JAFUXM01. The sequence continues at coordinate 34,762 of JAFSJO010000058.1, forward strand.
CGACACAAGCCACTGCGGCGGTCGGGGTCGTCCTTTCACTAATGAACATCATACAGGCGATAGGATTTTTCTGCGGGCACGGCTCGGCCAACTACGTATCACGAAAGCTCGGAGCGGGTGAACTCAAAGAGGCTGAGGAGATGACTTCGACGGGCTTCGCTCTGGCGTTCCTGCTCGGGTGCGCGATCATGACGGCGGGGCTTGTGGAGCTTACGCGGCTCTCAATCGCGCTGGGCGCAACCGACACGATCATAACGGACACTCAGGACTACATGCGAATAATCTTAATCGGAACTCCGTTCATGACCTCGCAGCTCGTGATTAACAATCAGCTTCGCTTTCAAGGCAGCGCGTTCTACGCTATGGTCGGCCTCGTCAGCGGAGCGGTGCTGAATATCTTCCTCGATCCGCTGTTCATCTTCACATTCGGGCTTGGAGTGAGCGGCGCGGCGTTGGCCACGATACTGAGCCAGATCGTGAGCTTCTTCGTCTTGTTCTATGGCAGCACCAAGGGCGCGAATATCCGAATACGTTGGCGGAATATCAGGCTCAATGCTCATTATCTGTTGCAAATCGTCAACGGAGGCTCGCCATCTCTTGCACGTAACGCGCTGATAAGTTTCTCCAGCATCTTGCTGAACAGAACCGCCGGAGCTATCGCAGGGGACGCAGCTATAGCCGGTATGTCGGTTGTCAACCGCGTGATGATGTTCGCGAACTCGGCATTGATAGGCTTCGGCCAAGGTTACCAGCCCGTGTGCAGCTACAACTACGGCGCGAAGCTTCACGGACGTGTCAAGGAGGGTTACAAATTCTGCGTAGCTTACGGGACATTATTTTTGATTGGTCTCGCAATTATGAGCGCGTTCCTGTCGGAGGAGATCGTGAGATTTTTCCGTGATGACCCGGCTGTTATTGCGATTGGAAGTGTTGCGCTGCGCTGGCAGATGTTCTCGATGCCACTGAATGCCACAATAGTGCTGTCAAATATGATGCTTCAGTCGATAGGCAAGGGCGTGCGTGCTACGATAACGGCCTCGGCTCGTTCGGGAATATTTTTTATCCCGGCGATCCTGATCCTGTCGCGTATGTACGGGCTGTTGGGCGTTGAGATTGCTCAGCCTGTCGCGGACGTGCTGGCGTTCGTTCTCGTCATTCCGTTGACGTTGTCGGTGTGGCGCGAGATGAACGACGAGAGTCATTTTTTTAATTCTTAAAATTTTTTCGCGAGGTCTTGTGAACGTTAAGGAAGTTTGAAGTTTCTGTAGCTGAAAATGTAGTTGAAAAGTTTCTTGGGGGGCTTGGGCTTTGAAGCTCCGCTATTATACCAAAAATTTTGGAGAGTGTAAATCATAAATGAAACAAATTACGAAAACTCGCGTGCGCTATGGCGAGACTGACAAGATGGGCGTGGCATATTACGGGCGATACATGGACTGGTTCGAGATGGGACGCTCGGACTTGTGCAGGGCGAACGGCAAAAGCTTCTCGCTGTGGGAGGCCGAGGGGATATTGCTGCCGGTGGTCGAGGCTCATTGTCGTTACAAGTCGTCGCTGTTCTATGACGAGGAGATTGAGATCGAGACCTCCGTAACGAAGCTCTCGAAAGTCAGCGTCGTGTTCACGTGCAGGATCTTTCACGCACACACAGATAAGCTCGCCGCCGAGGGATACACGAAACACGCCTTCACATCGACGGACGGGAAATTATTGCGCGACGGCAACCCGCTCGAAGAGTGGCTGAAAGAATGTATGGAAGGATAGGATCATGGTTCCAAGGTGGAAGACGATAACGAACTTCGGGGACACTATGGCGAGAGTTAGTGAACGTATTCACAGCTCAGGCGCACGAATAGTTGAAGTGCTTTACGGCGCGGAAGATTCATCTCACAACCCGATTGAACCTTGGGCCAGAGATGTCGACGGTCATGGACACTGTATAGCGATAGAAATTGACGGCCTGTATAGTGTTCTATATTGGCGGCGTTCGCGTTCACTCAGAATTGAAAAAGATAAATCCAAGCTCGGAGTCCAAGAATATGGAACGTCCGAATATGATGCCCTTCGCGACGTTGAAGATGATATCCGCCAAAAGGAAATGATATGCGCCGAAGCTGCGAGGCTTGTTAATGACATCTCTACGGCATCAAAAGTTCGTGAAGTCAATGAAAAGTTACATGAGCTTCTTGAAAGATGGAAGACGATCCAAAACTGGAACACTCCGAAAGAGAAAGAGTTGTGGGGCAAATTCCACGAAAGTCAGGAAAGAGTCAAGAAAGCAAGGAAAGAATTACAGGAACGCGCCGAAAGATCGAAACGAGAGATAATATCTGAAGCTCGGAAATTATCCGCCTCAGAAGACTGGAAGCAAACAGGCGAGAAATTCAAAGAACTCCTCGACAAGTGGAAAGCGTCAGGGAGTGCCGGCAAAGATAAAGATGAAAATTTGTGGCAGGAATTTGAGTCCGCTCGAAAAATTTTCTTTGACCGTCGCACACAATATTTCGCCGATCGAGATGAAAAACGAGAGAGGAGCAAAAATCTGAAATTCCAGCTCCTTGAGGAAGCGATCTCCGTCGTGAAAAAATTCGGCTACGTCGAAACAACTCCTCAAACGGTGAAAGACACGAGAGAGCGTCTCAATGACATCATGAGCCGTTGGAAAGCCGCCGGCAGTGCTGGCAAGAAAGATGATGACAATTTTTGGGAACAGTTTAACAAGCAACGTCAGGATTTTAACGCCAAAGCTCAAATATTTTTCCAACAGCGAGACGAACAGCGAAAGAATAACGCGGCCATCAAGAGCAGAATATGTGGCGAAGCTGCCTCGCTTGCGTCATCGAAAGACTATTCCTCAAACGCTGAACGAATGAGGGAGCTGGATCGTCAATGGCGTTCAGTTGGTTCGGCTGGCGAAGAAGATTCGAGATTGTGGGATTTGTTTTCCGAGGCCAAGAAAAAATTCTGGGACGGGAAAAGATACGAGGCCGAGCGCAAGCACGAGGAATGGCGCGAAAGGACAAACGAACGAATTTATCGCAAAAAAGAGCAGGTCTCCAATCTGTACAAGGTTGTTGAACGTCTTCGCGAGCGTTTGAACAGAACGAAAGATTATTTGCGTGAGCGCGAGTTGATAAACAGGATCGGAGAGTTGGAAAACAAGATCGACCAACTGAAAAGAGAAATCAGCGAAATGGAAAGTCGGTTGTGAAAAATTTTTCGGAGGTTGTAAGCCATGGGATTTTTTGATTTTTTTAAGTCGCCGCCGCCTAAACGCGATGAGTCTTTGTTTTTAGAGTTGTGCGCCAGCGGTACGGCTGAACAGGTCGAGGAAGCAATCAGGAACGGCGCGTCAGTGTATGCTCGATACCCGATGTGGGATTATAAGCTCGGCTATCCATCTACAGAACAATTCGGAAAACAGTTATTCACGCCTCTGCTAATGGCGGCAAAATATAATCGCAATGACGGCGTGCTTGAAGTCTTAATCAGACACGGAGCCGAGGTCGACGCGAAAGATTATCACGAATGGACACCATTATTGTGGGCATCATGGTGGACTGTGTGCTTTGGAGTACACCCCTCACAAGTTCGTGCGCTTGCCCCCGAAGATAATCCTCTGCCGCAAATTCGCAAGAGAGTAAAAATATTGTTGGACGCTGGCGCGAATGTCAACGCGAGAGATAACGTCGGACAAACTGCCCTCATGTATGCGGCTAAGGCTTTCAATGGCGGCGATGCTGAACTCGTTTCGATCTTGATTGATGCCGGGGCTGATGTCAACGCGAAGAATAATCTCGGCTACACTGCGCTGATGTATGCAGCAGCCTACACTGTTGAGAACGGTATATTTGAGCCGGTCGCGGAGCCACTGATACGAGCCGGGGCTGATGTCAACGCAAGAGACAATGAAGGACAGACAGCTTTAACGAAAGCGTTGGAGCTTGGCTGCAACAGAGAGCTAATTGCGACACTGAAAAAATTTGGAGCTGAATAAAATGAAGAAATCTTTAATCACAGGCGTAACAGGTCAGGACGGGAGCTATCTGGCTGAGTTGTTGCTCACAAAGGGCTACGACGTTCACGGGGTCGTCCGACGGTCAAGCACCGAACGCCGCGAGCGCATCGAACATATTGAGGGTCGGGAAAATTTTCATCTTCATTACGGCGATATGACGGACTCAATGTCGCTGGTGAAGATCGTCGCGGAGGTTCGTCCCGATGAGATTTATAACCTCGCGGCTCAGAGCCATGTTCAAGTGAGCTTTGATGTCCCGGAGTTCACGGCTGACGCTGACGCGCTGGGTGTGTTGAGGCTGCTCGAAGCTGTGAGGGTTTGCGGCCTAACCGACACATGCAAGATATATCATGCCTCGACCTCGGAGCTATACGGGCGCGTTGAAGAAGTCCCACAGTCGGAGTCGACCCCCTTTCACCCTTACTCGCCTTACGCGGTGGCGAAGCAATACGGCTTCTGGATCGTCAAGGAGTATCGCGAGGCTTACGGAATGTTCTGCTGCTCTGGTATCCTGTTCAATCACGAGAGCGAACGGCGCGGCGAGACATTCGTAACCCGAAAGATAACTCTGGCGGCGGCTCGGATATCGAAAGGTCAGCAAGAGAAGCTCTATCTCGGTAACCTCGACAGCAAACGAGACTGGGGCTACGCGAGGGACTACGTCGAGTGCATGTGGCTGATGTTACAGCGGGACGAGCCGGACGACTTCGTGATCGCGACGGGAGTTCAGCACACTGTGAGGGAGTTTGCTCAGTTGGCTTTTCACTACGCGGGCATCGAACTTGAATGGCAGGGCGAGGGTGTCAACGAGAGGGGCATTGACAGCGCAACGGGTCGCGTGATCGTTGAGGTGTCGCCGAAGTTCTATCGTCCTACTGATGTCGTGAACTTGCTCGGCTCGCCGTCAAAGGCAAAACGTGAATTAGGCTGGAAAGGCGCGAAGACTTCTTTCGATGAGCTTGTCCGCCTCATGGTCGCGCACGATCTCGAGGCGTTGCGATGAACATAATTCTATTATCCGGCGGGAGCGGCAAACGTCTGTGGCCACTCAGCAATGACATTCGCTCGAAACAGTTCATAAAAATTTTTCGGCGCGGCGACGGTTACGAGTCGATGGTTCAGAGAGTTTATCGCCAGATCATGACGGTGGCTCCTGACTCGTCCGTGACTGTTGCGACTTCAAGGTCTCAGGTCTCCGCGTTACATAATCAGCTCGGGACTGATATCGGCGTTTCGGTCGAACCATGCAGGCGCGACACTTTCCCAGCGATAGCCTTGGCGGCGGCCTACCTCCACGACATCAAAGGCATGAGCGAGAACGAAGCTGTCATCGTCTGCCCGGTCGATCCTTATGTTGAAGATGAATATTTTCGTTGCCTGCAAAAAATTTTTGACGCGGCTAGACGCGACGAAGCTAACTTGATATTGATGGGGATCGCGCCGACCTACCCGAGCGACAAATACGGCTACATCATACCGACCGCCAGCGGCTTCAGCTTCACCGAGAAGCCAACTGCCAAGAGAGCAGCCGAGCTTGTCGCGCAGGGAGCTTTGTGGAATGGCGGGGTCTTCGCTTGCAAACTGAAATACATACTCGACAAGAGCAAAAAATTTTTGGGCTTCGACACTCACGCCGAGATGGTCGCGAATTACGAAACTCTCAAAAAAATTTCTTTCGATTACGCCGTCGTTGAACATGAAAGCAGCCTCGCAGTCGTTCGATACTCCGGGACATGGAAGGATCTCGGGACATGGAACACACTCGCCGAAGCTATGGAAGAGCACGCCGTCGGCAACGTGATATTAAGCGACAACTGCGAGAATGTTCACGTGATCAACGAGCTTGACATTCCGATACTCGCGACGGGATTGAGGGACGCGATAATCTCGGCCTCGCCGGAGGGCATCATAGTCTCCGACAAGAGACAAAGCTCGTACATCAAACCGCTGGTCGAGAATATTCATCAGCAAGTCATGTTCGCGGAGAAGAGCTGGGGCTCGTATCGCGTCATTGATGTCGAAGATGAGAGCCTCACCGTCAAAGTTACGCTCAACCCCGGCCACCGCATGAACTATCACAGCCACGAACGTCGCAACGAGATCTGGAACGTCATATCAGGCTCAGGGGTCGCGATTATCGACGGAGCGAAAAAATCTCTAAAGCCCGGTGATGTCATTACGATGCCCGCAGGGGTCAAGCACACCGCCATAGCCGGGGTCTCAGGGTTGCAGATGGTCGAAGTACAGCTTGGCCGGGACATCAGCGTCGAGGACAAGAAGAAATTCACTGCTCCGATCTGAGTGCTATAATGAGCTTGCTGTGCAGCCAAGTGCGTAAGTCCGGGCGAAAAGGACGAGCGCATTTTTTTTATGCCAAATTCAAATTCAGAAAGGAACATGATATTTTTGGAAGCAAATATTTTTCTCGAGCGTGAACCTGTGGGCAAGCTGATGGCGCGTTACGCTGTGCCTCTGATAGTGTCGCTGCTGGTGGCGGCTCTGTACAACATCGTCGACCAGATATTCATCGCCAACGCGGATTATCTCGGCTCGAATGGCAACGCCGCTAATAACGTCGTCTTCCCGATGACGGTCATAGCTCTGGCGTTCACGCTGATGATCGGCGACGGAGTTTGCGCTTTCGTGAGCATGTCGCTGGGAGCGCGAGAGGCCAAGCAAGCCGGGGACAGCGTAGGGAGCGCGGCTCTTCTCTCCTCGACGTGTGGGGTGATAATCGCGGCGATATATTACCTCTTTCGCGACGAGCTTGTTACGTTTTTCGGAGGTCGTGTCAACGATGAGACGTTTCGGCTCGCGGTCGAGTACTTCACTTTCATCATTCCCGGGATCCCGTTCTATGTCTTTGGTCAGGCTATGAACCCCGTGATCTCAGCCGACGGCAGTCCAAATTACGTCATGCTCTCGACCTTAACCGGCGCGATGATAAATATAATTCTCGATCCGATTTTTATCTTCGTGTTCCATTGGGGAATGATGGGCGCGGCTGTCGCTACGATCATGGGACAGATATTCACGGCGTTCATGTCGCTGCTTTACATCACTCGCAAGATGAAGGCTGTGAAGTTCTCGCGAGCCAACCTCCATTACAACTTGCCACTGATGAAAAGATATTTGCCGCTTGGAATGTGCAGTTTCCTTTCGCAGGTCTCGTTGGTCATCAGCGTAGCTTCCGTGAACATCATGATACACAAATATGGCGCGTTAGATCCCGTCTTCGGTCAGCCGGAGTTCTCGCAAATTCCGATGGCCGTCATTGGGATCGTGATGAAATTTTTCCAGATAGTGATCTCGATCGTTGTCGGCCTCTCGGCGAGCTGTACCCCGATAGTCGGCTTCAATGTCGGAGCGCAGCGTCCTGACCGCGTCAAGAGCCTCTTCAGCCTGCTACTGGTCTGCGAGACTGTGATCGGCTTCGTTGCGTTCGTAATCGTTGAATTTTTCCCGGCGAGCATAGCGTCGCTGTTCGGAGCCTCCGGCGAGAGCGTTTATTACGCCGCTTTCACTGTGAAATGTTTCAGAGTTTATCTCTGCCTGATAATCTTCGCGTGCGTGAACAAAGCCGCTTTCATTTTCATTCAGGCGATGGGTCGGCCTTACATCTCGGCGGGGCTGTCGATGGTTCGAGAAATAATTTTCGGCGCAGGTCTCACGATCATCATGCCGATATTCATGGGACTTGACGGCGTGTTGTGGTCGATGCCGGCGAGCGACGGCCTCACGTTCATAATCTCGCTGATCGTCATCGCTATGATCTATCGCGAGCTGAACTCCGGGCTGTTGAGGTCTCACGCTTGAAAGTTCGCTTTCCAGTTCTTAATCTGTTCGAGCCGTTTCTTGTAATGAGCTTCGCTGCCTTGGTCAGTCGGCTGATAATACTCGCGTCCGAGCAGTGCGTCAGGAAGACACTTCATATCCGTAACTTTATTCTCGAAGTCGTGCGCGAACTTGTAACCCTTGCCGTATTCAAGCTCCCGCATTAATCTTGTCGGAGCGTTGCGGATATGGAGCGGGACAGGTTCAGCGAGGCTGTTCAGAGCGTCTTTCTTGGCGGCATTGTAAGCGACATCGAGCGCGTTCGACTTTGGAGCTATCGACATATGCACGACAGCCTGAGTTAGATGAACGTTACATTCCGGCATACCGAGGAAGTGGCAAGCCTGATACGCAGCCACGGCCATCGACAGCGCACCCGGTTCAGCAAGCCCGATATCCTCACTAGCGAACCTCACGAGCCTGCGGGCAACATACAAAGGATCTTCGCCGGCCTCCAACATTCGAGCGAGCCAATAGACCGCCGCGTCAGGGTCGGAGTTCCTCATGGACTTGTGAAGAGCCGATATGAGGTTGTAATGTTCCTCGCCGTCCTTGTCATAGAGAAGCGACTTTCGCGAGGTGCATTGCTCCAAAATTTCCTGAGTAATGATGATCTTGCCGTCGGAATTTTCTTCGCTGTTCATCGCCGTCATTTCCAACAGTGAGAGAGCGGCGCGTGCGTCTCCGTTCGAGAATACAGCGATCGCCCTGAGGATATCATCGTCGGCAAAAAAATTTTCCCCCAAGACTTTCAAGGCTCGCTGCAGAAGCTTCACAACGTCATCAGGATCGAGGGACTTCAACACGAAGACTTTGCACCGCGAGAGCAACGCTCCGTTAATCTCGAACGATGGATTTTCGGTCGTTGCGCCGATCAAGATGATGCTGCCTTTCTCGACGAACGGTAGGAAAGCGTCCTGTTGAGCCTTGTTGAAGCGGTGTATCTCATCAACAAAGACGATAGTACGCTCGCCGAAATTTTTGTTGGCCTCGGCTTGCTTCATGATGTCGCGGATCTCTTTGATGCCGCTGGTAACGGCCGAGAAATTTATGAAAGTCGCCTGCGTCCTCCGTGCAATGATGCTTGCGAGTGTGGTCTTGCCCACGCCCGGCGGCCCCCAAAAGATCATCGAAGGTATCTTGTCGCTCTCGATGATGCGGCGAAGGATTTTGCCCGGCGCGATAAGATGCTCTTGGCCTGCAAACTCTTCGAGGGTCTGAGGTCTCATTCGGGCGGCTAAAGGCTCGTCGGAGGGGGTTGAGAATAGTGTCTTGTTCATAATGTTATCTAAATCTAAAGTCTATTCCGGCCTGTTTCATGATGGCGTTCGCGGTAAAACGCGATTTGATTTTGCCGTCAACTTCAGCCAACCATCTGCACCCTGTCGCGCCTTTCCGATACGAAATTCAGATCGCAGTAATCGACTTTGATGTTTTCGATTTCAAGAAGCTCCGGCACGATGTATTTCACTCGTTCCACAAGCGCGTCAAAGGAGCCTGACTCCAGCGCAAGCCCCGGCAAGTCCTCACTAGTCGCTGACCAGACAGCCGCGTCGCTGTCCCAAAACAATTTTATTTTACATTCCATGATTTTTTATTCCTCACTTTCATTAAGCTCTTCGAGAATTTTCTTCGCGAACTTCGGCCCGATGCCCGGCACTGTCTGAAGCTCCTCAGGGGTCAGCTTGGCGATCTTGCTCGTTGAACCGAACTTCACGAGAAGCTCCGTGGCTTTCTTGCGTCCGATCCCGGC
>JAFSJO010000059.1 GCA_017449415.1 Synergistaceae bacterium
CTTGCGACGGGCGCGAAGATGGCTCAGTCTCCTCTCACTGCGAAGATAGATCTCGCTCACCTCGGCATGAGGCCGATTATTAACGCCGTCGACGTTACGAATTACGTCATGCTGATGTTGGGACAGCCGCTCCATGCGTTCGACCTGAACACACTGCCCGCACGTGAGATCACCGTCAGAGCTGCACGCAACGGCGAGACCATGCAGACGCTTGACGGCAAGGAGCGACTTCTCACCGAGCGAGACATGTTAATCACCAGCGGCGGGGAGGCTATCGCGCTTGCGGGGGTCATGGGCGGCGAACAGACAGGCATCAGGGACGACACTAGTACGATCGTGATAGAGAGTGCTTGCTTCTCGCCCGTGAGGGTCGGCCACACGTCGCGCAGGCTCGGCATCAACTCGGAGGCCGCTTTCAGGTTCGCGAGGACTGTTGACCCGGCTTTGAGCAAGATAGCTTTGACCGCGGCCACGAATTTATTCAACGAATGGTGCGGAGCTGAGGTCGATTACAAGCCTCTGAGCGCGGAGAACGAAATTCCAGAGCCTAAGCCAGTGAAGCTCACCCGCAAGAAACTTTCGACTTATCTGTCGTGGGACAACATGCGCGAGGCTGAGAAAATTCTCGACGGTTTCGGGGTCAAGATCATCAAGGGCGACGACGAGGAGAAAATTTTCATGCCGCCGACGTTCCGTCCTGATATCGCGATCGAAGAGGATCTAATCGAGGAGGTCGGACGCTTCATAGGCTACAACGATGTTGAGGAGAAACTCCCCGGAGAGCTTCCACGTCGCGCTGACATTGGCTCAGGCATGGAGCTTGCGGGCTTCGTCAGGAACACGCTTATGGCTCGCGGATATACGGAGGTCGTAACTTACAGCTTCCTGCCGGAGGATTTCCCGGATAAGCTGAGATTTCCGGCTGATGACGTTCGAGCGAAGCCGCTCAAAATCGCCAACCCGATAAGCCGCGACCAGATGGCCATGAGGACGACTTTGATACCCGGGCTTCTGATGGGCTTGAAGACGGCTGTAACGTCAGGCTGGCGCGACCCCGTGAGGATCTTCGAGCAGGGAAAAATTTTTATTAGTGAGGAGTTAGGAGTGAGGAGTGAGGGGTGTAAAGAGCTTGAACACGTCGCAGGGATTGCGTTCAATGGCGTTGACACTCGCTCGCCGTTTGGCAACCGCGAAGAGAATTTCTACAATGTCAAAGCCGATGTGGGAGCTCTCATAATGGCGCGGGGCTTCACTCCGACATTCAAGGCCGGGCACGAGACTTTCACGCACGCCGGACAGACTGCTGACGTGTTCGTGAATGGTGAGCGTGTCGGCTTCGTTGCGAGGCTCAAACCCGCCATTGAGCAGGAGCTTGATCTTAGCGGAGTTTACGCTTTCGAAATTGACCTGACGGCCATGGCACAGAGACACAAGCCGACATTCACGCCTTCGAGCCAATTCCCGGCATCATTCAGAGATATTTCGATGCTCGTAGCGATTGATCGAAGCAATGATGACGTTATGAATGACATTCGCAGCTCAGTAGCTGAGGCCGCCGGAAGCGAGCTGACGTTAGAGAAGCTGAGGCTGTTTGATATTTACGAGGGCAAAGGGATCCCGGAGGGCTTTAGGAGCCTCGCGTATTCGCTGTCTTATCGTTCGCACGAGAGAACTCTCAAAGACGAAGAGGTCGAGAAAGTTCACAACAACGTCCGCGAGATATTGAAGCGCAAAGGCTACAGTATCAGGTAGGAGGTAGGAGTTAGGAGTGAGGGATTGCCCTCCCCCTCTTCACTCCGCGGCTCTCTCCCACGGGGGCTGAGACCTTTCACGCTATGAGGCTAAGTTCGCGGCACGCCTCTAATATCCCGCCATCGTCGATATCACCGCACACGAAATCCGCCGACCGTTTGACCCTCTCAGAAGCTCTCGCGACCGCCACACCGAGCGAAGCTCTTTCAAGCATCTCGATATCATTCGGACCGTCCCCAAAGGTTATAACGTCATTGATGTCTGCTCCGCGATGTCTCATGAAAATTTCAATGCCGCGCCACTTTGAAGTCTCGGAGCTTCTGGCCTCCGTGAACGCGTTCATAAGTTCGAGCCTCACGCCATCAGGGGGAGCAAAGAATATTCCGTGCTCGGGTGTCAAGTTCTTGGGCGGCACAGTGATGTAACACATGACCGCGCGTTGAAGCTCTTTGAGTGGCTTTATGCACTCGTAACCCGCCTGAGCGTTGAAGTAAGCTCCAAACATTCCGGAGCTTTCGTCCGTATATATGAACTCGTCGTCAGCGGCGGCCGTCAGCTCGGGAAATCTTTTAGCCGTCGCCAAAAATTTCTCTAAATGTTCGTCTGGGAAGAATTTCTTGTAGATCTCTTGGCCTCCCGAAAATATTTCAGCTCCGCCAGCGCACACAAGATCGTCAATTTCAAACTCGCGAGCTGTCGGAAAGGTCAGGAAGCCCGCACGACCTGTAGCGATCGCCGGGACGTGTCCGTTAGCTCTTAATAATCTTATGGCCTCGCGTGTCTGTTCGGGAATGTGAGGCGAGACGACGTGGCTCACGAGAGTGTTATCTATGTCGAAAAAAATATATTTCACGAAAACGTTTCACCCTTTCAATCTAATCGGAAGCCCGGCGAAAATTCTGTCTACGATGTCGGCCTCGGCTGCGAGGAACTGGTAGAGCTTGCCTGTCTGGTCGCGCCACAGCCGTTCGAACTCATCGAGGGGGACAACGCCGCCGGAAATTTCATCGCCTATTATGACGGAATTTTTCAGAATTTCGATCTTGGCCTCAAAGAACTCGAGCGCGTTGATGTTCCTCTTCAGCAAGCTCTTGACACCGGCGTGCAGGTTGACGATAAGCCCCGGAGCCTTGATATCTTCGGGGTCGTTGCGTTCGAGGTCGTAGACGAAATCAAAATCTTTATATAACCTCCGGGCGTAGGCTCGCTTGCCCATGTAACGCCCGCCAAAAATCAGATGCAGCTTTCAATCACCGTTCCCGTCAAAAGTAAAATCTCCGAAATTTCCAGATACGCCCCGAGCAAGTCGCCCGTGATGCCACCGAAAATTCTCAGGCAAAGCCTGCACCAGATTATAAGACTAAGAATAAAAATCGCGGGAATGATTATAGAGTGGCTCAGTATCGAAAGGAGAGCGAAGAGCCCAAAGAAAAAAAGATTATCGCGCTTGTGTCTCGCCGCTCCTGTCATGAACGCGAGGCCGCCGGATTTAGCGAAAGGAAGATTGTTCAACATTGCCGCCATTCCAAGACGCGAGAAGACCGGAACGAAAGGACTGACCCCGCCACCTTTCGAGAATATCTCAGCGAATAGAAGGGTCTTCGCCATCAACGCCAACACGCAGCCCATGACCGCGAAAGCTCCGGCGTGAGTGTCGGATAGAATTTCCAGCCGCGTAGCTCTGTCGCGTCGTGAGAATATCGCGTCGCATGTGTCCATTAGACCGTCCATGTGAAGCCCGCCCGTCAGCGCGAGCGTCAGCAACGTCATGACGAAGCCTCGAAGCGTCGGTGAAAGATTTCCCGCCCGTCCAAGCACGCACGAGAGCAACGCCCAACACGCCGCGAACACGAAGCCCACAACGGGTATCATGACGCAGAAGAAGCGCAGATTTCTCTCGTTCCATTCGGGAAATCTTCGAGGAGCCGGGAAGATCGAGAGGAAAGTTAGGGCAATGAGGAATGACCTCACACCGCAACCCTTGAATATACGTCGGTGTTGGCTTCTATAATGGCGACTATCTCACCGGGCTTCAGTTTTATTGCATTCACGTTGCTTGGGACTGGTATCAGATCTCCGTTACATTCAGCATCAGACAACATTAGCCCCAAAACATCACTAGCGTTATCGAGAGCTTTGTACAAAGTTTCTCCATCAGTGAAGCAATTGCTCATGTCCGGAAAGTTCACATAATAGACGTGTTCAACTGTATCGTAACTCACTATTGCCGGAAATTCATAAATCACTTTATCCCAGCCTCCCTAAAAATGTTCTTCACTGTTCCTGTCCGAGCGTTTCATGGATACACGAGAAGAGTGAGAGCTTCAACTCCTAACCCCTCACCCCTCACTCCTCACTATTTGAACGTCTCTGCGACCCTTTCGAGTTCGTCGCGGATCTTTATGTGCTGAGGACAGGCCGCTTCACAAGCTCCGCACTTGATGCACTCGCTGGCGTGTTTGTGTCCCTGACGTTCAACGAGCCAGTTCTCTTGGAACTTCGCGTTCTGCAAATTTCCATAGAGCGTGTACATGTTCATCGCCGTGAACGACCCGGATATCCCGATATTCATCGGGCAGACTTTCGCGCAATAGTTGCATGTCGTACACGGAATGACGGGGACTTTCGCAAGCTCGACGCGGGCGCGATTGATGACATCTTTCTGCTCCGGCGTGAGGTGCTTGAAGCCTTTCATGTATTTGAGGTTGTCGCGCATCTGTTCGATGTTCGACATTCCCGACAGCACCGTGATGATCCCTTCGAGGTCAGCGGCAAATCTCAAAGCCCACGAAGCGCACGAAGCGTCAGGGTCAGCGTCCTTGAAGACTTTCACGACGTTCTCCGGCGGCGTAGCTAGGTTTCCGCCCTTGACGGGTTCCATGATGATGACGGGCTTGTTATATTTCCTTGCAACCTCGTAGCAGCCTCGCGACTGTATGGCCGGGTTCTCCCAGTCTCCATAATTAATCTGGAGCTGAACGAACTCCGCCTCCGGGTGAGCTTTCAATATCCCTTCAAGCTGCTCCGGTGTCGAATGGAACGAAAACCCAAGGTGCTTGATCTTCCCGGCTTTCTTCTCGTTGAGGAAGTAATTCCAGAGGTCAAAATCCTCGAAAGGCTTCGTTCTCGCCTCGCCGAGGTTGTGAAGCAGATAAAAATCGAAATATCCCGCGCCCGTCTGCCTCAATGAAGTCTCGTACTGCGCGATCGCGTCCTCTTTGGTCTTACATGCGATCCAAGCCGCGTTCTTCGTAGCGAGCTGGAATTTCTCTCTCGGATAACGCTCCACGAGTGCCTGCCTGATAGCGTCCTCGCTGCCCTGGTACGCCCACGCCGTGTCAAAGTACGTGAACCCGGCCGCCAAAAACTCATCGACCATCTGTTTCGTCTGTTCGATGTCGATCGTGTTCTCGTCGATACGCGGCAGACGCATTAAACCGAAACCGAGCTTCCCGATTTCTTCGCCTAAATATGACATTATGTTTTACCCCCATAGTGAATTTTTACGTGTCTATCATAACACGCGGGGCAATTCAGCGTAACGCGCTTCTCAGGAATTTATAGACTTGGCTGTCTTTGTTGGAAGGTTGCTTCATGAACTCGGCTACATCGTCAGGCGTGTCCATGTCCTGCAGTGTGTCGGCGAGCTGGTAACTCAGACCTGACGCACGCAATATCTCGATCGTCGAGTCGAGGACGCTGGCGTTGCCCCACGAGGTGAGGTCGAACACTTGCGTTACAAGCCGCCTCATTCCGATGAGCCAGTAGCCCCCGTCCGCCGAAGCTCCAATCGCAACATCGAAGCCGATCAATATCTCGAAAGCTCGCGTGATGTTCTCAGCTTTCAATGTTGGAATGTCAGAGCCTATGATCGCGACTTGCTCGTAGCCACAGCTCAAAATCTCTCTCATGGCGTTGGCCATCTTCTCGCCGAGGTTGCCGCCTGTCTGTCTTGCGAGCTTGAATGACGGCGGTATGAACTTCGTGTAGTCTTTGATGTCGCCGCTGCCTGTCCAGTATAGAAATATTTCGATCTCAGTGAGCTTCGTAAGCTCCGGGAATATGTCGCGCCACATGGCTAAATGAAGTTCCGCGCGTTGAGCCTCACTCAGCAACGGAGCAAGGCGAGTTTTCGTCTCACGACCTATCGGGAGCCTTGAAAAGATTATCAGAGCTTTTTTACTTTCTACCATCATATATATGTCTCAAAATATCAGTCTTAACGCCCAAAATATACAGAGCTTTCACGAAATTCATTTTTAGCCACGTCCTGAAGCGTCCGTTTGTGATGTATCGCCGAGCTGAAGTCCCGATCGTCGTGTCAAGTGCGCGTATAGCTCCCCGCTTGTGGAGCGTCCTCAGCCGCCGCGAGATCTCCCAGTCCTCCATCAAGGCGACGTTCGCAAAGCCTCCAAGCTCAAAGAAGACTTCGCGCTTCATGAACAGACCTTGATCCCCGAATATCAGGCAAAAATCTTTCGCTCTCGTGTGTGAAGTCCTCTCGATGAATTTCAAAAATCTGTCGTCGGCATCATAGAAGCGAAGTCTGAAAAATCCTCCGACAGCTCCGGCCTCGATCGCGTGCTCAATGTCGCGCAAGCTGGTTTCAGATACGCGGGAGTCGGCGTGTACGAACCACAAGACCTCACCAGTTGAGACAGCCGCTCCCTCGTTCATTTGGGAGGCCCGTCCCGAACGTGAGCTGATGACAGTTACGTCGGTGAAATTTTTCAGCTTTTCGAGTGTCCCATCAGAGCTTCCGCCGTCGGATATGATGATCTCCTTGTCGCCTTCGAGC
The DNA here is from genome assembly GCA_017449415.1 of Synergistaceae bacterium. GTDB lineage: Bacteria > Synergistota > Synergistia > Synergistales > Aminobacteriaceae > JAFUXM01. The sequence continues at coordinate 6,551 of JAFSJO010000059.1, forward strand.
CTTCGCAGTGAGCTGACAAGCTCCGCAATCCTTTCTGACTCGTTGAGGACAGGAACGACGATTGAGATTTTCATGTGAGCTAGGCTGTCGACCCTCCACAGCTAGAGCCACTCCCGGCCGTGCAAGCGTAGCAGTGGTTGCCGAATTTGATCTTTCGAGCGCGGATATGGTGAAGCTCGCTGATGTTTTGAGGCTCGTCGATCGCCAAGCCCAACGGCTGATTGAAATCGCAGTCGTATAACCTCCCGTCCCAGCCGACTGAGAGCTGAAACCTGCACATCATGCCTGCGAGCGTCGCGGGGTTGAAAGCGTCGCAAAGCCTCTTCATGTAGCGGTCGAAATTCCCCGTGCGCCTCAAAAATTCTCCGAAGCGTCCGATCGGGTTGTTGGTGATCGTGAAGAGGTGAGTGAACTCGATCCCGTAATCTTCTCTGAGGCGGTGTCTGTATTCGGCTTCGAGGTCGCTTTGAGCAGGAGGCAGGAAAGCTCCGCCGGGGTTGTAGACTAAATCGAGCGTCAAGCTCTCATCTCGTCCGTAGCCGAGGTCGTTCAATCGCTTCAACATTGAGATCACGGCCTTGAAAGTTCCTTTTCCACGTTGGCGGTCGCAATCGTTCTCGGAGTAGTAAGGCAGCGACGCGGCGATCTCTACTTTCCTGTCGGCCAGAAACTCCGGGATATCCTCGTAACCGTCTTCTTTCAATATAACGAGATTGCTACGGACTATGACATGAGTTCCAGACCTCGCGACCTCATCGACGAGCCAACGAAAATTCGGGTTCATCTCCGGCGCGCCGCCTGTGATGTCAAGAGTCTCGAAGTTCGGCAAGACACGCAACACGTGCTGCATGGTCTCGCGGGTCATTAGCTCCGTGCGTCTCGAGCCTGCGTCTACGTGGCAGTGCTTACATGCGAGGTTGCACAAGCTCCCCACGTTGACCTGGAGAATTTTTAATTTATCCTCCGTCATGGTCAGAGCGGGGTCGGCTATCATGGCTTCGAACGGTTTCATCGTGATTACATCGACAAACCTTTCGCCGTGTTCTTCATCTGAACGCCATGAACCAACGACGCTCCGCCACGCAAGGCGCAGGCAACGTGTACGGCCTCGGTCATCTGCTCTTCGTTCACGCCATTTTCGAGACAGCTCTGCGTGTACGCGTCGATGCAATACGGACACTGAACCGCGTGAGCGACCGCCAGAGCAATCAGAGCTTTCTCGCGCTTGGTCAAAGCTCCGGCCTCAAAGACAGCTCCGTAATAGGCCATGAACTTCTCCCACAGCTCGGGAGCAAACTCGCCCATCGTTGAAAAATTTCTCAGATCCTCGGGATTGTAATAAGTTTCCATGTTTACATCTCCTTTAACATTTTTGCGGTGATTAATCTGTTGAGTAGGTTTGATCCCGGCTTCGACGTTTCGCCGTCCCCGAATATCAAATCCAAAATATGAATACTCTTGTGTTGGCCGTCAAGGCTCATGGCTGAACGACATGACGCGCAGTAAGATATTATAGTGGAACACGGAGCCTCAGCGGCGCGTTTGATCATGCACTCGTGGCCTAGCCGTCTGTCGCCTGACGTGAGAGTTTGAAGCCCTCCGCAGCATTTCAGCCTCGACCCCGGAAACTCTCTGACGCTCACGCCGAGATATTTCAAGATTTCGCGAACGCTCGAAAAGATTTCGGGGGTGCTGGTGCAGGAGTCTTGAATGGAAGCCTCGAGTCCCGAAAATTTATCGCGCAGCGTCTCCGACAGTCCGAGCTTCGCCATCAGCGGCCACAGCGACAAAATATTCCGGCCGGTGTCATGTTGCCTCAGAATGTGATAACAGCTCTGGCAGGCCGTGATGACCGTGTCGGCGTTCATAGCGTCAAAGTGGCGGCGGAGGTCGTCGATCCGTCGTTGGAAAGTTTTGTGCGAGCCGATTAGCTTCAAAGGTTTGGCGCAACACCCCGAGACTATCCCGCAATCGTAGCCACTGGCTTCGAGATATCTCTTCGCGGCGAAGACGTAACCGGGATTGTAGCCCATGAGACTGCAGCCCGGAAAGAAAATATTCTTGGCCTCACGCGGCGAGCGTTTCAAGATCACTGAGGCGGCGAGAAGCTGATCTGCGCGGATCGCTGAGTTGAATAAGAATTTTCTGATGTTCATTTCTTCGCGGTTATGAAGGTCAACACCCACCCCCCCACC
>JAFSJO010000060.1 GCA_017449415.1 Synergistaceae bacterium
AGCATCGATTGCATGAAATACACTTTGATACGACACTATGATCGTTCATCATTTTGTTGGGCAAGTCAGGCTCGCGGAGCAACGGCCGGGAAAGGGAAATCAGCTCTATCTTAGTTCGATTCAGTAGGGCTTCCATCGTATCAAGGCTCCTAAAACCACCGACAACGATCACAGGGCAGGATACCGAATCGGCAATCGCGGCGGCAGTAGGAGCGAAATAGCCTTCGTTGACATGCGCCCTGATCCCACCTACGGAAGTTCCGTTGCCGCTGACTTCGATAGAATCAATTCCGGCATCGTCCATCATTTGGCAGATAGTCAGACATTCGGCATCATCAAGTCCGCCAAAAGTAAAGTCGTTGCAGTTAATCTTCATAGTGATGTGGAGTGAAGGCACCGCCTCGCGGATCCCGGCCAAAATCTCCCGAAGGATCCTGCCGCGATTCCCCGTGCTGCCGCCATAATTATCCGTCCTGTGATTGACGGCTGGAGAGATAAATCGGCTCAGGAAAAAGAAATGCGCCGCGTGAATCTGAACACCGTCAAAGCCAGTCTTTTCGGCACGGATAGCGGCATCAATAAACTGACCGACCAGCAGACGGATTTCATCGCGCGTCATCTGATCCGGTTCGACTTGCATATATCTGCCGTTCGTCTCTCGGTAATACGCTCCAAGAGCCAACTGCGTAATCACCGGGCAATTTTTTGCGTGGATAACATCGACAAGCTTTTTATACTGCCCGATCAGCGCATCATCGCAAAGACGCATCATGCCGTCGAAATAGTAATCATGGAGCGCGACGCTTGTAAAGCCGGTGATGATTGCGCCTACACCGCCATCTGCCAGTTCTTCATAGATATCGTATGCCTCTTTAGTTACGCTGCCATCTGTGTTAGCAATGCCCTCCCACGTAGCGGAACGTACCAGACGATTTCGAGCGACTATATTCTTCATCTCAAACTGTTCAAATATTTTTTTCATAACGATTCACTCCTCAATATTTTAAAATCCAGTATTTTCGCCTTTGGTGTAATCTCTAACTTCGCAATTTTATTTTATTCTATGTGATGTCATGTAGTCTAGAATGCAACGAAACCGCCCACAGGGCGGTTTTTTATATTCAGACGGTTTATCCTGGATTATTCTCTGGTGGAGGCGGAGCGTAAGCCGAGAAACTCACGATACAACTATGATTATGCTATCACGAACCACCTTCGACTGAAGTCGAAGGCTTCGAAAGGATAAAAATCCTCGTCCAGGAAGTTTGGTTTTACCCCTTATTCCTGCAGGCGTGTCCACTTCGCCCCTACAGTATAGCCCCCAAAAGGGACACAACTTTACTTTTTACTTTACTGCCTACACCTTTGTTCTAGAACCCGTCATAGTTCACTCAGTCCGGAGACTATTATCTCTAAGTGCTACGCTACGGCGAGAGGGAAGTGTTCCCCCCAATTTCTATTTGTTATAGTTTTCACATTTTTTTTAACGTGGAAGTCTAACCACTTGAAAACTTTTAGAAATATTATACACTAAATTTAAAAATTCAAATATACGGGGCGTTTCATCTCACGACCAAAGTCGCCAGTGTTCACGCCGGATCTCATAAATACTCGCTAAACTCTTGAAGATAGAGGGAACGAATTTTCTCGATGGCGTTTATCATGGAGTAAATAATTTTTTCATCATAAAGCGCAGGATTTTTTACAATGCGCTTGGCTTGCAAATCTGCAATAAAAAGAGCTATCAATTTTTGAATCTTACAACGGCTCTTGTCTCGAATTTTGAAAGTATGGTTTTTCAAATAGTTTGCCCCCGAACATGTGGGACATATAGGATATATATAACATGTCTCAAAACAATCATCATCAACAAAAGCATCATCTTTTTTGAAATCAGTTGAAAGTATATCCGAAATATCTTCCGCTGAGAAAGTCATCGGGGTGATGAAGGAACAAGGATATTTCTTACCATCAACATCAAAAAAAGGACAGCCTGTTCCAATTCCGCACCATTTTTTTCTTTGCTGTCTCCCAGTCTCACATATTTCAATCCTTTTGTCAAACATTTGATCTAAAAGAAGGCTATCATTTTTGAGATAAAAATCTACTAACTCAGAAAGCTGGGGGATTAGAATTTTGATATGCTTTTCATCGGCCCAAGGAAAATTCCCCTCTGCAAGATTTACACCTTTAATCTTTTTAACTCCAAGCGAATGAATAAATTTAATATTCTCTGCCAAATAAGGCAAAGAAAACTCAGAAATTGTCATTTTTACGCCTTGATTAGGCCAAGTTTTAAGGAAGAAGTTTATATCTATTTTATCGAAAGAATTGCTTCTGTTAACATCATGACAATACTTGATACCGTCAAGACTTAATCCCAGTACAAAATCCTCTTTGTGCTTCGTAAACCACGTTTTCATTTCATCGGTTAATACCGTTCCGTTTGTTGTCGCGTAAAAAATTTGCTCTACATTAGGATATTTTTCATGCGAATAGTCATATAGACCTCTAATTAACTCAAACTCGAGTAACGGTTCTCCTCCAATGAAGCCCAATTCAACGCCATCAGTCGCATAATCCGGAATATTCTCAAAAATGTAATCGACACATTTCTGAGCAACGCTGTATGGCATTCTGCTTTTTGAGTCGTGTTTTTGATAACAGTAAACGCAATTAAGATTACAGTTATGAGTAACACAAATTGTCGGCGAAAATCGTATTTTCTTTTTCATAATGTGTAATAAATGCTTTTCAGATATATCACAAAATTATTATCTTAACGTCTCTACACAAATTCATTTTCACCCCAACCTTCGCACCAACCTTCACAATTAGTCTCACAAAGACCAATGCAATCTCCTTCGCACTGCCCGGCACAATCACCTTCGCAAGCATCGGAGCAATCACCTGAACATACGTCACATCCATAAAATATAATGTTATCCGGTGTGGCAAACGCATATTCATATTCATGCCTCTGTAATTTTAAAAGTGCCTTCATCAAAAGATCGCTCAATATATTCATATTTATTTCTCCCAAAAAGTCTTACAAATTCATCTAAAAAAACTAAAAGCACTGACTCTGAACTTCACCTTGGCAAGAACCCCAGCAGCCACCTTCACAACTTCCATCACAGCCGCCTTCGCAATCTCCTTCACACCCTCCACTACAACTGCTGCAGCCAGAAGTAAACTCACTCAAACCATCAGCGTAAGCAAACATCAAATTTGCGCCTGAGATATGACTCACTCCGCTCTGAATTTTTTCCAACAACGACATCAAACTATCTGCAAGCATAAACTAACGACCTCCCAAAACTTCAAAATTAAGATAAGAACATATTACCCCCCCCCCCAACGTTTTTGTCAACAACAAAAAAGCGTTCCTCCCTATATTTTTCGAGAAACGCCTTATTTTCTTGATTTATATTTTAACTCGCTTAAAAATTTAAGTCGAGGATTCTTCTGGTGGAGGCGGGGAGATTTGAACTCCCGTCCGACGTGGGCCAATCGTGATGGCGCTACAGGCTTAGTTCTGCGAAATTGTCGTCAGGGTCAGGTGCAGAACACCCTTCTCCGTTCCAAGATTTTAAGCATCTATCACCTTGCTAAAATCATCACAAGGTGGGGAGCTGCTTTTCGTGACACCTCCGGCGAACCAGCAGCATTGTCCGTCCTTCGGCGTAGCTGGCTAAATTAAGCCGCTAATGCGAAATTATCTTCGACTTTTATTTTTTTGTCCGATAGTTTAACGGGTTGTTACAGACTTTCCCCGGCCTGCTCCTTCAGACCCTCCTCACGCCGTCGAAACCTGTCGCCCCCTAATCATAACTGCCATTGCTTCGAACAGCCCTCGCTATGTTCCTCTTCGCGTCGCGGTCAGCTATCATGTCGCGCTTGTCATGAGCCGTTCGTCCTTTCACGAGACCAAGCTCAACTTTCGCGCGCCGACCGTCCTTTATATATACGCTCAAAGGTACAAGCGTCAGACCTTTCTCACGGATCTTATTGCGGAGCCTTATAAGCTCGTGCTTGTGCATCAGGAGCTTCCTGTCGCGCTCTGGCTCGTGGTTGTAGTACGTCCCTTTATCGTAAGGCGATATGTGAACGCCAAACAGCCAAAGCTCTCCGTTCTCGATCGAAGCGTACGAATCCTTTAAGTTCAGATTGCCCGCTCTCACGCTCTTTATCTCCGTGCCGGTCAGAACTATCCCGCACTCAAACGCATCAAGAACGAAGTAATCATGACGCGCCTTGCGGTTCTGAGCGACTGTCCTGTTGTTAGTGTTAGACTTCGACATGCGCGAGATTTTACATGAAAAAAATTTTTTTGCAAGCTCATTCCGTGCTACAATCTCCGGCTATGAATGGAATAATGATACAAGGAACTTCAAGCGACGCGGGCAAGAGCTTCATCGTTACGGGACTGTGCAGGCTGCTCGCGAGGTCGGGCGTGAGGGTCTGTCCTTTCAAGTCGCAGAACATGTCAAACAACTCTTTCGTGACTCATGACGGGCTGGAGATGAGCGCGGCTCAGGCTGTTCAAGCTAGGGCGGCGGGGCTGAGGCCGGAGGTCTTCATGAACCCGATCTTGTTGAAGCCACGTCACGAAAGATCTTCCGACATAATACTCAACGGAAAAATTTTTGAACGACCGGCGGAGAAAAATTTTTATTACGGCGACTTCACCGAACGCGAGGGCATCGAGGCAGTTCGCGAAGCTCTGAGCCACATCGAAAAAAAATTTGACGCTGTCATCATCGAGGGCGCAGGAAGTCCGGCGGAAGTCAACCTCAACGCTCACGAGATCGTCAACATGCGAGTAGCTCGTGAAGCTGACGTGCCCGTCGTGCTGGCGGCTGATGTGGATCGCGGAGGCTCGCTTGCGTCGGTGGTCGGGACGCTCGAACTTCTTGGCCGAGATCGCGAGAGAGTTGGGGGGATCATCTTCAACAAGTTCCGAGGAGATATTGAGCTGTTTGCCCCGGCTGTCGAATGGACAGAAAGCTACACCGGCGTGAAAGTCCTCGGGGTCGTGCCGTTCGCGAGGAATGTAATTTTGCAGGCCGAGGACTCCCTGAGCGAGGTCGCTAATGACAGCCTCAGAAAATTTTCCGAGAAGCTCATCACGGGTGAGGAAGCCTTCGACGCGATGGCTGACCTCCTCAAAACCAATCTGGATATAAATTTTTTGCGCGGCTTAATGTCTCGGTGAAGAAGATATTCTCGTGCGGGTGTCGGGTCGCGACCCTGATATATCGACCGTCGAGGCCGGGGAAGCTCCGCGTGTGTCGAACGACGATCCCGAACCTCAATAGGAATTTTATAACCTCGATGTCTCTGCTGACGCTCACCAAAAAAAAATTCACCGACGAATTCGCGACTTCAAAGCAGGCGAGCCGCAAAATCTTTATGAAGTTGTGAGTCTGCTCGCGGTAAAAATTTTTTGAGGCGGCGTAAAACTCTTCGTCGTTCAGAAATCTCATCGCAAGTTCCTGAGCTATGGCGTTAACGCTCCACGTGGGCTGCAAGGTCTTCAAGCTCGAAATTATTTCCTCGTCCGCTATCACGTAACCGAGCCTCGCACCGCTGAGGTGAAAAAATTTCGTGAGGCTTCGCAGCAGGATCACATTTTCGAGGTCGCAAAGTCTCTCGCGCTCAGCGTCCAACAGAAAATCAATATAAGCCTCGTCGATTATGAAAGTCGTTGCGGGGAAATTTTTTATGACCTCCGAGAGCCGCGTGTAAACTCCCGTGGGGTTGTTGGGGTTCGTGATGATGAAGTTCGTGAAAGCTCCGGCGGCGTTGATGTCGAAAATATTTTCGGCTCTGTGGAACGCTCGCGCGTATTCGGAGTAGCAAGGCTGCAAAATCCCCGTGCGACCTCTGAGCAAATTCGCAAGCAGGAAGATCGCTTCGTTGATCCCGTTCGTGAATAAAATTCTTTCCGGGCTTACGTCTTCGCGGCGTGAGACTATCTCGCGGAGCTTTCGGCACTCGGGATCAGGATAACGCGAGATTAAATCCTTGACATCGATATCGAAGTCCGGGCACGGAAAAATATTCGTGTTGGTGCTGAAGTCCAAAATCTTTTCGGGCATCGCGACATTCAAAGCTCGATATAAATTTTCCGGGTTGGCTCCGTGGGAGGGGATCAGAGCTTCCATGTCAGGCATATCATCAGGGACGCGAACACCGCGCACGAGACATCAAGCAGCCGCCACGCTCGAACAATGTCGAAAATCTCCGGCTCACGAGCTTGCGAGTTTATGAACGGCCTTGGGACGAACTCACCGCCATACGAGGCTCCGCCGCCAAGCCTGACATTCAAGACCCCGGCGAAAGCACTCTCAGCGTGGGCACTGTTCGGGCTTCTGTGGTTGCGTCGGTCGCTCAGGAAAATTTTGAACGCTCGCGAGAAGTTTCCGCCCGACATCGTTATGAGCAATCCGCCGAGACGAGCTGGGACGAAGTTCAACACGTCATCGAGACGCGCCGAAGCCTTGCCGAAACTTCCTAGCCTCTCGTAGCCGACCATCGAGTCCAACGTGCTCGCGGCCTTGAAGAGCCACACGGCCAAGATCATTCCGACCCCGCCGCCGATCGCGTAGCCTGCAGCCGCGTAGAACATCACCGAGATAACTCCGTCGATGGAATTTTCCGCGACTGTCTCAATGACGGCTCGGACGATCTCGACCTCGATCAGGTTGTCAGTGTCCCGGCCGACCACGAACGAGAGAGCTTTTCGGGCTTCGGTCAGATCCTTTCGTAGAAGAGCGCGAAATATTGGCTCGGTCTCGTCCTTGAGGTCGCGACAGGCGAGAGCCGCATACATCAAATAAATCTGAACGAGGAAATTACTCGCCGGAACATAAACAAGCAGCCCCGTCGTGCAAAGGGTCAAAGCGCACAGAGCGAGGCCGCGAAGAAAAGATTTCTCGTCAACAAAAAAAATTCTCTGCCAAAAATTTATGACACGTCCGATCAGCCTGACGGGGTGAGGAAAATTTTTCGGATCACCGAGAGCCGCATCGGCCAGCATCGCGAGGCAGAGAATGAGAGCGAACGGCAACTCAGTTTAATTTGATTTCGTCGGCGCGTCCGTTCCTGAGGGCGATCGAGCAGACCTTGCCATCAAGCATACAGACATCAAAGGTCATGTTCTTGGTCGGAAGCTCGTACGAGAATGTCGTGAACTGGCTCTCGATGTAGTCCGTGTAGCGCATGGTCGGAGTGCCGAGCCTCTTCTGAATGGAAGCCTCGCTCATTCCGAGGGGATTGAAGCCAAGGAACGCTTTGCACTCGTCGGGGTCGCCGGTCTCGAAAAGCTCGGGAGCCTTCTTGGCCTTCTTCATGTTCCTAGCGTAGGTCTCGTACAGATCCGAAGCTGTCTTGCTCTTCGGCCCCATCTTCAACAATACGCCGTTCTGAGCGAGCCAACCTTTCTCCTTGCCGATCTGAACTTTGTACCAAAGGTTATCATCGTGATCTCTGACCGCGCTCGGGACTTTCAGCCACTTGTCAGGCAGCTCGACGTACGCGGATTCGGCTTTCGAGTTCGGAGCCTGATACAGCGGCAGCGACCCTTCGAGAGCCAAAGCCCACTGACCTTTCGACGGCGCAACGGGCTGAGCATTCAACACGACAGGCGAGACCGTCATAACGACGGCCACAGTAAGCAAAATCAAAACTCTTTTCATGTTCACATAAAACTCCTTGAAAATTTAATTGCGATGGTGAGGAGCCTTTAACTCCTACCTCCTAACTCCTAACTCCTAACTGAAATTAATTCGTCTGACCGGCGCGGCCTTTGTAGAATTTCGAGCTTACGACTGCGTTGTCTCGAAGTGTTACGACAAGCGTCATGTTGCGGTCGGCAAGCTCGTATGAAAGGTAATCTATATCGGGGTCATCGTAAGGTGTCTCGCGCATTGTCGCGGTTCCAAGCTCGGCCCTGAGTTCGTCCCGGTCAAGCCCGCGTAACACGTCAACAGCGTCGTTGTCTTTCAAATATTTCTTGTATAGGTTGGAAGCTTTCTTGCTCTTGGCGTTGTACTGTAATTTGAGCCTCACGCCCTCCTGAGCGAGCCAGCCGCTCTTGCGCCCGATCTTGACGCTGTACCAGAGGCGGTCATTATCATCACGGACTGCGCTGGGGACTTTGAACCACTCGCCGTCGAAGTCAACATATTCGGAGTCCGAGTCTGCGTCGGCTTTCTTGTAAAGCGGGAGCGAGTCTTCGAGCGCGAAGCCCCACTGACCTTTCGACGGAGGCACGGGACTTGAAACAGCCGAGGCGACCGACACACACGCAAGCAGCGCGGCGAGTATCACGAACATCAAAGCAAATCTTTTTGACATAAAACTTAACTCCTTCGTAAATTTGTCCGTATATTATATATCAGGCGCAAGTGTGTTATAATATTCCGACCTTTCAATGAGTTTCCCCCACGAGACAAAAAATTTTTCAACTACATTTGCAACTACAAGAAGCCTCAAAAACTTCGGAACTGGTGAGCTATCGCGGAGCTGACTCGAAAATTAGTTCGACGAGTTTGCAACCCCGCCTCCTGTTCGAGAGGTCGAGCCTCAGCGTTTGCGTCCGGGAAAAATTTTCGCGATGAGCTTGTAATAGCGTCCGTTGGCCTCGAAAGGTCTGACAGGCATACTCATGACCAGATAAGCTCGTGGCATCGTCAGGGAAAATTTCGTCGCGATGGTCAAGTCCGGCTCAGTCTCGTACTTGGGATCTGTTACGCGAATGTTGCGATATTCAACGCCGTTGTACATGAAGTCGGCCTTGCCTCGCATCAAGCCGCGTGAGTTGGGAGCGAAATAAATTCTCAGGCTCTCGACCTCAATCAGTATCAGCGAATATCTCAGCCTCAGCTCACGCATCTCGAACTCGTCAACGTAATTTCGTGGCGTGCCAAAGATATATTCATGCTCCTCAGGCGGGTGAATCTTGAAGACCTCAGCCAGCTCCATGCGTCCCATCTTCAGCCACGGCGTGTATTTGATCATGCAGTCTTCCGTGTGGTTGTGTCGCGGGATCCGCCGGGCTATCCCAATGCGGCCAACGTCGAGAGGTTCACAGCTACCGGAGTCGTTCACGAACATCAGCTGAAAGTCCGCAAGCGGCTCGCCAGTCTCGAAAGCCACGAAGCGAACCCACTCGCCTGACTCTATGTCAATGCCCGCGACGCAGAAATTTCCGAACATCGTGGACTTGGCCATGATCACAGCGTCGAGCTTCATAAGTGAATAATCTCCGCGTCGTCAAGCCTCTCGGCGATCATCTCCGCGAACAATCTCCGGTGGCAATGTTCGGGCGTTGGCTCGGCGCAGAGCAGACACACAGACTCGTAGATGCCGCTGTAGCACGTTATGAAGTCATCGACGGCTCGGCGTTCGTCCATCAGGCATCTATATTGCATCTCGTAGCCCGGCCACGTGATCTTCTCTTTCTTGTAATCGTCGAGAATTTTCTTCGTCGGAGCATAGTCGACGCAATGGCGATAGGCGCAGCCGCATATGACGCTCAGAAAATATTTCAGGTCTCTGCCCTTAGAGAAACCCGCGAGCTGTGTGCTGTTGTGAAGTCGAATGTCGAGGAGAATTTCTATCCTGTAGAGCTTGATCGTTTCGAAAAATTGTTCGGCCGACTTTTGCGTGAAGCCGATCGTGAAAATGTTCATCAGACAATGCAGTGAGGGGTTAGGAGTTAGGGGTTAGGGGTTGAAAAGCTCACTCCTCACCGCTCACTCCTAATCAAGCTAAAGCAATCCGATCTCTTTCAATACGGCGGTGAGCTTCGCTCTCTGATCCTCGTTGAGAGGCTGAATAGGCTCGGCACACTTTCCGACATTGAAGCCGATCATGTTGAGAGCCTCCTTGATGACGACCGGGAAGCTGCCCATGTTCGTGGCGATCCGGAGCGCGCTGAGCTTGAACTGAGCTTCGAGAGCGTCGTTATAATCCTCATTAATGAAGTTCTCGTAAATGTCGACGGCGATCCTCGGCGCGATGTTCCCGCAGCTCGTGATGGCTCCCGCAGCACCATACCACAGTCCCGCGTAGATCAGCGTATCACGTCCCATCAGGACGCAGAAATCCGGGTTGTCGCGTGTGAGCCTGATGTATTCCTCGCTGTTGGTCATGTCGCCCGTCGAGTCCTTAACGGCGATGATGTTCGGAACTTTCGCAAGCTCCTTGATCGTGGCGGGGTCGACTCCGACGTTGGTCTTCGGCTTGTTGTTGTAGATGACGATCGGGAGGCTGGTCGAGTCGGCGATCTTCCTGTAGTAGATGTCAAGCTCCTTTTGGCTCTGGCTGACGAACATCGGGGTCAGAACGCTCAGTGCGTCGACTTTAACCTCCTCGGCGATCTTCGCAAGCTCGATAGCTCCCTGCGGCGTGATGTGATTGGCTCCCGCGTAGATGTCCATCTTGCCGCGTGCGTACTCGGCCGTAACTTCAAGCACATGACGATAGAAACCGTTGTCGAATGCGTAGAACTCCCCTGACGTGCCGAACGGGAAGACTCCGTGTATGCCGTTGTCAATGAAGTACTGAAGGAGCTTCTTGTAATCCTCTTCAAGGAACTTGCCATTGTCATCGAACGGAGTCACGACAGGAATGACTATGCCTTTCGGTTTGAACATGAAAAATTTTCTCCTTTCGCGTATGAAAAATTTTTGTCTCGGTGAGCCTATTATACGTTAGTTTGTGAAAAATTTCTGATTATTATAGAATTACTCGCATAGAAAAAATTTTCACAGGGAGGATTTTATAAGATGTTGAAGAAAATAGCATTGCTCATGATGCTGGCCATGTTGCTTGTCCCGGCGGCATGGGCTGACGAAGCGGAAGTTGAAGCGGCTGCCCCAGCGGAGGAAGTCGAGGCCGTGCAGGTCGAGTCAGCTGACGAGCAGGCTCCCGAAGCTCCTGATGAACTGACACTAAAGGAAAACGCCCTCAACGAAAAAGCGGCGGAGCTTGAAGCACTCGCTCAGTCCCTCGCACAGCGTGAGTCGGCACTGTCGAAGAATGAAAAAGATTTTGCGGTCAAAGCTTCGGCCTTGGCAGGTAAGACCCGCGAGATCTCCGGAACGTCAACAATGTTACTCGGCCGCGAGACTCAGGTCAACGCACGCGAGAAAGAGATCATGTCCCGCGAAGCTGGTCTTGCGCGTCGTGAAATGACATTTGCTCAGGAGAGCCAGAAATTCACGGAAGCGTCAACAGCCCTCGCCGCTCGCGAAGCCGACATAGCCAAACGTGAAGCCGACCTCGCAGCCCGCGAAGCTGAACTCAATGCCAAGATCGGAGCCAAGGAAGCCGCTGACAAACTCTCAGAGCGTGAAGCCGACCTCGTGAAGCGTGAAGCAGCCCTCACAGAGCGCGAGAACACTCAGAACAGACTCGGTGAGCTTGAAAAGGAACTGACAGCTAAGGCCGAGGAGCTGAAGGCTCGTGAGGAGGAAGTCGCCAAGCGAGAAGCCTCAGCCACCGAACAGCACAAGAACATCGCCGACGCTATCAAAGAGCTTAACGAGCAGACAGCCGAGACCGCCAAGAAAGATTCAGCTCTTGCTGACAAGGCCAAGGAGCTTGAAGCTCGAAGCAAGAAGATCGAGGAGGACAACTCATCTCTCAACAGCCGCGAGGTCGCACTCGTCAACCGAGAGAAAGACGCAAGCACCAAGGCCGCCGAAGTCGCTGAACTTGAGTCGCTGATTAAAGAGCTGCCGGCGTTCGATCCCAACAACTCAACCGAAGCCGCAATGATCCTCACCTATAACATACCGGCTCAGACGAGACGAGACTTGATCGCCATGCAGAGATCTGCTTACCAGAAATACAGCGCGAACAGATTTACGCAGGCTCTCGAAGATTACACCAACGCTTACGAGGCTGCCCCTGAGGCGAATTATCTTGCAGCATATTGGGCAGGTCTGGCGGCAGAGCGACTTCGCAACAGACGCGACGAAGCTATCCAGTGGGCCGACAGAGCGTTAGCCATCAATTCGGAATACAGACCGGCTCAGGAGCTTAAGCGCAGACTCGAGAGCCGCAACGCCCCCCAGCAGAGAAGAAGGAGTAAATAGTGAGGAGTGAGGGGTGAGGAGTGAGGAATGAGCTTTTCAACTCCTAACTCCTAACTCCTAACTCCTCACTGCATCAAAGGAGTTTTTGCAAGTTTGGAAGATTTATACGAAATTCTTGAAGTCCCAAGGGACGCTACACAAGCCGACATAAAGAAGGCTTATCGAAGACTTGTCAAACAATACCACCCGGACGCTCACCCTGGCGACAAAGACGTAGAAGAAAAATTCAAAAAGATCAACGCCGCCTACTCAGTCCTCAGTGACCCGGATAAGCGCGCACGCTATGATCAGTTCGGGACGACCGATCCAAATTCAAATCCATTCGGCGGAGTCGATTTCGGCGATCTGTTCGGCGACTTCGGCGACGTGTTCGCTCAGGCTTTCGGCGGAAGTTTCGGGGGCTTTTCAAGCTCGCGCCGTCAAGCTAACTCCAACGCACCACGACGCGGCGATGATATCGAGATGCTCGTTACTGTTACGCTGCTCGAAGCTATGAATGGCGTAACACGCGACATCAATGTGTCGAAGTGGGAGACGTGTCAGCACTGCGGAGGCTCAGGAGCCAAGCCCGGCACCAAGCCCGAGACATGTCCGCGCTGTAAAGGCTCGGGGCAGATCCGTCAGACTCAGCAGAGCATGTTCGGCCAGTTCACGAGCATCACAATGTGCCCTGAGTGTCATGGAGCTGGAAAAGTCATCAAAGAGAAATGCGGCGAATGTGAGGGGCTAGGTCGCGTTCGCAAGAAACACAAGCTCGAAGTCAAAATCCCCGCCGGTGTCGAACGCAACATGAGGCTGAGAATATCCGGAGCTGGTGAAGCTGGTATCAATGGAGGCCCGGCCGGCGATCTGTATCTGGTGATTGATGTCGGACTCGACGCGAATTTTGAGCGCAACGGCGCGGATCTTCACACTACGCTGGTGTTGACTTACCCGCAGGCTGTCCTCGGCACTGAGACGGATATAAAGACGCTTGACGGGAAGATCGAAAAAATTTCCGTCCCCGCAGGGACATCACACGGCCAAGTCCTGAAGATCAAGGGCAAGGGTATGCCGAAGATTAATTCCAAGTCCAAAGGAGATTTATACGCGCATGTCTTCATTGAAGTCCCGACGAAGCTCACGGACAAACAGCGCGATCTCATCAAGAAACTCGCCGAGGAGATGGAAGCTCCCGTCAGCGAGAACAAGACAGGCTTCACGGATTGGTTGAAGTCAAAAATTTTCAGTTAAGGAGACAAATTCATGATAATTGATATAAGTGATTTAGGTTCGATAATATCGGGCTTGGGCACTGCCGTAGTGGTAGTGTTCTTTTTGATGATCGTTCTTTCGACCGCGATCAAGATCGTCCCGGAATATCGCCGCATCGTTCTGTTCAGGCTTGGCCGCCTCGTCGGGAGCAGAGGCCCGGGGATCGTCTTCATCATGCCGTTCATCGATCGCGCCGTTACGGTGGATCTGCGAATATTGACGCTTGATGTCCCGGTTCAGGAGGTCATCACGAAAGATAACGTGGCTATCAAGGTCAACGCCGTTGTCTATTTCAGAGTCTTGGAGCCTTCGAAGTCCGTCGTTGAGGTTGAGAATTACATCGTCGCGACCAGTCAGCTTGCTCAGACTACGTTACGCTCGGTCGTTGGCTCTGTTGAGCTTGATGAAGTTCTCTCATCGCGTGAGAAGATCAACCAGGAACTTCAAAAGATCATCGACGACAGGACAGACCCGTGGGGCATCAAGGTCAGCGCGGTTGAGGTTAAGGAGCTTGAACTTCCCGAGGGCATGAAACGCGCAATGGCTCGACAGGCTGAGGCCGAACGCGAACGCCGCGCCAAGATCATAGCCGCCGAAGGAGAGCTGCAGGCTGCCGAGAAACTCTCAGAAGCCGCCCGCAAGATGGAAGCCTCGCCGGTTACGTTGCAGCTTCGCTATCTTCAGACGATCCGCGAGATCTCCGGCGAACGCAACACCACGACATTCTTCCCGATCCCGATGGATCTGGTGAAGCCGTTCATTGAGAAGCTGACGAGTAAGGAGACAGTAGCATGAAGCACCGCACCGCTAAAGAACTTCGGGACATGTTCATAAAGTTTTGGGAGGAGAAAGGCGCGAAACACCTCCCGAGCTTCTCGCTCGTCCCTGAGGATCCGTCGCTGTTGTTCACGATCGCGGGCATGGTTCCTCTGAAACCCTACTACCTCGGCATCAAAGAGCCTGAGTATCCTCGCGTCGTAACGAGTCAGAAATGCGTGAGAACGAATGACATCGAGAACGTCGGACGCACTGCGCGGCATCACACATTCTTCGAGATGCTCGGCAACTTCGCGTGGGGCAGCTACTTCAAGCACGAGGCCATAACATGGGCGTGGGAGTTCCTGACCGAGCGCGTGGGTCTCGACCCCGAAAGGTTATACGCGACAATCTATAAAGATGACGAAGAGGCTTTCAAGGTCTGGCATGACGATGTAGGACTCCCGGCCGAGAAGATATATCGCTTCGATCAGGACGACAATTACTGGTTCATGGGCGACACCGGGCCTTGCGGGCCATGCTCGGAGATTTATTACGACCGCGGCGAGAAATATTCGTGCGGCAAGCCAACCTGTGGGGTCGGGTGCGACTGCGACAGGTACATGGAAATTTGGAACCTCGTCTTCACGCAGTTCGACAGGCAAAAAGACGGCTCGATGCCTTTGCTCCCTCACAAGAACATTGATACCGGCATGGGACTTGAGCGTCTTGCTTCGGTGGTGCAGGAGGTCGATACGGATTACGAGACGGATCTTTTCACGCCGCTGATCAAGCACACCTGCGACAAGGCCGGGATACGCTACGGCGACGACCCCAAGAATGACATGGCCGTGAGAGTTATCGCGGATCACGTTAGGAGCGTCGCTTTCATGTTAGCTGATGGCGTGTTGCCGTCGAACGACGGGCCGGGCTACGTGCTGCGGAGGCTGCTGCGTCGTGCGGTGAGGTTCGGGAAGCTCCTGAACTTCGAGGGGCTGTTCGTCTGCGAATATTTGCCGATCCTCATCGACATCATGGGCGATCCCTATCGCGAGCTGATCACACAGCGGCCAGTCATCGAGCAGATAATCAACCTCGAAGAAGAGAAGTTCAACAAGACATTGAAGCAAGGCACTGAGCTTTTCGATGAGCAGATAGCGAGCCTCAAAGCCAAGGGCTTGACGGAGATCCCCGGTGATGTGATCTTCACGCTGTATGACACGTACGGCTTTCCGCCGGAGCTGACCCGCGAAATGGCAGGCGAAGAGGGCTTCACGCTCGACGAGAAAGGCTTTGCGGCGGCGATGGACGAACAGAAACAACGAGCCAGAGCTTCGAGCAAACAAAAGAAGAGCGCATTGGCCGGAGACATCTACACGGAGCTTGAAAACGAGTTCGGAGCAACGAAGTTCACGGGGTACGAGAAAGCTCGCGACACCGGGAAAGTCTTGGCTCTCATAACCTCGGAGGGCAGAGTCGACAGCGTCAGCGGCCCCGGTGAGTTCGAGATTTTGCTAGACTCGACTCCGTTCTACGCTGAACGCGGCGGCGAGGTCGGAGACATTGGAATAGTTAGGAGTGAGGAGTTAGGAGTGAGGAGTGAGTTCAAAATCCTCAACACGATCCCTCACGGAAAGATCATCGTTCACACCGCCAAAGCTGAGGCCGGAGCTTCGTTGAAGGTCGGCGATGAAGTCTCGTGTGTTGTCGATAATGAAAGACGCTCCGCGATCCGACGCAACCACACAGCTACTCACTTGCTTCACGAGGCTCTCGGTCGCGTCCTTGGCCGTCATGTCAGGCAGGCGGGTTCGCTGGTTACGGACGCGTTTTTGAGGTTCGACTTCACGCACCACTCGCCAATGAGCGAGGCTGAGATCGCCGAGGCCGAACGTATCATCAATCAGGAAATTTTGAACAACGTCGCTGTTGATATCTCCGAACACTCGAAAGACGAAGCTCAGGCTTTGGGAGCTAAAGCTCTCTTCGATGAGAAATACGGCGATGTCGTTCGTGTCGTGAACGTCCCGGAGTTTTCGATGGAGCTTTGCGGAGGTCTTCACGTCTCGCGGACTGGCGACATTGGCGCGTTCAAAATTCTTCGCGAGGAGAGCATCGGCTCGGGCACGCGGCGAATCTTGGCGACCACGGGAATGAATGTTCTGTTGCTCATGCAGAAGCTGTTCGCGCTCCGAAGCTCAATGACTGCGCTGCTGATGACCGACGAAGACGGCTTGAACGACAAGGCGAAGAGCCTCGTTGAGGAATTGAAGGTCTTGAAGAATCAAATTCAGGCCGTGAAGCTGAGAGAGCTGCTCGAAAACTCCGAGAGATTTCTTGAACGTGAGGAGCTTGACGGCGTGTTGCTCCAGGTCGGACGCTTCCCGGACATTCAAGCGAACATGCTGCGCGACATTGGAGACAAAGCACGCGCCAGAGCAGAAGCCAACGTGGTGATCCTCGCGTCGTTAAGCACCGAAGATAACTCGTGCCAGCTCGTCGTGATGGCGAGTGATGACGCTGTGAGCAAAGGCATAAACGCCGGAGCTTTGGTCAAGGAGGCTTGTTCGATCCTCGGAGGCAAAGGCGGCGGACGTAAAAATCTCGCGCAAGGCGGCGGACGAGACGGCTCGAAGCTCGAAGAGGCGTTGAACAAGATCCGCGAGCTTGCGAAAAATCAAATTGCTAAATAGAAGGAGTATGTTTTGTGATTAAAGCAACACTAACGAAGACTGTTTCAGGCCGGGAGGTCTGGAGCAGGTAAGACTCTCTCATGACCTCCAAGAGAACAAAAATTTTTGACTTTAGGAGGTTTTTACATTGAACAGAGAGAATAAGAGGAAGCTGTTTGAGAAAGGCTATTACAAAGACCACGCCTGCAGCGACGGCTTTGAGTGTAAGGTATGCGGTTGGAAAGTGAATCCGCCGCTTTATGGCGAACGCCACAGGAATCACTGCAGCAACTGTCTGTCGAGTCTTCATCTCGATAACGAGCCCGGCGACAGAGAAGCGGATTGCGGCGGTATCATGGATCCGATAGGCGTTTGGGTCAAAAAGAACGGCGAGTGGGCTATCATTCATCGCTGTCGGAGGTGCGGGCATCTAAGCTCAAACCACGTCGCGCCTGACGACAATCCGATGAAGCTCATGTCGATTGCTATGCAGCCTATAGCCTGTCCGCCGTTTCCCGTTGAACGCATTGAGGAAATGGTGAAAGCCATGAGCGAAAAATAATTTTGGCTCCCCCGTCTCTCGGGCGGGGGAATTTTTTCAGAAAGGAGCTAAGTAATGTCAAAACTTTCAGTAGATCAAAAAACTGTGATGGCACTGTTGGGTGATAAAAAAAATATTTTCCTTATCCCCGACTATCAACGGCCATACGCGTGGGGCAGAAGCGAATGTGATACGCTGTGGAACGATCTCTTTGCGTTCGCGTTGCCTGACAATGACTACAGCAAGTTCGACGATGTGAACGACGAGTATTTTCTCGGGCCGCTCGTTACATTTCCAAACGAAGACAAGAAACAGGAGGTAATCGACGGACAGCAGCGTCTCACGACGTTGATGTTACTGTTGAGAGCTTTCTATCCGCGCTTCGAGAACATGCAGGACGAGAACTCCGTAGCAACTCGCCAGAGCATAGAGAAATGTCTGTGGAAGACCAACGCATTTGGCAAGCCGGATATGACCTCGTGCAAGCTCGAAACAGAAGTTGCGACCGACGAAGCTGTTCAAGAGTTCCGCGACATCTTGCGAACCGGCAACGCCCCCGACAATGCCAAGAGCAACTACGCCGAGAATTATAGATTTTTTCAGGCCAAGATTGACGAGTTCATGCAGAGCTTCGGGAGCTACCTTGCGTATTTCCCGATCAGAATATTGAACAACTGTATATTACTCCCGATCGAGGCCGACTCCCCCGAGGTCGCGATGAGAATTTTCTCGACGCTCAACGACAGAGGCAAGCCGCTATCCGACTCTGACATATTCAAATCGCAGCTCTACAAGCATTACAACGCGACAGGTCGCAAAGATGAATTTGTCTCACGATGGAAGGATCTCGATGAGCTTTGCCAAGAGATCTATCACCCAATCGCGGGCACGCCGATGGACGAGGCTTTCACGCGCTACATGTATTACGAGAGAGCAAAGGCGGGGATCAAATCCTCAACGACAGAGTCGTTGCGAAAATTCTACGAGAAAGGCTCGTATGATCTTCTCAAACATGATGAGACATTCGACAACATCATCGACCTCGCGAACTTTTGGCGATCCATCGCTGTTCAAGATAAAGCGAGGTTTTCGGATCGGACGCTGCGGCGGCTCTTCGTGCTGAACTACGCGCCCAACGGAATGTGGACTTACATAACGTCAGTCTATTACCTTGCCAACAGGGACGCTAACGGCCTGCTCGATGATAAAGAATTTCGCGGCTTCCTCCACAAGATCACGGCTTTCATTTGGGGATATTCATTCACTAATCCCGGCGTCAACGCGCTGAGAACTCCGTTATATGACGAGATGGTCAACATCATCAACGGCAAAGAGGTAACGTTCGGCGAATATAAGCTCCCACTCGATCAGCTCGACACCGCCATCAATAATTACGTGTTCACGAACATGCGACCCATAACGAGATCCATGCTCGCGTGGTGGGCGTTCAATGACAAGGCTCAGGGTCTGTTGGACATAGCTCAGCCATTCCAGATCGAACACATCTACCCAAAGAAACGCTTTGAGCTTGAAAATAATTTCTCCGACAAACGCAACCTCGAGTCGCTCGGCAACAAAGCATTGCTAGAGGCTCGCATAAACATTCGCGCGTCGGATTACAAGTTCGCCGACAAGATCAAATATTACGAGGGCTTCAACAACTCACGCGGTCAGCTGATCGGGAAGACGAACATCAGCGAACTTCGCAACATCTCCCAACATTTCAGCGACTTCAAAGAGAGCGAGATCGTCCAGCGCAAAGCTCTCATGATCCAAAAGTTCATCGAATATCTGAAGAGAAATGACCTCATCGCATAATCCCGGCCGCGTGTTGGCTCTTGACATTGGCGAGGCTCGAGTCGGCGCGGCAGTCTCTGATCCGTCTCGGATAATCGCGCAGGGCTTGGGGGTCTGGCAAGCTGAGGGCGGCGCGTGGCTCAACGACCTCGATGATGCCATAACGAGATACGACCCCGCGTTAATCGTTCTTGGCCTCCCCCTCCGAACCGACGGCAAGCAGAGCAAAGCCGCTGAAAGAGTTCTGAACCTGTTGGAGGAGCTGAGGGCGAGATACCCGCAAAGGAGCTTCGCGACACATGACGAACGCTTCACGACCGTCATAGCCCAAAGAGCTTTGCTCGAAGCCGACACTTCACGCAAGAAAAGAAAAAAAACTGTTGACAAAATCGCCGCGGTCATTATTCTTGAAAGCGTACTCGAAAAATTAAAAATTTCAGGTGATATGTAAACATGAACAATATTAACGGCCTCTCGTCGAGAGAGGTACAAGCCAGCCGCGACAAATACGGCTCAAACGTTCTCACGGAGCTTCCGAGAGAATCCCTCGCAAAAAAATTTCTCAACAACCTATCCGACCCGATGATCATCATTCTGCTTTGCGCTCTTGTCATTCAGCTCGTTCTGTTCTTCATGGGGCGTGCCGAGTGGTTCGAGCCTTTCGGGATCTTCGTCGCGGTCGTGATCGCGGGCAGTGTCTCTTCGGTTACTGAGTATCGTCAGGAGCAGAAAGCCTCGCTCTTGAAGTCTCAGCAGGAGTCCGGCGAGATGACGAAGGTCATCAGGGACGGGAGCATTCACGAGATCCACGTCTCTGATGTCGTTACGGGCGACGTGGTCTATCTGCAGGCCGGCGACAAAATCCCCGCTGACGGTGTTGTGATTGATGGCAGCGTCAAGGTCGATCAGTCGGCTCTCAACGGCGAGACCGAAGAGGCTGAGAAGATCCCCAACCCCTCCGGCGACTTCTTCAACACTCGCGACCTGCTCAACAAATATTATGTCTATCGCGGAACGGTCGTGTGTTCGGGCGAGGGTTACATTCAAGTCTCCGTAGTCGGCGATAAGACTCTGTTCGGTGAGTTGGCTCTCGAAGTTCAGGAGGCTCAGCGCAAGACACCGCTCCAGGTCAAACTCGGCAAACTCGCAAAGCAAATTTCCGTCTTCGGCTACACGGGCGCGATCGCTATCGTGCTTGGGATACTCGCGAGGACGCTGATGACCGGCAACATGCCCGCAGATATTTACGCTTGGACGCGGCTCCTCGTCGATGCCATAACCGTCGCTGTAACTATCGTGGTGTGCGCTGTCCCCGAGGGTTTGCCGATGCTTACGTCGATGTTGATGTCGTTCCAGTCGATGCAGATGGCCGGGGATAACGTCCTCGTCCGAAAGCTCAACGGACTCGAGACCGCCGGAAGCCTCAACCTGCTGTTCAGCGACAAGACCGGAACGATCACCGAGGGCAAACTCACGATAGCCGAGATAGCTACGCCGGACGCAAACGTCTTCAAGACATTGAGCGAACTCGACAAGGCGACCTTCAGCGACCTCGTCATTGGCGCAGGTGTCAACAACTCCGCGACTGTCGGCGACGGCAACGTCATTGGAGGCAACAGCACCGACCGAGCTTTGATGTCGTTCTTCATGAACTCGCAGGAGATTTTGGAGACGATCGAGAGAGCCAAGAAGAGCGTGAAGAAGTTCACAGCCTTCAACTCCGATAACAAGATGTCAAGCGTCGAGTTCAACGGCGGAGTCGTCTTCGTGAAAGGCGCGCCGGAGAAGATTATCCCGCAGTGTGCCAACGTCCCCGACAAGGACAAGCTCGACGAGTACATCAACGCCCAAGCCGCCAGAGCTATGAGGTTGCTCGCTATCGCGAAGAGATCCGACGGCGAAATGAACCTCGTGTGCGTGCTGAGTATCCGCGACAACGTCCGCAAAGAAGCTGTCGACGCTATCAAGCAAGTTCGCGCCGCAGGTATTCAGGTCGTTATGGTTACGGGAGACCGCAAGGAGACCGCCGTAGCTATCGCCAAGGAAGCCGGGCTGATCACAAGCTCCGACGAGGTCGCAATGACTAGCGCGGAGATGGCTGAGAAGTCCGACGATGAACTGAAAGCTATCTTGCCGAATTTGAGAGTGATCTCGCGTGCGCTGCCCTCCGACAAGAGCAGGCTCGTGAAGATCGCGCAGGAATTGAATCTCGTCGTTGGCATGACCGGCGACGGCGTGAACGACTCACCGGCTTTGAAGAAAGCTGACGTTGGCTTCGCGATGGGGTCGGGCACGGAAGTGGCTAAGGAGGCTGGGGACATCACGATCCTCGACGACAATTTCAAGTCCATAGCCAAGGCGATTTTATATGGCCGAACGATGTTCAAGAGCATCAGGAAATTTTTGGTCTTCCAGCTCACTGTGAACGTCGCGGCGGTGTTGGTGTGCTTCCTTGGGCCGCTGTTCGGTCAGAACATCATGCTGACGGTCATTCAGCTGTTGCTGATTAATCTTGCCATGGACACGCTTGCGGCGATAGCGTTCGGCTCGGAACCTCCGCGCTCTCAATACATGAACGAGAAGCCGATCCCGCGAGACGAGAACATCATCACGCCGTCAATGTTCGAGAATATTTTGATCGGCGCAGCTTACATAACTCTGATCTGCCTTGCGGTGATGTTCTTTGCGCCCGTGAGGAGACTTTTCGCGACCGACGACGTGATTTATCTTCGTACTGCGCTGTTCGCCGTGTTCATGATGGCGATCACGTTCAACGGGCTGTCGATGGCTTCGTCGAGGAATTGCGTGCTCGTGATGCTGTTCATATTCGTGCTTCAGTGGCTGTTCGTTGAGTTTGGCGGCGAGCTTCTGAGCGTGAAAGCGTTGACGTTGGACTCGTGGCTGAATTGTTTCGTGCTTGCGGTCTTGGTCGTGCCGGTCAGGCTTGGCGTGAATAAGCTGCGAATGCTTGCGAAGAGATAACGTTTCTGATGTTGACCCTTCCGTCTCGCTTTGCGAGCTAGAAGCTAAAATCTTGCGTTAAAATATCACGACTTATTTTTACGAGGAGCTGAAAATTTATGCTCATAAAGATTTTTTTAGTAGTGATATTCTTCGGGCTGATGCTCGGAATTGGACTTTACTGCCGCAGACATTCAACTGATGTCAACGGCTTCGTACTCGGCGGGCGTTCTGTGGGGCCGTGGCTTACGGCTTTCGCTTACGGAACGAGCTACTTCTCGGCGGTCGTGTTCGTCGGCTACGCTGGACAGTTCGGCTGGCGTTACGGGATCGCTGCGACGTGGGCCGGGCTTGGCAACGCGTTCATCGGCTCGCTGATGGCTTGGGCGGTGCTTGGCCGTCGAACCCGAATAATGAGCCAATACCTTTCAAGCGCAACGATGCCCGACTTCTTCGGCAAAAGATTTTCGAGCAACGCTCTGAAGATCGCCGCCTCCGTGATCTGCTTCGTGTTCCTGATACCTTACACAGCGAGCTTGTATAACGGTCTGAGCCGTCTTTTCGGAATGGCGTTCAGCATAGATTACTCCGTGTGCGTCATCTTCATGGCGGTCTTGACGGGAATATACGTCGTCGCTGGCGGCTACATGGCTACGGCGATCAACGACTTCATTCAGGGAATAATAATGCTCCTCGGGATCAGCGCGGTGGTCGTTGCGGTGCTGTCGAGCCGGGGCGGACTGTTCGAGGCTCTGGCGGGGCTTGCGGAGGTCTCGGACGCTCACGCGGTTACGAGGCTTGCAAAGTCGCCGGGGATCTTCGCGTCGTTCTTCGGCCCTGACCCGATCAACTTGATGTTCGTCGTGATCTTGACGAGCTTGGGGACGTGGGGACTGCCTCAAATGGTGCAGAAGTTCTACGCCATCAAGAACGAGAGCGACATCACGAAAGGCACTGTGATCTCGACGATATTCGCGCTCATAGTGGCGGGAGGCTGTTATTTCCTCGGAGGTTTCGGAAGACTCTTCACGGCTCAGTTAGACCCTGCGGGGGTCGGAGTTCCTGCGGGAGGTTACGACTCTGTGATCCCGGTGATGCTGTCGGGGCTGCCTGATCTTCTGCTCGGTGTCGTTGTGATATTGGTGCTGTCGGCTTCGATGTCGACGCTGTCGTCGCTGGTGCTGGCTTCGAGTTCGACACTGACGCTCGACCTGCTGAAAGATCATGTCATCAAGGACATGGACGAGAAGAAACAGCTCTCGACGATGAGAATTTTGATCGTGGTCTTCATCATCATCTCCGTGGTGCTTGCGCTCATTCAATACAAGTCCAACGTAACATTCATAGCTCAACTTATGGGAGTGTCGTGGGGAGCTTTGGCGGGGGCGTTCCTTGCGCCGTTCATGTACAGCCTTTACTGGAAAGGCGTAACGAAATTTGCGTGCTGGGTGAACTTCATCTTTTCGAGCGTCGTAATGACCGCGAATATTTTCGTGAGGCCGGACCTCCCTGCCATGCTTCAATCGCCGATCAACGTGGGGGCGTTTTGTATGCTTGCGGGGTTTGTGATTGTGCCGCTTGTGAGCTTCGTAACGCCGAAGCCGGATAAAAAATTCCTCGAAGACGCGTTCTCGTGCTACACCAAGACCGTAACTGTCAGACAGTCGAAAGCTCTTGCGGACGACTAAGCTTAGTGAGGGGTTAGGGGTGAGGGGTTAGGAGTGAAAATTCCTAATTCCTAATCCTCCCAAAATCTCACGGCGTTGTCGAGCCAACCTTCCGCGATAGTCCCCTCGCCAAGCCCGAAGCCGTGAGACAATCCCGGAAAGATTTCAATCATTGCGTCAGTCCCGTTGGCTTTGATGGCCTCGATACGTCGCTGCATGACTCGATAGGGCGCGATGCCGTCATTCGTCCCTACGCAGTTGTAAGTCGGCGGTTCGTTGCCCGTAACCTCAGACAGCCCCGTGTATTGCATGATGACAGCCGCAGGGCGCGGATATCTCTTCTCGCCGAAGGTCTCAGTCCCGTAACTCCCGAGCCACGCGGCCATTCTCGCACCAGCCGAGCCACCCCAAAGGGAATAATCTTTCGTGTTGACTTTCAACTCGTCGGCGTGATCGTGAATGAAAGCTATCGCCCTCGCGAGATCCTCGCAAGCTGTATCAGCTCCCGGCCTGTAGATTAATGCGAAAGCGTTGTAACCTCTTTTCGAGAGTTCGAGAGCGTGAGGGAAACTGTCGTGCATCGCTCCGACAAAGACGAAGCCTCCGCCAGCGTTGCAGATCGCGAACTTCGCGCCGGGGTCGCCACGAAAGAAAAATAATCCCGTGTCCCTAGCTCGCGGGTCATCGTCGGAGTAGATGCGATAGAAAATTTGTTCGCCGCGTTCAGCGTGAGCCGACATGTAATTGACGATCTCGACCGTCCGAGCCGGCTTGATGTTCGTGTACCATGTCAGCCCGAAGTCTCGAAGCGTCGTGCCGTGATAATAATGTGAGTTCACGGGGAAGATCAGCCGCCCGAAATCTTTGAATAATGGACTGTTGATAACGTCGGCGATCTTTGTGTCCTCGTCGAACGCGAAAGCGCGAGCCGCCCCGAAGAGTAACATCAGAGCGGCAAGAAGTTTGATTTTAATATTCATAGTCCGGCAGCAAGAGTTTCATCAGCTCATCGTCGTGATGATACGTTAGATAAGACTCGTCATCGAAGATCATCGTTGCGCCCTCGTCGCGAGTGTAAGGCTTCCAGTTGGGGTCTCCCGTCCTCGCAAAGCTGACCCAAGCTCCGCTGACCTTGTCCGCGAGTTCCTGAGCTTTTTCGCCGCCGCCCGTGGCCATCTCGCTCAACGCGATGTTGTTGAACACGAAAGGAAGCTCCGAGCAGTGATA
>JAFSJO010000061.1 GCA_017449415.1 Synergistaceae bacterium
AACACTCTTGCGCTGACTGACACGACAGGGACAGAAGCTCGCGAATGGACTTTGAACTCCGACGCGCCCGAATGGGTTACGCTCACTCAGGTAGATGACGCGAACGCAACTTTGAGAGCCACTCCGCCGGTAACAGTCAACAAAGGCGCGTATCAAGTTACCGTAACGGTTACGAATGTCGAAGACGCTACGCTGACTGACGACGCGATTATCACGATCACCGTAACAGGAAGCGCGGTCGCAACTCCTGATGAAGACCTCGACGAGGGAAGCTACACCGGCTCGCCGAGCGAAGACCCCGTAACCGAGATCGTCGACGATCAGAGCGTAACGACAACCAAGACGGAATTTACGAACGGCCTCACAAAGATCCTCGCTACGGAGATCGCAATCACTACAGAATCGACTGACTTAATTGGAACAGTTGGCGAAGAGTTCTTCACGGTCGTGAGCGTTGATGTCAGCGTTGACGTTATCGACCCGGATTTCAATGATTACGACTACTGGCTCGAGATCAGCGAACTTCCCGAGGGTCTCGACGTTTTCGGAGATATCTCGGTCGTTGATGATGTGGCTGAACATTTCACGCACGTCTTCAGAATCGAGGGCGAGCCTGTAAACTCTGGCGACGTTGTCGTAAACATCAAGCCGATCATCACGGTATCAAGCGACGTTCTCTCTTTAATCTCAATCGCAAGCAAAGACGTAACGATCAGGATCAGCGAAGCTGAAGAGCCCGGCCCCGGCCCCGCGCCAACCCCCGAACCTGAGCTTGAAAGCCTCAACGTTGCGATTTCCGGCGAGACTGAGCTAACGATAAATTTCGGAGAGTCAAAGGATCTCACGCCGTTCGTCGTTACGGTCAGCGGGGACTTCAGCGACGGGACAATGAGAGAGCTGCCGCCCGAGTCGTATGACTTGACGTGGAGCCTTGAAGTAACGCCGGACACGGACGGGATTTCGCTCGATAAGGACGGAGTTTTGAGCGTCTCATCAGACACAGCAGCCGACACCTACGAAGCTGTCGTGATGGTTACAGCAACGGTCGGGGAGTTTTCGGACTATGATGAGCTAACTGTCATCGTAACAGTGAACGAGCCTGAGCCTGCGCCTGTCAATCCGCCCGTAGCTCCTACGATCGCCGATAATGTTATGACGGTCGCCAAAGGCGGGAGCAAAACTCTCACGCTCACGGACACGACAGGAACAGAAGCTCGCGAATGGACTTTGAACTCCGACGCGCCCGAATGGGTTGAACTCACTCAGGTAGATGACGCGAACGCAACTTTGACAGCCGCTCCGCCTGTAACGACTGCTAAAGGCGAATATCAAGTTACAGTAACGGTTACGAATGTCGAAGATGATGAGCTAACCGACGACGCGACAATCACGATCACTGTAACGGGAAGCGCAGTCGCGACTCCTGACGAAGACCTCGGAGAAGGAACTTACATCGGAACGCCGAGTGAAGACCCCGTAACCGAGATCGTCGACGACCAGAGCATCACGACAACCAAGACAGAATTTACGAGCGGGACAACAAAAATCCTCGCTACGGAGATCGCAATCACGACAGAATCGACTGACCTAATCGGCAAGGTCGGCGAAGAGTTCTTCACGATCGTTAGCATTGACGTAAGCGTTGACGTGATTGATCCCGACTTCGAGAATTACGGCTATTCGCTCGACATTAGCGAGCTTCCTGAGGGTCTCGAGGTTGTCGGTGATGATTATGTCGATGATTATGTCGATAAGCATTTCCAGCATGTCTTCACGATCTCGGGTGAGCCTTCCAAATCCGGCGACGTTGTCGTAACGATTAAGCCGATTATCACGGTGTCAAGCGACGTTCTCTCCTTAATCTCAATCGCGAGCAAGGACGTAACCATCAAGATCAGCGAGACCGAAG
This sequence comes from Synergistaceae bacterium, assembly GCA_017449415.1. GTDB lineage: Bacteria > Synergistota > Synergistia > Synergistales > Aminobacteriaceae > JAFUXM01. The sequence goes on from JAFSJO010000061.1 coordinate 1,910, forward strand.
AGCCTGAGCCAACCCCCGGTCCCGGTCCAGAACCCGGCCCCGGCCCTGAGCCAACCCCCGAAGCTGAACTTGAAAGCGTCAACGTTGCGATTTCCGGCGAGACTTATTTGAGTCTCAACGCGGGAGAGTCAGGGAGACTTCCGGCGTTTGCGGTCGAGGTTAGCGGAGATTTCAGCGACGGCACGACACGAACGTTATCGCCTGAGTCTTACGACCTGACGTGGAGCCTCACCCTAACGCCATATGACGCGGGGATCTCGCTCGATCAAAGCGGAGTTTTAAGCGCTACGAACGCCGTAGCTATTGGCACGTATCAAGCTATCGTAAAGGTTACGGCAGCGGTCGGGGAGATTGCCGGCGAGGCTCAAACCACGGTGGTCGTGAAAATTAATATCGAGTCGGACGGCAGAGGCGGCTACACAATCCGAGTTCCAAGCACGATTGAAGCGGGCGAAGAGTTTTCGATTGATGACTACATCGCGAACCTACCCGATGAAGCACGCGAGGAGCTGGAATCCGCCGAAAAAATCACGATCCCCGAGGGGGTAACGAGCTTGGAGGGTCTAGAAAAATTGAACTTCGAAAAGCCCGTAACGCTCGACCTCTCAGGAGCTACTGACCTCGGCGAGGAGCTGACAATCCCGGCCAATCCTAGCATAAGCGGGGTCAACTTAAGCGGCAACACGACGGTCAAGACGCTCGACGCTTCCGAGACCGACGTAAAGACGCTTGACCTCACCGGCTGCGTGAACCTCCAGACTATCTACTGCGACAGCGCAGATCTTTCGAGCATAACGCTCCCCGAGACAAGCGACAATCTCGTATTGCTCCACTGCGTCAACAATAATCTCCTGTGGCTCGACCTGTCCGCTGACAAATATCCGAACTTGACGGACTTCAGGGGCAACGGCCAGACGTACTACATCTTCAGCTTCGAGACGCTGTTGAACTTCTGGGAGTTCTTATGGAACAGTTGGTCGGGGCATGTCGGAGCATACAGCGACAGCAGACGCGGCGAAGCTCCTTTCGATGTCAGCAATATCTCGGGAGTTCAGTACAGAGTATCGAACGGCGCGGCCTATCGTGATGCCACGATGGACAGATCCAGCGGCAGAGCTGACTTCGGAGGTAACAAGCCCGGCTCCATTCGCTACAATTACGACACCGGATTCAGACGCAGAGGCGGCGGGGCATCATTCGGACAGGTCTCGGCGGCTGATGATGCTGGCGATGGCTTGATGGACGTTACGATCACCACGGGCAACGACGGTGAGGCTGTCGCTCAAGATGAAACTGTCGGTTCAGGAGAGCTGGGACCGTCTGGCGCAGGCTGCGGCGTTGGTTTCGGCTCGGTTGCGTTGTTGGCGTTGATGATTGGGCTTGCGTTCGGTAAGTCGCGGAGATAAGCTCACACAACAAACAAAAAATCCCTCTCGATGATCTCGGGAGGGATTTCTTTATCTCTTTATGAGATTTCTTAGATCAGGTTCGAGATCTCGCTTTCTGATGTCAGCGTCGTAACTTTCTCCACAACGCCTTTCTTGATCTCGGCGATCGCCGGGAGCTTGTCAGCTATGCCAAGTTTCTCGGCCATGCGTGCGTTGCGGTAGCCGTCAATGACGGGAACTTTGATCCCCTTTGCTTTCGCCGCACCCTCGACAGCGTTCGAGAGTTTCACTTGCGCCTCATCGATGCTCGAATAGAAGAACGCCTTGACCTCGTCGGGATCGAGCAGAGTTGATCTCAGATGAAGCTGCTCATTGATGTACGATGATGCCGCCATCGCAGCAACAGCACCGTCCGCCGCCGCAGTTATGACCTGACGCAGATACTTGCTTCTGACATCACCAGCCGCGAAAATTCCCTCAACCGATGTTTCCATATGGTCGTTGGTGATTATCCAGCCGCCTTTCTCAGCTTTCACAAGCCCTCGCACGCAGTCATCGTCAGGCTCCTGCCCTACGAACATGAACACGCCCGACACTGCAAGGTTGGATTTTTCACCAGTCCTGACGTTCTTCAACACGAGGTTCTCAACCATTCCGTCGCCCTCGATCTTCTCAACGACTGTGTTGTAGACAGGCTCGATTTTGGGATTGGCAAGTGCCTGAGCGATTGCGGCTCTGTCAGCTCTGAACTCGTCGCGGCGATGAATGATGTAGACTTTCGATGCGAATTTCGTCAGATATCCGCCCTCCTCGACTGCGGTGTTTCCGCCACCAACCACGGCCACTTCCAAATCTTCGAAGAATGCGCCGTCGCATACAGCACAGAAGCTGACTCCCTGCCCGATATGCTCCGCTTCGCCCTCACAGCCCAAGCGTCTGAAGTGTGCGCCTGTTGCAACGATGATCGCTTCGGCCTCGATCTCGTTCGTGTCTGCGCCTTTTTTGGTGATGACGATCTTTTTATCGCCGCGCAGTTCGACCTTGCTTGAATCAACCATGCGGATTTCGGTGTTGAACTTCAAAGCGTGATTTTTCAGCATCTCGCCGATCTCCGGGCCTGTCGCGTGAGCAATTCCGGGATAATTTTCGATCTCGTCAGTGATGTTGATCTGACCGCCTGTTGCGCCGCGCTCAAGCACGAGGACATCAAGTCCCGCGCGTCTTCCGTAGATTGCCGCCGACATGCCAGCTGGGCCGGCACCGATGATCACAAGTTCATGTTTTTCCATGATGCAAAAATCCTCCTAACAAATTTTAATTTTTCCAGTTCCAGCCTTGAATTCGCCTATGATTGCGGCTTGTTCAAAACCTTTACTTCTAACGTGATTTAATACTTGATCCGCACAGCTCGAATTTACAGCCAACAACAGCCCTCCCGAGGTCTGCGCGTCGTAGAGCATATCCAAATCCGATGGCGCAAAAATTTTTTCATTTACTTCAACAAATTTTTCGTAAGCAGCTTGATTTCTGTACGATCCTTCGGGGACTAAACCCATGTCAGCAAGCTCTTTCACGCCGCTGATTGACGGTATGGACTTCAAAAAAATTTCGCAGTCTGTTTCATCGCTCAACATGTCGGATAAGTGCCCGGCCAATCCGAAGCCCGTTACGTCCGTAGCTGCATTTACGTTTCGATGAAGATCATCGGGCAACACGATATCATTCAGTTTTTTCATGCTTGCGGTGGCTTCGATGAGCGTAGCTTCGTCTTCTATCATGTCAGCTTTTATAGCTGTGATCGCTATTCCTGTCCCGATAGGCTTTGTAAGTATCAGCTTATCGCCTGTCTTCGCTCCCGATGTCCGCCACAATTTCTCTTTATCGACTTCGCCATAGACCACGAGGCCATATTTAGGTTCATCGTCCTGCACGCTGTGGCCGCCAACGAGGAAAGCTCCGGCAGTTCTGACGCGCTCGAATCCTCCTTCGAGGATCTTTTGCAAAACATCAAGCTCCAAATATTTTGTCGGAAAGCACACAGTGTTCAACGCAACTATCGGACGGCCACCCATTGCGAATACGTCGCTCAGCGAATTTGCAGCCGCGATCTGCCCCCACGTGAACGCATCATCGACGACCGGAGTTATGAAATCCACCGTCAGCACTCCGTAACGCCTCTCATCAAGCTCAAATATTGCGGCATCTTCGTTTCCGTTCCATGACGCCAAAATTCTATCGCCATAAATCTGAGGGATATTCGATAAAACTTTTTGTAGATCCGCCGGACCTATCTTAGCCGCTCAGCCACTAGTGTGAGACAGCTCCGTGAGGCGTTTTTTGGCGGTCTGGACATCACAGCACGACACGATAATCACCTGCCCTCCGCGTGTAGCCTCTGCTATCGAAATATTCGAGTATGGGCAGAATGAATTTTCGTGTGCTTCCAGTAGCGTCGCGGACTTGCGCCAACGTAACCTGAGCGCCCAAGCCTCGCAGGATATCGCGCATTTCGTTTTCAAGCTCCGAGATCAGCACATAATTTCCCGGGATCAGAGCAAGCTCATTAGCGTTTCGCATAGCCTGAATCAGCTTGGTGAAAGATTTTTCCGGCAAATTAATCGCCTGCTTCAGCTCATCGAGTGTCATCAGCTGCCACTTGCTCGTCATGCAGATATCTTTCAGCTTTGCTTTTTGTGCATTGAAAATCTCATCGTTTTCGGGCACAAAATCCGGCGTACGGAGCTTGTTGCCATCGAGCACCAGCAAGCCTCTTTCGATCGCGATATTAACCAGCGAGCGCGATACACCAGCATTTTCAACCGGCATTCCTGCTTCCGACCTGTATAGTCTGTGATAATCCTTAACAGCGTTCACGAAGTCATTTAGCAGGCTGTCGCAATGTTTTTTGGATACGTAGCAGTTATCCAGCTCGATTATTTTTCCTTTTGAGATTAAACTCTTAGCCATGCTATCAACGTTGCTCTGAGTATCCTGAACCAACAGCACAGCTTCAGTCTTTTCAATGCTTCCCGCTTCATACACCAGATATTCAAATCTTCGTTCGGGATTGCCATTCGATCTGATTAAATTCTCGATGCGATCCAAAATCTTAGCTCGAGCGGCTGCTCCTCTAGGTTTGTATGAATATGGAAAGATGATCTCGCCGCCTCCGATGGTGATGAGCGGACTGTAGAATCGGATTATGAAACGCTGACCGTAAGTGCAGACTACAGGCTCTTCGAGGACTAATTGCGCTGGCACTTCGCCGCCGGGGGATATCTGCTTGCAATCCAACAACGATACTCGCGCCAACACTTCGGAAGTTCCGGTGCAGACGTGTACTCTTTGCCAATGCTTCAACGGCTCTTTCGCGTCTGGAAGCAGCTTTATCACAGCTTCAAAGCATGTTACGGGCCTGAATACTCCCTTGTGGCACACGACATCACCACGCGAGATTTCATCAATATCAACACCAGCCAAATTCACCGCAACACGTTGGCCGGCGTAGGCGTTATCTACGTTTCTGCTATGTACCTGCAACGTCCTGATGCGACCATCGCGCCCCGATGGCAACACTTCGATCTTGTCGTTGGGCTGTGCTGTGCCGTGATAAGCTGTGCCGGTTACAACAGTTCCAAATCCCGATATGGTGAAAGCTCTGTCGACAGGCAAGAAAAATGCGCCGCTCCTTGGTCTGATTGCCACACGATCGATTAAATTTTTGATTTCATTGCGAAGCTCATCTAAATTTTCACCAGTTATCGACGACACCGGCACGATTGGTTTATCCTGTAAAAATGTTCCTGCGACGAAGTTTTTCACATCATCGATGACCAGATCCAACATGCCTTCATCGTCTTTTATTCTGTCGATTTTGGTAACGGCGATCAATCCATCGTGAACGCCCAAAAGCTCCATGATAGCTAAATGTTCGCGAGTTTGAGGCATGACGCTCTCATCAGCCGCAATGACTAACAGAGCCGCATCAATACCCGACGCTCCTGCTACCATCTGACGAATGAATTTTTCATGCCCCGGAACATCTATCACGCTCACAACTCTGTCATCATCGAGTTTTAACGGCGCAAAGCCTAATTCTATCGTGATGCCGCGCTTTCTTTCCTCGATCAGCCTGTCGCAGTTCACGCCGGTGAGTGCCTGTATCAAGGCCGTTTTGCCGTGATCTATGTGTCCTGCAGTACCAAGCACCAACGAAATTTCACGCATTTAGTATCTTCTCCATCGACGCGATAATCAAATCGTCTTCGCCGTCCTGAAGCGTTCTCACGTGCAAAATTATTTCATCGTCGCGCACTCCGCACAAGATCGGAATATCCAAGTTACGCAGCAATTTCTGGATATGCGCCGCTCCAAGTCGATGCTTCAAAGCGACCGCGAAGCCCCTCAAGCTAATTTCGGGACACGAGCCGCCGCCTGTTGCGTCATCAACTTCAATGACAGTTCCAGATAACTTTTGCGCCATTCTTTCAGCCTGCTGTCTCATCTCTTCGGGATCGCGGCGTATCATTCGCAAAGTTGGGATTTCATCGTAATTTCCGGTTGCATAGAGCCGCAACGTAGCTTCAAAGCTCGCAAGCGTAACTTTATCGACCCTCAAAGCCCGCGCCAACGGATATTTCTTGATCTTGTCGATGTAAATTTTCTTGCCGACTATGCCGCCGATCTGAGGGCCGCCCAAAATCTTATCGCCCGAGAATGTTACGATGTCCGCGCCATGTTCGAGACATGATCTCACCGTGATTTCACCAGCACTCGCTGGAAGATTTATCACATCGCCGTCAATCAATAATCCGCTGCCTGCATCTTCCATAAAGATTAAATTATTATCGTGCGCCAACTTCGCCAAATCTCTGCGCTCTGGTGCAGTCGTGAAGCCGGTTATTCTGAAGTTCGACGGGTGAATTTTTAACAACATCGATGTTCTTTCGGTGATGGCGTTTTCATAATCGAAAAGATGAGTTTTATTCGTGGTTCCTGTTTCGATAAGATGCGCGCCGGACAGCTCCATTATATCGGGGATCCTGAACGAGCCGCCGATCTCGACAAGCTCGCCGCGAGACACGATGACTTCTCTGTTTTTTGCCAACGCGCTGAGCGCAAGCAAGACCGCCCCGGCGTTGTTGTTGACTACCAGAGCGGCTTCAGCTCCCGTGAGCGAACATAAGGCTTCTTCAACATGCGAATATCGCTGACCACGTGCGCCGGCCTGTAAATCATATTCGAGGTTTGAATAATGACCCGCGATGTCGCTCATGGCTTTGATGGCTTCGGGAGCGATTAACGACCTTCCGAGGTTTGTATGAATGACCACGCCGGTGGCGTTGATCACGTGCTTTAGGCTTGGACGTGCGGCAAAAGTCAAAGCGTTCAGACACGATGCCTTAAAATCATCGTAGCTAAAATCAATTCCATGTTCGATGATGTCGGCTCGGATAATCGAAAGCTCCTTGTTGATGATGCGCTTACCCCTCTCGCGCCCTAATCTCTCCAGCCATGTCTGCACCCAATCGGCACCCAAAATCACGTCCATCGCCGGAATAACTTTTAACTTTTGCCCAATGTCCGCCATTAAAATTTCTCCTTTACGCTATAATTTGCCTTCGCGCTCGTCTTTATTTAGCGATTTCCACAGCGACAAGCACGCGCACACCATGATAATAGCGAATGGAGGAGCTGCCGTCAACGATATTGTAAGCAAGTTCTGAAGTCCTCCAGTCATCAGCAAAACGATAGCAAGCGCAGCCATCAGCACGCCCCAGACTCCCATCTTGGATTTCGAGGGTTTCAGATCGCCATAGTTCGAGTACATTGACAGCACGAATGTAGCAGAGTTGGCTGACGTAACGAAGAACGTCGTGATCAGCACAAGCATAAGCACGGACATCACGAAGCCAAGCGGATAATGACGATAAAGCACGAAAATTCCAACTGAAATATCTTTCGTAACTTCGGCGGCTATCTCGATTCCTTTCACGAGCTGCAGATGAAGCGCAGACGTTCCGAAAATCGCGAACCATGTGAAACTTCCAAGCGCAGGGACAATCAACACACCAGCGACAAATTCGGCGATAGTACGGCCGCGCGAAATTCTCGCAACAAACGAACCTACGAATGGTGCCCACGCAATCCACCATGCCCAATAGTACAGCGTCCAGTTCTTTAGGTGGTCAGCGTATTTGCCTCCGTATGGTGCCATTGAGAAACTCTCTTTGACAAAACCGCTGATGAAATCGCCAACGCCTGTTACCCACGAGTCTACGATTGAGATCGAAGGCCCCACGAAAAACAACGCAGCCATCAACACAAGACAGAGAAACAAATTGAAGTTCGCAACCCACTTGATGCCCTTGTCAATTCCCAAAACTGCCGAGCCTGTGTAGAAGATCGCGAGGAATATTATGATGCAGATTTGTACGAACGTGGTTTTGTCGACCTTGAGAATTTCCTGCAAACCGCTGTTAAGCTGCAAAGTTCCAAGGCCGAGCGAGGTTGTGATTCCTGCAAGCGTTGCGAAGATCGCGAGAATGTCAACCAGCTTCCCGAAAAATCCGTCAACAGCTTTCTGACCAACCAGCGGAATAAACAGCGAGCTTATGAGGCCGGGCGAGTTTCTTCTGAACTGATAGTAAGCCATCGGCATAGCTATGACAGCATAACCAGCCCACGGGTGCAGCCCCCAATGAAAGAATGAAATCTGCATTGCGTCACGAGCTGCCTGTATGCTGCCCGGCTCTGCTCCGAAAGGTGTGTTGCCGAAATGTATCATTGGCTCCGCCGCTCCGTAAAAGACAAGGCCAACTCCCATTCCAGCAGAGAATAACATCGCGAACCATGAAATGTTGCTGTGTTCGGGTCTGTCTTCGGGCTTGCCGAGTCTCACGTTACGGAAGCGACTGAACGCCATGATTATGCAGAACAAAACGAAGCTGTTCATGGTGAGGAGATAGCCCCAGCCGAAATATTTCGTTAAGCCTCCGAAAAGCGCGTTTGCGAAGTTTCCGAAATTCTCCGGCGCGAAAAGTCCCCACGCAACGACCGCGAAAGTGATGAATATAGAAGTTAAGTAAACGGAATTAAATTTTGATGACTTGTTGTCAGACATAAATTATCAGCTCCTTCACATGCAAAAAAATGCCAGAGGCGTATTGCCGCCTCCAGCACTATTTACGATTTAGAATTTTGAGGGGAAAACCTTCGGCTCGTCGATCGGCGTGGCAAGCGCGTCAAGTGCTGCACCTACACGGCTTGTACGTAACTGCCACTCCGCTTCCTTGCTGAGTTCGGGATCTCCCAAAGGATAGGGAACTGATACCGTCTGAACCATTCTGTTTGCTCCAACAGTCTTGGCAACGTCGATCAGGTTGCACATGACTGTAACCGGGATACCTGTACGCTCAATTTCTTTTGCCATCGTTGACCCGCAACGAGTACAAGTTCCTCAGGTTGACGTGAGAATGACAGCGTCGACATTTGCGTCGTGAAGCTCCTGCGCTATTTCCTTGCCAAACTTCGCCGCGAATGCCTGAGTAGTTCCAGTTCCGACCGTGACGTAGAAGTAATCGTAGACCTTGCCGATCTTGCCCTGCTTCTCGAAGTAGCGCATCGCGTCAAGGGGGATACCTCTATCGGGTACAGCGCACATGGCCGCGGGGTCAAATCCTGCGTGAATGGTCTTGAACACGCCCTCGGGGAGGTTGTCGAGCTTCGAAATGTCGTACTTGCCCCACTTTTGAGCTGACGCGCTCTGGATCCTGTCTGGATTGTCGACCGGGACAACGCCGCTCGAAGACACAAGAGCGATCGTGGCCTTGCTGAGATCCGCAACCGGAGCCGCCGGCGGAATTTTCTCCATCGCCGGGATTATTAACTCGGTCTGGAAAGGCTCGCCGTTGATCTTCTTTAGTAGCATGTCAATGACACGGTCAGCCGCCATGATCCCGTTAGGCTCAGGAATTTCCGAACGTATTCCACGAGGGAAGTAGCCTTCCTGCGCCGCCGGCAGAAGTGTCTCACCCTTAGCAATCTTCTTCGCGAATGCCGCCATTGGCGTAATGTCCGCTTTCATGAACGTAGCCTTGCGTCCGCCTTTGAAGATGTAGACAGCGGATTTGTACTCCTCAACGCCGGGGTTCTCCTCGTTCATTGAGCTGATTACAGGAACGTTGTAACGTTCAGCGACAGCTTTGCAGACAATGCCGCAGCCTACGCCGTAACGTCCAGCCATAAACGCCGGGCCAGCGAAGAATATTCCGAACTCCTTTGTGTCAAGGAACGCGAAAATTTCTTTAAGAGCTTCTTCGGTGTGGTTGGTGATGTAGTTGTCTCCGCAGACGATCGTGTTGGTAACCTCGATATCCGGCTTGACCATCGCGTTGAGCATCATCGAGCAACCGATCAGCTTTTCATGGAAAATCGGAGTCTGATCAGCCATTTCTTCGCCGCCGATCTGTCCGAAAAATTGGTTAATGTAGTGAATAGCTTTCATTTTATCTTCCCCCTTTCGTTTAGAAGTCGGCACATGTCCTCTTCGAGTAGCCGCTGATGTGGTTGGCGCAGAACAAGCCGTTGTTCTCCATCACGAACGAACCGTCAGGTCTGATGCAGCCTTCCCAGCCGCCCGAGTTGCCGTCGCGTGCCAGAGCTTCAAGCTCGCCGATAACGTCCATTCCGGGATCGAACTCGTACATCTGCGAGACGTTGCCCGTAGTAACAAGAGCGTTTGTCGCGGGGTTCATCGAAACCAACGGCTGCGAAGCTCCGTCGCGTCCCGTGCACTCGTCAGAAAGTCCGACAGTCTTGATCCCGAGCCTTTCAAGCTCCACCAGCATAGCCGTGTAATCAACGTCCGGGTTGCCGTAGCCTTCTTCAGCGACAACAGCCGCGTCAGCTCCGAGGCTCGTAGCGATCTGCCCGGCCATCTTCACACAGCGGACTTTCTCGTCCATCTTAACGTTGAGCGTTGACATGATAACGCCGAGGAAGTTTATTGTCTTCCCGTGCTGCTCGTAGAGCTTTTTGATCATGGGGTTGGTGGCGAACTCGTAAGTCGAAATCTTTGACGATGTCGGCATGAACGACCCTGAGACCATGCAGCCATCAAGCAATTCGTTCGG
>JAFSJO010000062.1 GCA_017449415.1 Synergistaceae bacterium
TCGGCTCAAAGGTTCGAGCTTCGTCGCAAGCAACGCCGCCGCGATAGCTATCACGCCGTCAACGACGACAGGAACGCGACACGCCGCCGCGCCAAGAAAAATTCCCGTCATTGCGGCAATGTCAAGCCCGCCAACGCACGAGAGAATTTCGACAGCGTCATCTTTGTTCGGGTTGTGGCGATTGAGAGCCGAGACGATCACGCGCTTCTTACGCTCGAAAGCTTCATCAGTCAGACCGCCGCCGCGTCCCACGAGAGCCGCATCGTAAGCTCCCAACGCCGCCATGATGCACGCCGCCGCCGGGGTTGTGTTGGCCATTCCGACCTCGCCGGCTCCGATAATCTCAAAATTTTGGGACTTGGCCTCAGCCGCTAAATTTATTCCAAGCTCGATTGCTCTGTTGACGGTGTCGAGGCTCATTGCGCGAACGGGCTTGCCGTCCTCGACCCTCGCGAAGTTGCGCGTCCCCTCGGTCATGAGCTTGTGGCTCGAGTCGACTCCCGGACACGAGGCTAAATCTTTCACGCCGAGATCGAACACTCGAAGCTCGATATTATTTTTCCTGCACAGCGCGTTGATCGCGCCTCCGCCGTCGGGACTCCCGTAGAGCGTCATCAAAACTTTCGTGAAATATTGCGGCGAAGCCGAGACCCCCTCATCGAAGACTCCGTGATCCGAGCCGAACAGAAAATGAATTTTTCGATCGATGGAGTTTTGAACTTTGCCAGTGATCCCGGCTATCTGAATGGAAATTCTTTCAAGCTCACCGAGACTCCCGACGGGCTTCAAGAGTTCGTGTTGACGCGCCCGAGCCTGAGCCATAGCCGCCTCATCAAGCCCACGAATGTTAATTTTCACTCCTCACTCCTAACCCCTCACTGTTCAGTCGCGTCTGAATATGTCCCTCGTGTAAACTTTATCTTCAACGTCGTTCAAAACTTCCTCGTATCTGTTGGCGATGATAGCGTCGCAGCTCTTCTTGAACCTCTCAATGTCATTCACGACCAGCGAGCCGAAGAATGTTGTACCGTCCGGGAGCGTAGGCTCGTATATTATGACGGTCGCGCCGCGCGCCTTGATACGTTTCATAACGCCCTGCACCGAAGACTGCCGGAAGTTGTCCGAGTTGCTCTTCATGGTGAGCCTGTAAACTCCGACGATGATCGGCCGTTCCTTCTCGGCGTTCCACATTGAGTTCGTGCTGTAATACCCGGCTTTCTCCAAAACTCTGTCGGCTATGTGATCCTTGCGCGTCCTGTTGGAAGCTACGATGGCTTGGATCAAATTCTCCGGCACGTCCTCGAAGTTCGCGAGCAGCTGCTTGGTGTCCTTGGGCAGACAGTAACCGCCGTAGCCGAATGAAGGGTTGTTGTAGTTGTTGCCGATCCTCGGGTCGAGACACACGCCCTCGATGATGCTCTTCGTGTCGAGGCCCTTCAGCTCCGCGTACGTGTCAAGCTCATTGAAGTACGAGACCCGCAACGCCAGATAGGTATTCGCGAACAGCTTCACGGCCTCGGCCTCCGTCAGCCCCATGAACAGAACCGGCGCGTCTTTCTTCTCAGCTCCCTCGACGAGAAGCTCCGCGAATGTTCGAGCAGCGTCGCGCGTAGCGTCATCACAGCCGACGATGATCCTCCCGGGGTAGAGATTGTCATATAGAGCCTTGGACTCTCGCAAAAATTCCGGGCTGAATATAATTCTGTCGGTGTTGAATTTCTCGCGGGCTTTCTTCGTGAAGCCGACGGGTATGGTACTCTTGATGACAATGACGGCTCTATCCGAGGACTCGAGTACGAGCTTTATGACGCTCTCGACGGACGAGCAGTCAAAGAAATTTTTCTGAGGGTCGTAGTTGGTCGGCGTAGCTACGATGACATAGTCGGCATTCGAGTAAGCCTCCCGAGCTTCCGTGGTCGCTTTGAGCCTGAGATTTCTCTGTTCGTGTTCGGCAAGATATTTCTCGATGTATTCGTCTTGAATGGGACTTCGCCACTTGTTCAGAGCCTCGACCTTCTCGGGCAGAACGTCGACGGCCACAACGTCATTATGTTGAGACAGCAAGACCGCCAGACTGAGTCCGACGTATCCAGTGCCTGCGACGGCGATATTCATTTTGCTTCACTCCTGATAAATTATTTTGGAAGATTATAGTAGCTCGCAAACCATTCAGCAAAAGACCGAAGCCCCTCGCGTATCCCGACCTTGGGCGTGAAGCCGTATTCTCTTTCAAGCTCCGAGCTGTCCGCGTAGGTGATCGGCACGTCGCCGGGCTGCATACCGACAAGCTCTCTATGACCTTCGAAGTCGTAATCTTCCGGGAGGACTTTGGCTCTCACGAGTTCCTGCTGAAGTGTCGCGACGAAGTCCAAAAGATTTTCAGGCTGACCGCCGCCGATGTTGAGGACTTGATACGGAGGTTCCTCGCCCGCCGCGGGAGCGCGCCTCATGACCCTCACGACACCCTCGACGATGTCATCAATGAATGTGAAGTCGCGCTTCATGTCGCCGTAGTTGAAGATTTGAATCTTCTCGCCCTTCGAGAGCTTCACAGCCGCCGAGAAGTAAAACATATCCGGCCTCCCCGCCTTGCCGTAGACCGTGAAGAACCTCAGGCCGCTGGTCGGGATCGAATAGAGCTTGCTGTATGCGTGAGCTAGAAGCTCGTTGCTCTTCTTCGTGGCCGCGTACAATGACACGGGGCTGTCGACTTTGTCGTCGGTGCTGAAAGGAATTTTTTTATTGCCGCCGTAGACTGACGAGCTTGACGCATAGACGAGATGCTCGACGGGGTGATGTCTGCACGCTTCGAGAATGTTGAAGAAGCCGACGATGTTGCTCTCGATGTAAGCTCCGGGGTTCTCGATGCTGTAGCGGACTCCGGCCTGCGCCGCGAGGTTCACGACAACGTCGAAGCCATATCGCGCGAATAATTCATCAATGAAATTTTTGTCGGCGATGTTGCCCTTGATGAACTCGTGAGCGACCGGGGAACTTTTCGCGGCCTCCTCGATCAGCCTGAGCCGATACTCCTTCAGTCCGACATCGTAATAATTATTCATGCTGTCGACGCTGACCACGCGACCGCCCGAAAGCTCCGACAGAAGCCGAATGACGAGGTTAGCCCCAATGAAGCCGGGCGAGCCTGTAACGAGAATATTCTTGTTGTTGAGATTGATTTCTGCTTTCATGTTCATGTCCTTTGTGAGAGATATTATATAATCTCCGTGAACTTTTACGAAACAGGAGAGATTTTATGCTCATCGCGACCTTCAATGTCAACTCTGTGCGCTCGCGTCTTCATGTCTTAGAGCGATGGCTGAGTGAGGCCAAGCCGGATTTCCTTTTCATGCAGGAGACGAAGACCCGGGACGAATTTTTCCCAAAAGATTTTTTTGACTCGCTTGGCTATGAGAGCTTCTATCACGGTCAGAAGAGCTACAACGGTGTCGCGGCTCTCGTCAAGAGATCCATCAGCGACATCAGCGTCAGCTTCGGCTTCAACGACGGCGAGGAAGATGACTTCGACACCAGGGTCATGAGGCTTCGACATGGCGAGCTTACGATCCTCAACACTTACGTACCTCAGGGGAAGTCGATCGAACACCCGGACTTTGAAGTCAAGAAGAAATTTTTTGCCCGCGTCAGGAACATAATCGAAGCCGAGAGAGACAAAAATTTTTTGTGGCTCGGAGACCTCAACGTCGCGCCCGAAGACATCGACGTTACAAGCCCGAACAGCAAGAGAGATCATGTATGTTTCTGTGATGAGATCCGCGAGGTCTTCAACGAGACAAGAAAAAACCTCGTCGACGTTCTGAGAATGTTGAATGGAGATCCCGGCGTGTTCACGTTCTTTGATTATCGCGTCCGAGATGCCGTAGAAAGAAAGATAGGCTGGCGGATCGACCATATGTTAGCGTCTGAAAGACTTTCGCGCTCAGCCTTGAAGTGTTACCCCGACGTGAGGCCGCGGCAGTGGGAGAAGCCCTCGGATCATGTGCCGCTGGTCGCGGAGTTCGCGTTAGAGTTGTGATTATAGCTTCACGTAGCAGACGATCCCCTCGGGCAGGACATAGAGCACAGTCCCTTCGGCAGTGTCGCCTATCTTGTCATAAAGACGGCCAGCGCTGTAGCTTTCGCCTACCACAGTATAGGGACTGTTCGCCACGTAGCCGACAAGGCCAAGACCCTCCAGCTCGACGCGGATAGCTTCCCTGTCGTACTCGTTGTCAGGTTCCTTGACGAGTTTCACGGTCATGTGAGGCTCGAAAAAGTCTCGTCCGTGATGATGTTTCGTTCCGGCGATTGTGAAAAATATTTTATCCATGCGAAATCCCTCCTTTCATCATAATCTCATCGGCTGAACTAGAGCCTTGACGTTCAGCAAAGTCGCCTCGACCCCGCAAGCCGAAATCTTCTCCGCGAGTTTCGAGAGCGAAGCTCGTTCCATCTCACCATGTTCACATAGAGCTATCGCAAGTCCCGCGTGTGTTGCGTCGATGAGTTCGTGATACTTCATGTCGGCGGTGATGTACATGTCGGCATTGTGAAGCTTCGCCGCGCTCCAGAACTCCGCCCCGGCTCCTCCGCACAACGCAACGCGCGAAATCTTCCGGGACACAGCCTCCGAATAGAAATCCAAGCGCGAAAGCCCCCACGAAGTTTTCACGCGGTCAAGAAATTTTTCTGTCTCGACAGCTTCGTCAAGCTTGCCAATAACTCCGAAGTCCCCGAGCGGCTTTGTCTCAACGAGGCCAAGAAGCTCCGAAAGTGTCGCGTTCACTCCCTCGTCGGCCTTGTCCCAATTCGTGTGGGCGGCGATGATGTTCACCCCGCGGGTCAGAGCTTCGCAGATCGTTCGGCCTGTTTCGGTGTCGATGTTGATCTTCTTCAAAGCTCTGAATATCAGCGGGTGATGACACAAGAGGACTTCGCAGTGATCTTCGCTCGCCTTGATGACGGCCTCGGGCACAGCGTCAAGGCATATCGCGACACGTCCGACCTCAGCATCGAAGCTCCCGACCATCAGCCCGGAGTTGTCCCACTCCTCAGCCAACGCGAACGGCGCGAAAGTGTCAATGTAATTCAGTAAGTCGCGAACTTTCATCATCATTCAAAATTTTTTTCTGGGAAAAATTTTTTGACATCGTCGAGAAACTTATCAATCATCGCCGGGGTCTCGATGAATTTCGGGTCGGAGAGATCAAGTTCGAGATAGTTCAGCTCGCCGCCGATCTCTGACTTCACGAAATCCAAGAACGGCACGTAAGCGTCATAGAGGCTTCGCCAATACTCTTCGCCCGCGTCGATCTCGTCCTGTCGCCCGCGAGAGTGAATGCGCCGCATGATCTCCTCGAACGGACACTTCACGACGATCAAAAGTTTCGGCTTCTTGACGTAGCGCAGCAGCGAGTCGTAGAGCGTCAAGTAACAACCGAGCTGGCTGTCCTTGAAATAGCCATTGCGATAATAGAGCATCGCGTAGACCTTGTCGCCGAATATGCTGCGGTCGAGTATGTAATCGCTCTCCTCGGAGGCGCAAAGATACTGGCCGAAGCGCGTAACGAGGAAGTTCAGCTGCATAGGGAACGCCCAGCGCGGGTCGTGGTGAAAGCGGCTCAACAAGTCCAGCGGGTCGCGAAACTCCTCCGGCATTATCTTGAAGCCAAGCCGTTCTGACAATAAATTTACGATTGTGGATTTGCCGCTGGCGGTCATGCCCTCGACGATGATTTGAATCTGTCCCATGTTAATGTCCTCCTCCGATGTCTGTTCTGTATCTCATGCCCTCGAAGCTGATGAGCTTGACGGCCTCGTAAGCTTTCTCTCGCGCCGACGTGAAATTTTCAGCGACAGCGGTAACGGCCAAAACTCTTCCGCCGGACGTGAAATATTTGTTGCCCTCGCGCTTCGTCCCTGCGTGGAAGATCTCAACGCCCGGAA
>JAFSJO010000063.1 GCA_017449415.1 Synergistaceae bacterium
CGTCTATCCGAAGGGCGAGAGCGTTCCCAAGGACAAGAGAGCCGCGTGGGAGAACATTGCCTACTGCGTCAGAAGTGCTTGCGAGCTTGGAATGGACGTTGTAAAGACGACCTACACGGGCGACCCTGACAGCATGGCGAAGGTCATTGCGTGCGTTCCGTCATCGTTCAGAGTCGTTATTCAGGGCGGCGACACTCCTGCCGGACTCGAGGGCGACGCTCTTCTCGACTACTACATGAAGATGACGAGAGACGCTCTTGACGCGGGCTGCGGCGGCGTAACGATGGGCCGCTGGGTTTGGGACGCGCCGGACGTAACAGCTCTGGTCATTGCTCTGAGACGCTTGATCCACAAGAAGTACAGCGCGAAGGAGTGCATGGAGCTTTACAAGACCGTCATGAACGAGAAGAACTACGAGGATTACGCCGTTCTTAAATAAGAGGCAAGAGAATTTTTCAATGAGCAGGTATTTATTAGGAGTTGATGTCGGCACCACAAGCCTGAAAGCCGCGATAATCGACGAAGACGCGAGGTTATTGGGGCTTGCCAACAGCAAATACAGGCTCATCACTCCCGATCAGCAGTCAGTCCAGATCGACGCTCAAAGCATGTGGGAGGCCTTTGTGTCGTGTGTTGTCTCACTCAGGGACAGGCACGGCATAGACCTCTCCCGCGTGAGCGGCATCAGCATTTCGTCGTTGTGTCCCGGACTTGTTGCTTTGGGAGAAAACGGCGAAGTAATCGTAAACCCCATAATCTATTCGGATCGAAGAAGCACCGAAGAGGCCGAAATAATCCTGAATGCCGTCGGAGCTGAGAAGCTTTTCGAGCTTACGGCTAACGGTTCAATGGCCGGAGCCTTTTCGGGGTCGTCGATGCTCTGGATCAAGCGCAACATGCCCGACGAGTACGCGAAGACGAAATATTTCGGGCACTTGAATACGTTCTTGGCCAACAAGATGACCGGCGAGTTCGCGATAGATTACTCCAACGCTTCATACTCGAACTTATTCAACACGACAGGCAAGACCCAAGCCGAGCGCACGTGGTCGGAATTTCTTTGCGAGAAGATCGGCATCGACTTCGCGAAGCTCCCGCCTCTTCATAACTCTACTGACGTGGTCGGTGAGCTTGTGGACATGGACTTAATCGGGCTAGGAATCCCCAGTGGGATCCCAATCGCAATCGGAGGAGCTGACACGCCGTGCGCCACTCTCGTAGCCGGAGTAACGAAAGCCGGAGACGTTTGCGAGTCTGTCGGAACTACGGACGTGTTGACGGTCTGCGTCGATAAGCCCGCGTTTGACAGAGGGTTCATAAATCGCTGTCATGTTGTCCCCGACACGTGGATCTATCAAGGCGCAATGTCGTTCACCGGAGCGGCGAATGAGTGGTTCCTGCGACAGTTCTACAGCCAGCTCAAAGACATCACGGGCACTATCGGCGAAGCCTTCAACTACATGAACCACGATGCCTCAATGGCTGTCCCGGGCTGCAACGGAGTTGTGTTCCTGCCTTACATGTTGGGCGAGCGCAGTCCAATCTGGGATCCTTACGCGCGCGGAGTCTTCTTCGGAATTTCGTTGAAGACCACTCGCAGGGACATGAATAGAGCTGTGCTTGAGGGTTGCGGCTACGGCTTGCGTCAGATGTGCGAGATAGCCGAGCGAGTTACGGGCAACAAGATCACGCGCTTCTCGTCAATCGGCGGCGGCGCGAAGAGCAGAGTATGGGCGCAGATTAAGGCGGATATCACAGGACGGGATATTAAAGTCCTCGATATGAATGACATGGCACCCGTCGGAGCGGCTCTCATTGCGGGAGTCGGCGCGGGAGTCTTCACGAACATTCACGAAGCGTCAGAAAAGGTCGACAAGAAAGTCTTCCACGAGTTCAAAGCGCGTCATGACTTCGATGAGGTCTACGACAAACGCTACCAGACTTACTTGCGGCTCTATCCGGCGTTGAAAGATTTGTTCAAGTTCAGTGTAAATTAAATTGCAAAGGAGCAAAAAATCAATATGAAAAAGTTTTTAGCAGTTTTGTTGGCGGTCTCGTTGGTATTCACAATGGCATTCGCGGCCTCGGCTGCGGCGAAGAAGATCACGATCTCCGTTCCTGACCCCACGACCTCGTATATCTACGCGGCGGCTGAAGAGTTCGCGAAGCGTGCAACCGAATACTCCGATGGAACTTTGGAGTTCAACATCTCGGCTAACGGATCGCTCTACGGTGGAGACACTGCGGCAGGGATCAAGCAGCTTGGCGCAGGCTCCCTCCAGATGCTCATTCTTGCTTCGAGCGTCTATGCCAGCTTCGTCCCCGGCTTCAACGTCATCTCCGTTCCTTACATGTTCGACGATCAGGCTCAGCTGCTTCAGTACCTCAACAGCGACATCGCCACGGAGCTTTTCAACAGAGTCAATAGAATGGGCATCACCGTCGTAGGCAAGTGGACTCGTTCATTCAGAGAGGTTACGAACTCGAAACGCCCGATCACCGAGCCTGACGACCTCAAAGGCATCGTTCTGAGAGTCCCGAACAACTCGCTCTATGTTGAGTTCTTCACGGCTTGCGGAGCTGTTACGACCCCGATGAACTTCTCGGAAGTTTACAACGCTCTCCAGCTCAACACCCTCGACGGTCAGGAGAACCCGATCGACGTTCCTTACTCGAACAAGTTCTATGAGGTTCAGAAATACGTCTCCTTCACCAACCACATGGCTGACGCTTGGGTGGTCGGCATCAACTCCAGAGTCTTCAAAGGACTTGACGAGAAGCAGCAGGCCGCGATCGAGAAGGCCGGAGCCGAAGTTCAGCAGTGGAATGTTGACATGATGGCTGACCAGGATAAAGTCGCGTTGAAGACCCTCGAAGACAACGGCATGGTCTCCAACCCCGTTTCGGCTGAAGCGCAGAAGAAATTCATCGACGTTTCAAAATCCTGCTACGAGAAATTCAAAGAGCTTATCAAAGACAACAAACTTTTCGACGCAACAGCGGCCTTCACCGGAAGGAATTAGGACTTTATGTAGGGATTGGGGACTGTCGTTCCTGATCCCTTTTTGTTTCTCGCCTAATTCCTCGTTTCTAACCCCTCATCTAATCCGTAAAAGAAAGAGAGAAAAACAATGGAACGCACAAAATCCAAGCTGTCTGTTTTTTTCGATATAGTCAACTGGCTGGAGGATATCGTCCTCGCCATTCTCGTCATTGGAATGGTCGCCGTCATCATGATCCAGATCATTGGGCGCATTATCGGCCACCCGTTCCCTTGGACTGAAGAGTCTTCGCGCTATCTGTTCTTGTGGATGATGTTCGTAGCTCTCGCGGCGGGCTTCAGCAAGTGCGAGTCCTCGCGCGTTACTCTGTTCCTGCAGATGGGGCCGGCGTGGTTGAAGAAGTTCAGCGAAATTTTATACGCCGTCATAGTCATAGCGTTCTTCGTCATCATGCTCGTGTACGGCTGGGAGGTCGTTCAGCAGCAGATCGACTGGGAAGAGATGGGCACGGCTCTTTTAATACCCATGTGGATAATCGGAATTTGTCAGCCTATAGGCGCGGTGCTTGGAATTATCGGGACGCTTCAAAATTTCCTCGAGTTCCACGACAGAGTCGCGATCGGCGATAAAGAAGCAGAGAAGCAGAAAGCATTAGCGAATGAGGGGTAATCGATCATGAGTTGGGTTTTAATTGCAATATTTCTTATTTTAATGTTCTTGGGTGTCCCTATTGCCGTGTCGCTCGGAGCGGCCTCGGTCATCGCCATGGTAACAATGACGGAGCTTCCTTTGAGCATGGCGGCTCAGTCGATGTTCACGGCCATGAACTCTTTCATAATGGTCGCGGTGCCTCTGTTCATTCTGTGCGGCTCATTGATGGACGAGGGCGGCATAGCTGACAGGATCTACGACTTGTCCGAAGCCTTGGTCGGCTGGATATACGGCGGCTTGGGTCATGTCTCTGTCGTCGTCAACATGCTGTTCGCGGGAATGAGCGGCTCGTCGGTTGCGGCTATCGCGTCAATCGGCAAGATGAGCATCAACGCGCTCGAAAAGAAAGGCTATCCGAAAGACTACGCCACGGCCATAAACTTGTCAGGCTCGATGTTGGCTTCGGTCATTCCGCCGAGTATCCTCATGATCAACGCCGCTGCGACGGGCAACGTCTCGATCGGTCAGGCGCTCCTCGCGGGGTTCATTCCCGGAATCATAATCGGCCTCATCTTCATGGGCTACAACTATTTCTATTGCAGGGCGCATAACATCGGAGACAGAACGCCTTTTGAGCGTCCCAAACTCGGCAGAGCTTTCAGGAGAGCTATCCCGGCGTTGCTGACCCCCGTTATTCTTCTGGGAGGTGTCTACACGGGAGTCTACACTCCGACGGAGGGCGCGGCTATCGCGGTCGTGTATACGTGTTTCGTGTCGATCTACGTGTTCAAGAATTTGAAGTGGAGCGACATTCCTCGCATCGTCGTGAAGAACGCGCGTTCGACCGGCACGATTTTGTTCGTGGCTATCGCGGCCAAGCCGGCTTCGGTTCTGTTTGAGATCGACGGACTGCCGACGAGGGTCGCTGAGATGATCGGCGGGATCTCCGACAACAGGATAGTGATCCTGCTCGTGCTCTATGCGTTCTTGATTGTCGTAGGAATGTTCATGGACGCGACGGCGGCTATATTCATTCTTGTTCCGATTTTGCTTCCGGCCGTTCAGGCTGTGGGTGTCTCGCCGCTGTTCTTCGTTGTGTTCCTGGTCATAACTCTTTCGTTCGGACTTATCACCCCGCCGGTCGGAGTGTGTCTATACGCGGCTGAGAATGTTACGGGGCTGCCGCTGGAGAAGATCATCAAGGCGTCGATCCCGTGGATTTTGTTAATCGCGGTTTCTTTGGTAATATTTATACTGTTCCCACAGATAATAGAGTACCCGGTTTCACTCGTATTCGGTTAAATAAAGTGAGGAGTTAGGAGTTAGGAGGTAGGAGTGAAAGACAACATTCCTCACTCCTCGTTC
>JAFSJO010000064.1 GCA_017449415.1 Synergistaceae bacterium
AAACGGAATGATGTCGCTGAGCCCAAGCTGCACGACGATGCTCCCGGCGTTGATCCTGACCCTCGGGGTGTCGCGCCTCTTGAACGAGAACGGATTTTCAAACCTCGCTGCGTAAGGGTGGCCGGGCGCAAAGCCCAACATATAAACATAATAGAGGCTCTGGCTGTGAATTTTAATGACCTCGTCGACGGATTTGCCCTCGATCCTCGCGATCTCTTCGAGGTCTTCGGCATATTCGCCCGGCTCGTACAAGACCGGGATCTCTGTTACTAGAGCGTCGGAGCTTGCTGAGATGTCGAGGCTGCTCACGCAGTCATTGATGAGCCTTTCGAGGCCGTCAAGGTCGACCCTCAGCGCGTCGTAATGCACCAACAGCGTCCGATACGAGGGCACAAGCTCCAGAAGCCCGGGGGTCTGCGCACGCCGAGCCTCCAACGCTTTCATCAGAGCCTGGACTTTCGAGTTGACCTCGATACTGATCTCGTTCTCAAACTCCACAGCAAGTGCCGAGTCCCCTGCAGGCTTGATTAGTGAGGAGTTAGGAGTGAGGAGTGAGGAGTTATCTTTCCTCAACGCCTCATTCTTACCGTTCGCGTTCATTGCGTTACTTCGCCGCAAGTCTCTGATCCGCCACGATCTCCTGCGTGATCTTCAGGAACTCGTCGATCTCGTCAACCGTGTGGCAATGCAGCGGCGAGACCCTTATGCAGCCGGTGATGCCGAGGGACTCAAGTATCCTCTTCGAGTAGAGACTCGTGTTGACGCGCTCGAAGACCGTAACTCCGCGTTTGTAATATTCCCGAGCCGCGCTCGCCATATCCATGCCCTTAATGCCAACGGCGGCAATGAAATCTCTGTCGGTGTCGTTCGACGAGTCGAGGAACACGTCAACGCCCTCTTGCTTTCTGAGTCCGGGGACTTTGTCGGTGCCGTCCATCATGCGAACCCAAAGCGCGTGCTCGTGAGCGTGTATCTTGTCCCTGCCCGCGAAATATAATTCTTTCCTGTCCGTCGAGCTTGTGAAGTGCGAGCCGACCCAGCACACATAATCGACAACTGCGCTGATTGCGGCGAAATTCGGGTGCGGGAATGTTCCAAGCTCCCACTCCTCCGGGACTTTTCCGAGCAGCTTGTCGTGTGGCAATGTCGCGACCCTGTCGGACACCCAGCCGTAGCCGCAGCCTCTGATCCCGAACGCCTTGTAGGGCGCGAAGTTCACAGCGTCGACTCCCGTCTCTTCTGCGCTGAATGAGCTGTGAGGAAGATGCTGAACGCCGTCGGTGATGATGAAGAGATCGGGCTTGATCTTCCGAGCTTCCTTAACGATCGTCTTGATGTCGAACAGGTAGCCGGAGACGTTGGACGCGCTCATGACGCTGAGGAGGCAAGTATCCTTGTCGACGTGTCGCAGGATCTCATCAATATCGACTCCGCCGGTCTTGGGGTTGCCCATGGCCACACGGAACTCCTTGCCCGTCCTCATTGCGAAAGTCTGAGCCGCGTCGTGAGCCGAGGGGTGTTCGACCGATGTCGTGATAACGTTCGTGCCGGGGACGTTCTCGACGATTGCGCGGACGATTCGGAACATAACCTGCGAGGCCGTAAGCTCACAGACGATTGAGCCGCCTTTAGCTCCGAAAACGATCTCGCGAAGATCCGTGAGGGCTTTCTGTTTCGTTGCCTGCAAAAACTCCGCGATGTTGTTCGTGCGCTCCGGGCAGTCCGGGATCTCTTCCATTTTGGCCTTGGCCTCTACCGCCGCTTTGAGCCTCAATGAGCCGCCGGAGTTCTCGAAGAATAATCTCTTCTTGCCGGTGTGATCTTTCTCAACATAATAAAACTTCTCGCGAATTTCCTTCAGCAATGCGTCATCAAAAAGGAAATGTTCCAAGTGAAGCGCCTCCTAATAAAAATTTTTCATAAGTGGATTTTGAAATTACGTGAATGATATCAGCAAATAATTTTTTTGTAAACGATAAATTTTTTGAGCAAAATAAAAATTTCTTGTTGACTTCAAAAAATTTTTTGTGTACAATCTTCTCAACTCCAAAAAACTTAATAACAAAAAATTTACTCTAATAAGGAGGCCAACAGGCCATGAAAGCATTGGCAAGGTATGGTAAGGCGTTTGGCGGTTATCGCATGATTGATGTACCTGAACCGAAGTGCGGCCCGGAAGATTTGATCATCAAGATCAGAGCGGCGGCTATCTGCGGTGCAGACATGAAACACTGGAAAGTCGACAACGGCTCCGACGAGTTCAACTCGATCAGGGGACACGAGTTCGCGGGCGACATCGTCGAGGTCGGCGAAAAAGTTACGGACTGGAAAGTCGGTCAGCGGGTCGTGTCGGACAACAGCGCACACGTCTGCGGGGTCTGCCCGGCTTGCGAACAGGGAGACTTCCTTTGCTGCGAGCATAAAGTCAACCTCGGACTCGACAACAACACGTGGGGCGGCGGCTTCTCGAAGTATTGCCTCGTTCCCGGCGAGATCCTCAGGATCCACAAGCACGCGATCTGGGAGATCCCTGAGGGAGTTGACTATGAAGAGGCCGCAGTCCTTGATCCAATTTGCAACGCTTACAAAGCCGTCGCTCAGCAGTCGAGCCTGTTGCCCGGTCAAGATGTCGTAGTGTTCGGCACGGGGCCGCTTGGTCTGTTCTCGCTCCAGATCGCGAAGATCATGGGCGCGGTGAATATCGTCATGGTTGGGCTTGAAGAGGACAAGAAGAAGAGGTTCGCAATCGCCAAGGAACTCGGCGCGACCCACTGCGTCAACGGTTCAGCTGAAGATGTCGTGGCTCGCTGCACGGAGATCTGCGGACGCGACAACCTCGGACTCGTTGTCGAATGTTCGGGTGCGAATATCGCGTTGAAGCAGGCTATTGAGATGCTCAGACCCAACGGCGAGGTCGTGAGAGTCGGAATGGGCTTCAAGCCCCTCGAGTTCTCAATCAACGACATCACCTCGTGGAACAAGAGCATCATCGGACACATGGCCTACGACTCGACATCGTGGCGCAACGCTATCAGGCTCCTTGCCTCCGGTCAGATCAAAGTCAAGCCGATGATCACGCACCGTATGGGTCTGTCGCATTGGCAGGAGGGCTTCGAGGCAATGGCGAACAAAGAGGCAGTAAAAGTTATTTTCACTTATGATTATGATGACTAATTCGGAAGGGAAGATGTAATTATGGCAGAGAAACAGCAGTCTTCAATCGTCAGGCGCATGTTCATAGCCGTCGCTATGGGCTTCGTGGTCGGGTTCATTTGCCTTTACCTGAAGGCGACACTCAAAGGCACGTCGGGCGAAGGAATTTGGAAATTCGTTGAGGCACTCTTGTTCCAGGACATCACACAGACAAAATCGCTTCAGGGTCTGGGACTGTTCTACATCGTTGGTCAGCTCTTCATGCGCGGCCTTCAGATGATGATCGTTCCGTTGGTCATTACGTCGCTGAGCCTTGCTCTTTGCAGTCTCGCTGATCCCAAGAGACTTGGAAGCATCGCCGCGAGAACTTTCATCACGTATCTTTCGTTCTACGTCGTTGCGGCAGCCTTGGCCGGAGCTTGCGCGTATTTCGTCAAGACGATGGGTTGGTTCAACGTTACGCTGCCCTCGGGTCAGGCCGTCAACCTTGCGACCATGGAAGGCTACAACCCGCTGGTTACGGTCGTCAACTCCGTGCCCTCGAACCTCATGAGCGCGATGAGCACCAACAACGCAATTCTTTCGGTCGTTGTGTTCGCTGTCGTGCTTGGCCTCTGCATGGCGGTTATGGGCGAGAGAGCGAAGCCCCTGAAAGATGTCATTGACAACCTCAACGAAGTCGTTCAGATGTTCTTGAACTTCCTCATCAACAAGACAGCCCCGATAGCGATCTTCTGCATGATCACCCGCGCGCTTGCCGTGTACGGAATTGAATACATTGCGCCGACCCTCGTATGGATCGCCACGACGATCATCGTCAGCCTTGGCCTCGTCGCCACGATCTACCCGATCGGTATCGCTCTCACGACCGGATTAAATCCTTTCCCGTTCCTTCGTAAGTCAGCGAAGATTGGATTGTTCGCCGCCGCGACGAACTCATCA
The DNA here is from genome assembly GCA_017449415.1 of Synergistaceae bacterium. Taxonomy (GTDB): domain Bacteria; phylum Synergistota; class Synergistia; order Synergistales; family Aminobacteriaceae; genus JAFUXM01. Next base: position 4,096 of record JAFSJO010000064.1, read on the forward strand.
GCCGCCACGCTGCCTCTCAACACGAGGACTTGTATCGACGAACTTGGCTGTTCCGAAGAGATCACGAGCTTCGTTCTTCCTACGGGAATGACCATCAACATGAACGGAACGACAGCTATGCACATGATCGCGGTTACGTTCATTGGAACGGCTGCCGGACTTGATGTTACGCCCGCTACGTTGTGCCTTGCGGCTTCCCTGTCAATCTGCACGGCGGTTGGAACCCCGGCTATCCCGGTTGCAGGCACGACGATGGTCTACGTAGTCATGACCGGCTTGGGAATGAGCAGCGAGCTTTGCTTGATCGGTTACTCGCTCGTCCTTGCCATGAACTATCTGCCCGGTATGGCGGTCATCACGCTGAACGTCATCGGCGACGCGGCTACTAACGTCATCGTCTGTAAGAAAGAGAACGCGCTCGATCTGGCGAAGTACAACGCGTAAGAGTTAGGAGTTAGGGGTGAGGAGTTAGGAGTGAAAAAATTCCCGGCTCCCGCTCCTTTTCTAAAACAGGAGAAAATGAAATTGAAGAACACCGAAGCAATTCTTATCACGCCGGGCAAAATGGAAATCAAAGACGCGCCCGTGCCTGTCCCAAAAGATGACGAAGTTCTGTTGAAAGTCGAGTATGTCGGCATGTGTGGCTCTGACATTCACGGCTTCGCCAACGGGCCATTCATTCCGCCCAAGGATCCCAATCAGAAGATCGGACTCGGTCATGAATGCGCCGGTACGATCGTCGAGGTCGGCTCGAAGGTCAAGAACTTCAAGGTCGGAGATCGCGTCTGCATTGAGCCGGGCGTCCCTTGCGGTCATTGTCGCTATTGCCTGAGCGGTCATTACAACATTTGCCCGGACGTTGACTTCCTCGCGACACAGCCGAACTATCGCGGAGCGTTGACGAACTACATCAACCACCCCGAAGCCTTCACTTACAAGCTGCCGGACAACATGACGACGTTCGAGGGCGCGTTAGTCGAACCTGCGGCGGTTGGAGTTCATGCGGCCATGGAAGCTGACATCAAGCCCGGCAAGAAGATTATCATTCTCGGAGCTGGCTGTATCGGTCTCATGACATTGCAGGCGTGCAAGGCTATGGGAGCTGTCGACATCACCGTCAGCGACGTTATAGACAAGCGTCTCGACTTCGCAAAGAAGCTCGGAGCTTCGAGGGTCGTGAATGGTAAGGACAAAGACGCGCTGAAAGATGATCAAAATTCTTTCGATGTCGTGTTCGAGACGGCGGGCAACCCAATCACAGCCGCACAGACCACGAGCCTCGTCATTCGCGGCGGGAGGATCATGATCGTCGGGACGATACCCGGAGACACACCCGTGAACTTCTTGAAGATCAATCGCGAGGTCAAAATTCAAACCGTCTTCAGATACGCGAACAACTTCCCCATGACCATCGAGGCAATCTCATCAGGCCGCTTTGACGTTAAGTCAATGGTTACTGACGTATATAATTATGAAGACGTTCAGCGAGCTTTTGAGGAGTCGATCAGCCGCAAGGCCGAGATCATCAAGAGCGTTATAAAAGTCAGTTAGGAGTTAGGAGGTAGGAGGTAGGAGTTAAAGACTATCACCTACACAAACAAAGGAGGAAATGTAAATGTTAGCTGATATTCGTTACTGGGAAAATGACGCAAAAGAGAAGCACTACGCTGTGCCGCACTTCAACGTATGGAACGCGGAGATGTTAATGGGAGCTATGGACGCGGCTGAGGAGCTTCGTTCGCCGGTCATCATTTCGTTCGGCTCAGGCTTCGTCGGCAACACCGTATTCGAGGACTTCTGCTGGATGATGGAGTCCATGGCCAAGAAAGCCACCGTCCCGACGATCACTCACTGGGATCACGGCCGCAGCCTCGACATCGTCAAGAACGCTTACGAGCATGGAATGAACTCCGTCATGCGCGACGCGTCAGCCTTTGACCTCGAGGAGAACATCAGGCTCACGAAAGAGGTCGTTGATTACTTCCACCCGCTCGGGATCCCCGTTGAAGCTGAGCTTGGACATGTCGGCAATGAGACAGTCTACGAAGAGGCGTTGGCGAGCTACAAATACACTGACCCTTCGCAGGCCGCTGAGTTTGTTGCAAGGACAGGCTGCGACTCCCTCGCCGTGGCTATCGGCAATCAGCACGGAGTTTACACCTCGGAGCCGAAATTAAATTTCGAGGTCGTTGAGAAAGTCCGCGACGCTGTCAGCGTTCCGTTGGTTCTTCACGGAGCTTCGGGCATCGGCGATGATGACATTCGCCACGCGATCAGGCTCGGCATCACGAAGATCAACATTCACACCGAGCTTTGCCAGGCAGCTATGGACGCTGTGAGAGAGAACGCCAACGCGACATTCCTTGAACTCGAGCGCGCTGTCCGTGCCGCAGTCAAGAAGAGAGCCAGCGAGAAGATCATTCTCTTCGGTTCAGACGGCAAGGCGTAGGTTAGTTAGGGGTTAGGAGTGAGGAGTTAGGAATGAAAACTATCAAGATCGGAACGTTAGACAAGCCCGTATCACGCATGGGGCTGGGGACGTGGGCGATCGGCGGCGGCTCGGCATGGGGCGGAGATAAAGACCTCGAACAGAGCATCGCGACCATTCGCAAAGCTCCCGAGTTGGGCGTGAACTTAATCGACACCGCGCCCGGCTACAACTTCGGCAACAGCGAAAGGATCTTAGGCCAAGCCCTCAAAGGCATGGATCGCGACAAGGTCGTAATCATCACGAAGTTCGGAGTCGTTTGGGATCGCGAAGGCTCGCTGTTCAACAAGGTCAACGGCCGCCAGCTCTATTGGAATTTGTCCCGCGAGTCGATCCTCGATGAGATTGATAAGTCGCTCGAACGCCTCGGGGTCGATTACGTTGATGTCTATATGTCTCACTGGCAGTCGGTCGAGCCGTATTACACGCCAATATCTGAGACTATGGAAGTGTTGAACGAGCTGAAAGCCGCCGGGAAAATCAAAGCTATCGGAGCCGCCAATGTCTCGCCCGCTCAGGTCGAGGAGTATATCAAGTATGGAAGCCTCGATATCGTTCAGGCGAAATATTCCGTCCTCGACAGAGCCGTCGAAGCTGAACTGTTGCCCGTGTGCAAAGCTCATGGAATTTCGTTGCAGGCTTACTCGCCTCTCGAGATGGGACTGTTGAGCGGGACATTCCCGAGAGATTACAAGCCCGTCGGAGCGCAGATCCCGAAGAAGTGGTTCCAGCCGGAGAACCTCCCGAAAGTCTTTGACTTCATCGACAACTTGAAGCCTTTCGCCGAGAAATATAACTGCACTGTCGCGGATATCAGCATGGCGTGGATTTTGGCGCAGGACGAGAAAGTTATCCTGCTCAGCGGTTCAACGACAGCCGACCAGATCAGCGCGAACGTTCGTTCAACGGAGATCGACATGACCCCCGAAGACGTTGCGACGATCCGCGCAATGGCCGAAGAGTTGGGCTAAGATGACACCCGAAGTAATCATAGTCGGCGCGGCGATCACTGACCTGCAGGTCTACCCCGTCAAGCGCAATATCATCGACGTTGCGTCGTATCCGGCTGAGAGAATGGTCTGGACGGTCGGCGGGGACGCTCTCAACGAGGCCACGATCATCACGCGCATGGGGCACAGCGTCAGGCTCGTGAGCTGTATCGGCGACGACGCAGCCGCGAATGTGATCCTCTCGCACTGCGAAGCCAACGGGATCGCCACGGACTTCATAAGGCGCGACGCAAGCAAGACCACGGCGATTAATATCGGCTTGATCTGGGAGGACGGCGAACGGACTTTCATCAACAACAGGAGCGGGAGCTTGTGGACGTTCTCGCCCGACGATGTCGACATGGAAGCCGTGAGTGGCGCGAAAATCCTTTCATACGCGAGCGTCTTCAACAGTCCCGAACTCAAAGAGCCATTCATGATAAAGCTCTTCGAGCGCGCGAAGAGTCAAGGCATGTTGATATGTGCGGACATGGTCGCGGCCAAGCGCGGTGAGACCCTGAACGATGTCGCGGGAGCTTTGAAGTACATCGACTACTTCTTCCCGAACTTCGACGAGGGAAAAATTCTGACAGGTCGCGACGAGCCTGAGGACATCGCCGGAGCTTTGCTCGACTTGGGAGTCAAGAATGTAATCTTGAAGATCGGCAAGCGCGGCTGTCTGGTCAAAAATTCACGCGAGAGCTTCATCGTCGGGATCTACAACGGCGCGAAGTGCATCGACACCACCGGAGCTGGCGATAATTTTGCGTCCGGCTTCATCAGCGGCCTGCTCGAGGGCAAATCGCTCGCTGAGTGTGCGAAGATGGCGAACTGCGCGGCCTCGATCGCTATCGAAGCTGTCGGAGCGACCAACGGACTTACGAGCCGAAATATATTTGACGAACGTCTCGCTAAAATGATATAATACGACACCAATATGAGAGACAGTTCCTCGAGACCCGAGGGACTGTCTTTTTCAACTACATTTGCAACTACAAAAATCTCTCTTTCCTTTAGACCTCATCGACCTCGACGGAGCGACTTCCAAAAATAAAAAAATCATTCTCGCGTCCCCCTCTTTGCTATAATTTTGTGAGAAGAAAATCGAAGGAGCAAAAAAATTTTTTTTATGGACAACATCAAAAACTCATCAGAGAATTACGGAGCAGAAAGCATAAAAGTTCTTGAAGGTCTCGAAGCCGTGCGCAAGCGTCCGGGAATGTACATCGGCGACACAAGCACGCGGGGACTTCATCATCTCGTCTACGAAGTTGTCGACAACTCAGTCGATGAAGCTATGGCCGGGTATTGCGACGAGATTAAAATCACGATCCATATGGACGAGAGCATTTCAGTGCAGGACAACGGGCGCGGGATCCCGACAGACCCTCACCCTTACAACGGCAGGCCAACTAGCGAGGTCGTGTTGACGGTGCTGCACGCGGGAGGCAAGTTCGGGCAAGGAGCTTACAAAGTCTCGGGCGGACTTCACGGTGTCGGTGTGTCGGTCGTCAATGCGCTGTCTGAGTGGCTGGTCGTTACGATAGCTCGCGACGGTGTCGAGAAAACTCAACGCTTCGAGCGCGGCGAGCCTGTTACGGAGCTGTCGAAGGGACTTCCGGCGAATTGGCGCGGCACGAGGATCGATTACCGACCCGACAAAGAAATTTTCGAAGACGTTCATCACTCGCTCGACACCCTCAAAAGCAGGTTCAAGGAGCTTGCGTTCCTCAATCCGGGGCTGAAAATCATCGTCAACGACGAACGCACCGGCGAGAGCCGCGAATATCTCTTCAATGGCGGCATCGGAGCTTTCGTCAAGTACATCGACCGCGACAGAATGCCGCTGTTCGAAAATCCCGTCGTGCTGTCAGGCAGCCGCGATAATATTTCAATTGATGTCGGCTTCGAGTACAACGACGGCTATCAAGAACATGTCTACACGTACGCGAATTTGATCCACACGATCGAGGGCGGAACTCACCTCGTGGGACTGAGAACAGCTCTGACGCGTGCGATCAACGAGGCCGCGAGGACGCTCAAAGCTCTCAAAGACAAAGAAGAAAATCTAACCGGCGACGACCTTAAAGAGGGTCTAACGTGCGTGCTGTCGGTCAGGCTCGGCGAACCTCAGTTCGAGGGTCAGACGAAGACCAAGCTCGGCAACAGTGAAGTCAGAGGCGCGGTAGATTCGTTCATTTATGAGGGATTAATGTCGACGTTCGAGGACAGGCCGGAGATCGTGAAGCCGATCGTTGAGAAAGCTCTGAAGGCTCGACGCGCTAGGGAAGCCGCCAAGAAAGCTCGTGAGCTTGTGAGGAAGGGCGCAATGTCGGGAATGAGTTTGCCGGGCAAGCTCGCTGACTGCTCATCGAAGCAAGCCGAGAACACGGAGCTTTACATCGTCGAGGGAGACAGCGCGGGAGGTTCGGCCAAGCAGGGACGCGACAGGACATTCCAAGCTATCTTGCCATTGCGCGGAAAAATTCTCAACGTCGAGAAAGCTCACATGGATAAGATGCTCGCCAACCGCGAGATCCAGACGATCATCACGGCTCTGGGCTGCGGCATTGGCAACGAGTTCGACGCGACGAAGCTCCGCTATCACAAGATCATCATCATGACGGACGCTGACGTTGACGGAGCGCACATAAGCACGTTGTTGCTGACGTTCTTCTATCGTCATATGCCGGAGCTTCTCTCGCAGGGTTATTTGTATCTGGCTCAGCCTCCGTTGTATCGCGTTCAGGCGGGCAAGAAGGTCGATTATTGTTACACGGACAGAGAGCTTCGTCAGCACGTCGACAGTGCGCCCGATCCCTCGAAGGTCAGCGTTCAGAGATACAAGGGTCTCGGTGAGATGAACCCCGAGCAGCTTTGGGACACGACCATGAACCCGGCGAACAGGATATTGAAGAAAGTCGAGCTTGATGATAATTTCTTGGCCGATGAATATTTCGATATCTTGATGGGGGATAAGGTTGAGCCGCGCCGCGAGTTCATCATCGCCAACGCGCACGAGGTTAAGAATTTGGACGTGTAGTTAAAAATTCAGCGGCTTGACTCTCGCGAATCAGGCCGCTTTTTTGTTGCCGTTAAAATCCCAGACTTCTAAGCCAGCCCGAGATCTCCTTGTCAGCTTCCGAGCGTCTGTTCTGTGCCACAGCTCCGCGGATCGCCAGAGGCTTCAGGATCTCCGCGCCTTTCATCGTGCGTTTGAGGGTGCCCTCGGTCCGTCCGGCTGCGCTGCCCTCGTGTGTGCAGAACGGAATGATCTTCTTGCCGCTCCAGTCGTGAGCTTCCACGAAAGTGTACATGCACATGGGAATATCTCCCCACCAGACGGGATAGCCGAAGAATATCGTGTCGTAGCCGCTGATGTCCTTGTCTTCGAGGATAGCCGGGCGAGCCTTTTGGTTCTGTTCGCGCTTGGCCACGTCGATGCAAGTGTCATAGTCGGCTGGATATTTCTTCTCCGGCTTGACCTCAAAGAGCTCCGCGCCGGTCTTGTTCGCGATCATCTCAGCCAAGATCATCGTGTTGCCTTTCTCGATGTAACCCACCGAGTAATTCTCGTCAGCGCGTGAGAACACGATGACCAACGATTTCGCCTCAGCTGCGTAAGCTGTCCCGAGCAGAGCCGTCATAGCCAACACTGCCAAAAGTATTTTATTCATAAACATTCCTCCTTTGATGAAATTATTGTAGCGAAGCTGTCAAGAAGCGTCTCGCGAGTTCGACATTCCCAAAGAAGTTCACGTGAAGATACGAGGCCAAGATATTTTCGCCAGCGAAGCCCCCGAGGTGCGTTGTCCCTGTTCGTCGTCGCGTGATCTCGAAGGCGCATGAGTGGCTCGGAAGCTCCGGCTCGGCTCGTGAGTAATGGAACTCGTGGGCGCGTATCGAGGCTCCCTCCTCGCACATGATGTTGTCTTTCAAGGCTCGCGCTTCCATGTAGCCTATGACGGGTCGTGAGGTCATGAGCGTGTCGAGCGGTACTAGCCCGGCCATCGTGAAAGTCTCGCCGCGCAGGTCGGTGATGCTCCTCGCGAGGTACATGAGGCCGCCGCATTCAGCCAGAATTTTTTTGTCTTTGGGGAGTTGCCTCACGCTCTCGAGCATTGAGACGTTGCCCGCAAGTTCAGCCGCGAAGACCTCGGGGAAGCCTCCGCCGAAGATGTAGCCGTCAGCCTCGGGGAGTCTCTCGTCGGTCAGGGGACTGAAGAAGCTCAATTCCGCGCCAAGCTCTCGCAGTGTGTCGAGGCTCTCGGGGTAGTAGAAAGAGAACGCGGCATCGTGCGCCACAGCAATTCGTTTTCCGGGAAA
>JAFSJO010000065.1 GCA_017449415.1 Synergistaceae bacterium
CGCCGAGACGCTGAAACCAGCTCTTGCTTGTTACTTCAGTGTAAGCCATGAAAAAACCTCCGTTTTAAGTTTGATTGAAAAGCTCTACTGCTTTCTTCTTCGTTTGACCGGGGCCTCGGTCTTCCATAAGAACTGCTGCTTCGAGATAGATGAGCCACTCAGCGGCATCTCGACCCAGCCCCAAGGCGTTACGAGCAAAAATCTCAGCGTGATCCCCTGCTCGGCGAGCGCGTCAACGTGCGGGACAAACCTCACGACCTCCCCGAACGTAAAAGAGTCGCTGATGATCCACACCCTGTGGCAGCTCGACCGGTTGAAGACTGCGGCGTAGTCGATGGCGGCTCTAAGTCCGCTCTCATAGTCGGGAGATTCGAGACTGATTATTATTGCGTCCGACTTTCCCCCGCCTTTCTTCGTGTTCGGTATGAGGTCGGCAAAGTCTTCTATCGCACCAAGACGCTTGTAGAGATCTTCAAAGCTCCCTGTGTCATCGTCATCAAATTCGTTGCCAAAAATCTCGGCAAAGATATCACGAGGCGCGTAGTCCCCGCTTTCGCTCTTCTCGATCGCGTCATTCATCCATTCGCGAATGATACCGACAGCCTCCAGAATGTAGCTCGGGTATTCGGTCTCGGAGATTGCCGACAGAAACTCGCTCATCATAATCTCGGGCTGTTTGCTCTTTATTTTCTTGCCGTCCGCCTCGGATTTCGGAACTTCGTTTTGGTTCATTGTCTCAGACCTCCTTCATAAAATTAAATTTCAAAGCAATCAAGTATAGCACTTCACAATACGCACGCGAGAATTATTATGACCGTCCCGACTGTGGTCGAGATCATCGTGTGGATCTCACTGCGCAATAAAATTTTTGCGTCAAAGTCTCCTTTGAGGTCGCGAGCGTCGAAGCTGGCCGGGTGAAATCTCTTGACCCTCGCGCAGTAGCTTTCGTACTCCAAGCCGAACTTCGAGCGCAGGAAATCTTCCTCGTGAGGGATTATCGCCAAGTCGTACAGGAGATAGAAGCTCACGATGAAGATCACGACCGCGTGAAGTCCGGCGATAACTCCCCAGCCGAAGCCGATCAGAAAATTTCCAAAGTACAAAGGGTTCCTCATGAGCGCGTACGGCCCTCTCGTTGCGAGCTTCTGAGCCTTGACGTTCTCGCCGCGATACAAGCCTATGAAGCCCGCCGCCCAACATCGCCACAGCTGACCCGCAAGGATAATCACGAGCGCGATTGAAACTCTTGTGGGTGTGGTCGCTCTCGCGGTGAAGAGAATGACCAGAAACAACAGCGTCCAAAGCCCGCCGCGCATCTTAAAGATCCACTCACGCATCTTCGACCGAAGCTCCTTTGTGAAGATTTTCGCTCACGCCCCAGCCAAGCATTCGCACGACAACGACAACGCCCATGAAGATCGAAATGTAATCCGTGAAGAAGCGACATATCAGCGACATCACGCCGGCCATGTTCGAGGGCATGAGGATCGAGTAGAGCAACGCTCCGCCACCCTCAGCAACGCCGCTCGCGCCCGGGGTCGGGACAAAATACAGAATGAACATGAAGACAGCCTGCACCGCGATAGTCTGAGCATACCTGAAAGGCAACCCAACCGCGCTCATCAGGACAGGGAGGACGCTGAACAGTGCCAGCAGGTGAAGTATCGAGAGGACGACCGCCAAAACCACCCACAACTTGCCGGTGTTGAAAGCGAGCCTAAAATTCAAAATGTAATTGTCGATCTCGCGATCGAGCCACTGAAAAATTTTTATGACACGACGGCGCGACCTCATGAAGTTGAAACGTCGCAGCCACATTATGATCACGCGGCATAATTTTTTTATAAGCTCCGGCCTCGCTATCGTGAACGCAACGAAAGCCCACGTAGCCAATATCACAACGAAGACATATGAGACCAGCCCTTTCAAGAACGGACTTCCCTCCAAGATATCCGGGTCGAGCATCAGAGCGATAGGCACCGCCAAGGTCAATATTAAGATCGTCAGCATCGTTCGCATTAGAGTTATGGCTATGCCCTTGCCTACGGGAATGTTGCGTTTGTAGAGCGCGTAAACTTGAAAGGGACCTCCGCCGCTCTGCATCGGGGTAACGGCACTCCCGAAATAGTTCAGCCACGTCAGCACCACCCCGAACGGAAAGGAAACTTTTTCATGAGCCGCGAAAGCAAGCGCGCAAAATCTCCCGGCATCGAACACCCACGCCGCGAACACGACCAGAAGAGCGAGCAGAAGCTTCATCTTGTTGGCGGCAAGCAGGGATCGGACAGTCTCGCGGTCAACGCTTCGGAATATTATCAAAGCTCCAACTCCGAAAGCCAGGAGTATGAAAATGATCAGACCTCTTCTAAGGGACAAAGTCTAAAGTCCTCCGTATAATTAATTTATAAAATTCCCAAATGCTTGTATTATATCAGCGGGAATTTAAGAGATAAAAATAACGAACAACGAACGGAGGTTTATAACATGTGCGGAATATTGGGCTACACCGGCGAACGTCAGGCCAGCGACATCTTGCTGAACGGCCTTGCGAAGCTCGAGTACCGAGGCTACGACTCGGCGGGGCTTGCTGTACTCGACGGCGGCGAGATCAAGATCGCGAAGAACAAAGGACGCTTGAAAGTCCTCGAAGACAGAATCAAATCCGGGTGCGGCATCTCCGGGACGTGCGGCATTGGACACACACGCTGGGCCACACACGGCGAGCCGTCGGACGTGAACGCTCACCCGCTTTGGAGCGATGACATGTCAGTCGTGGCTGTTCACAATGGCATCGTCGAGAACTATCGCGAGATCAAGAACAAGCTCGCTGAACACGGATACAAATTTTATTCGCAGACCGACACCGAAGCTGCCGTGAAACTCATTGACTTCTATTATAAGCAGGAGAAAAATCCCCTCAAAGCCATCATCAAAGCCATTCAGAAGATCGAAGGCTCGTATTGCTTCGTGCTGCTATTCAAGGACTTCCCCAACGAGGTCTGGGGCGCACGCAAGGATCTGCCTCTCATAGCGGGACAGGGCAAGGGCGAATCATTCCTCGCGTCTGACGTGTCGGCGATCTTGCAGGACACTCGACAGGTCTACTACCTCGACAACATGGAAATAGTACAGCTGAAGAAAGGAGTCGTTCGCTTCTTCGACACTGAGGGCTACGCCAAGCCAAAAGAGCTGAGTGAAGTTACGTGGGACATGAACGCTGCCGAGAAAGGCGGCTTTGAACACTTCATGATGAAAGAGATCCACGAGCAGGCTCGCGCCGTCAAGGACACATTAGGCTCGGTCTATCACTCGGGCAGGCTCAACCTCGCAGACATGGGACTGAGCGACGAGAACATCAAAAAGATTTCTCAGATTTACATTATCGCTTGCGGCTCTGCGTATCATGCCGGGGCTGTGGCTCAGTACGTCATTGAGGACTTGGCAAAGATCCCCGTACGTATCGAGCTGGCCTCGGAGTTTCGTTATCGCGCCATGCCGATGGACAAGGACGCACTCGCGATCATCATCAGCCAGTCAGGCGAGACAGCCGACACCCTCGCCGCCATGAGACGCGCCAAAGAGAACGGCATAAAGACGCTCGCGATCGTCAACGTCGTAGGCAGCACGATAGCCCGCGAAGCTGACAGCGTGTTCTACACCATGGCCGGCCCGGAGATCGCTGTCGCTACGACGAAGGCATACAGTGCGCAGTTGATTGCGTGTTACGTGTTGGCCGTCCAGCTCGCGAAGGTCAGAGGCGAGATTGACGATGCTGAGTCCGAAAGATTGATCGGCGAGATCCAGAAGCTCCCCGAGAAGATCGACGAGATATTAGACGAGAAGGAGCGGCTCGAAGAATTAGCTCAGAGGTTCGCCAACGCCCGCAACGCTTTCTATCTTGGGCGCAACATCGACTACGCCGTCGCAATGGAAGGGAGCCTGAAGATGAAAGAGATAAGCTACCTCCACTCCGAAGCTATCGCCGCAGGTGAGATGAAGCACGGGCCGATCAGCCTCATCGAGAAAGGAATGTTGGTGGCCGGGATCATGACGCAGAAAAATCTCTATCAGAAGATCGCCAGCAACATGCTCGAAGCTCGAAGCCGCGGAGGATTTTTGTTGATCGTGGCTACTCGCGGGTGCGAGGCTCTGAGGGAGGAAGCCGACTTCATATTCAACATTCCCGAGACCGACGAACATTTCGCCGCGAGCTTGGCCGTCATTCCGCTTCAGCTTCTGGGGTACTACGTCGCGGTCGCGAGGAAGCTCGACGTTGATAAGCCGCGCAACCTTGCCAAGAGCGTTACGGTCGAGTAGGGTCGTGAGTGCGAGAGGTCGCTCGTGAGTCGTCAAATTAATTTTGGAAGTGTCTCCTCGGAGGCTTGCGAGGTCTGAAAAATTTTGGACTTTTCGTAGTTGCAAAAGTAGTTGAAAAAGAGCAGTCCCCGGACTCACCAAGGACTGCTCACGAATATTATATCAGAAAATCTCTCCGGAAAAAATTTCCAACGCGGGGCCGATCAGAAAACAGTGATCGTCTTCGGCAACCTTGACGGTCAGATCGCCACCTCGAAGGTGAACGAGGACTTCGTGACCCAGCTTCCCAGCAACGAACCCCGCGAACACCGAAGCAGTCGCCCCCGTCCCGCATGCCATCGTCTCGCCGCAGCCACGTTCAAACACTCGCATATTAACCTCGCCGCGTGATAGCGTCTCTATGAAGTCCGCAGTTACCCGGCCGGGAAATCGTTCATGAGTTTCAAAGTAAGCTCCCTCGCTCGCGAACTTGGAGGCCGGCCACGAAAAAATTTTTTCGAGCGCTGGATTGTCCTCAACGAAGAACACTGCGTGAGGTGTCCCGGTGTCGATGCCAAAAAATTTCAGCTCTCTGCCGTTGACGTTGATAGCCTCGGGGAGTTCGCTTGTGATGACAGGCTCGCCCATGTCGACGGATATTAGCTCGGCTTCGAGGCTGATATGCTTCAAGCCCGCGGGCGTGTCGATTGAAAAATTTTTCCTGTCCCGGCTCACAAGTCCGTGATCGTAGATGTATCTCGCGACACAGCGTATGCCATTGCCGCACATCGTATCTTTCGAGCCGTCGGCGTTGTAGATCTGCATGAAAGCGTCCGCGCCCTCAGTCGGCAAGATCAATATCAGCCCGTCAGCTCCGACCCCCTGACGACGATCGCAAACTCTTATGGCCGTCTCGCTGGGATTGTCGACGCGCTCATCGAAGCAGTTGACGATGACAAAATCATTTTGACAGCCGTGCATCTTCGTGAATTTCATTGCGTCAGCTCCTTTCTGTAGTCGGACTCCAAATTAATTTCGCCGAAAGTCTTCATGTCGTTCATCACCGCGAGAGCGTCCGCAACCACCTGCATAGCTATCGGACAGCCTGAGCCTTCGCCGAGCCTCATGCCGAGGGTCAGGAATGGTTTGAGCTTCATGGCTTCAGCGGCCTTCGAATAGGCGGGTTCCAGCGACATGTGCGACGGTATCATGAAATCTCGGCTCAAAGGTTCGAGCTTCGTCGCAAGCAACGCCGCCGCGATAGCTATCACGCCGTCAACGACGACAGGAACGCGACACGCCGCCGCGCCAAGAAAAATTCCCGTCATTGCGGCAATGTCAAGCCCGCCAACGCACGA
>JAFSJO010000066.1 GCA_017449415.1 Synergistaceae bacterium
CCACTCCCGTTAAAAAAGGAGCGGCCGCAACCGCCCCTAAAATTATTATCGAAATTGCAAACTTCTGGCTTCGTCTCATCTGCGCCAAACCCTCGGGAAAATTATATCGTGCTGAGCCATCACCACGAACCTTGCGCCTGGCTTTATCTTTATGGTTGGTTGTCGTTGGACTTCGCGCTGAATGATCTGAGACAGCACCTCCGCGATCGAAGATGCAACTCGTTCGGACAATATGTTCCCGACGCTTCGGTTATTGTTGTTGTTATTATTATTGTTATTGTCGTTGTTATGGTTGTTTACGATTTCGACTCCCGCGCCGATAAGCGACACAAGCAAAGCCGATGTGATCAGCGAAGCCGTGTGCTTGTTGACCTGTCCTTTCAAGCCCGCGTAACCTGACTGATCCATGCCTTTGAGGTTATCGAGCAGTAACGACGAGCCGTCCGGGAAAATTATTCTGCTCCAGATGATTAAGGCGCGGTTTTGCCCGTAGGTTACTTGATTGTCGTACGTGCCGATAACTCGCGAGCCTCGCGGGATCAACAAATAACGCCCGGACACCGTGTCCCAAACATTCTCAGAGACCTGTCCAACCGCGTCGCCCGGCAAATCCGAGTTAATTCCGGATATAAGCACGCAGGGGATCACAGTCCCGGCTTTGATTTCGAGATTGCTTCGAGGGAATGACACTGTGTATCTCGAATATTCGTTCAGAGCAGACTGGTTCAGAAATGCGTCCTTCCTTTCCCAGCCGTTGGGGTCTGACATTGCCGTAACGGTTGAGCTGCCCGAGCTCATATCCATGTCCATATTCATATTCATTCCTGACGTGGAGCTGCTTCCGCCCGAGAGCGACGCATCGATCGCATCAACTTCCGCCATCGGTGAAGATGACGCACTGCTTCCATTCCCAAAACTCGAAATCGCTGTAGTTGATGCTGCCGCGCTTATTCTTGTATCATGAGCCGCCCTCCGCTGACTAGAAACCCACGGCATTCTCCCGTAAGCTGAAACGACTGCGCGATTAGGTGATCGCTGTAATTGCCGGGGCTGTGGCGTAGGCTGAGGCACATAGATAATCTGCGGCTGCGTCTGTGGCGATGGCTGAGCCTGTTGTGCCTGTACCAACGCCTGACTCACTCTCAAATCTTCCTCTTCCTCAGGCTCGGGATCAGGCTGACGAAGCTCAATCGGTGGAATGACGGAGTTGCTGTTTGTAGAAGCCTGCACAACGTCTGCAGGAGCCGCGCCTCCGCTGATGACCTGCTCCGAAGTCATGATAGCCCCCACCACGACGGCGAACAGTGCCGTGCCTCCCATGAATATGAAAAGCGCGACCCGCCGAGCCGAGGATCTCGTCATCTTAGCCGCCTGACTCGAAACCGGTGTAAAACGATCGAGCCCGGGCTCCTCTAATTCATCGTAATCTTGATCTTGCATTGATTAACGCACCCTCCGTCTCTCCGTCTGCCTCACGATATCCTCTTCGCGGTTTGCCCTTATGTTGGTGTCTACGAGCTTCTCTCTGCGCGTGATAGTTACCGTGCGCGAGCCAACCCGCAAATATGCCTTGTCGAAGAGCCTGTCTACGATGTAATAGCGACCTTTGACGCGGAAATTCGCAAGCGCCGGCTTCCGATCCAAAACGATATAGAACGCCGGTGTCTCGCTGAACCTCAACGGCATTCTGATGTAAGTCTTCAACCCGTCATCAAACACGGCGTTTGGGCTCCAGTCAACTTTGCTCTTATTCTCGATCGTGTACTGCGTGTAAAGCTCTTCAAAGTCAAGCGAATCCGTCCCTGTCTGAAGCTCATCTTCAAGAGCTTTCTTCGGCTTGGCCGCGTTCATGCTGTTGATGAAGATCGAGGACAAATCGTTGGCCTGATACGAGAAAGCTACACCGCGAAGGTAATTACTGCCGTCGGTGGACGTGAAATCGAGGTTGTAAGTTCTCTTGTCCGTGTGAATGAGCATGTTCGTAGAGATGCCCGGCTGCAAAGGCTTCACGACAATGTGAGCGACCGGGAGGCCGTTCTTCATCGACTGCGACGGCGAGAACTGCCAGCGAACTGTATCTCCGGCATGAATACCCATGATCGACTCGCCCGGCTCGAGAGCTACGTCCGTCATTCTCAGCGGCCTGCACGTTATGACGGGAACGACCTCGCCATAAGGGTAAATGACATAGCCTTGCTCACCGATAAAAGGATTTGTTGCGGATTTAGCTTCATCGAAGCCCTTTCTCATGTCGAAGATAAGCTCATCATATTTGCGGAGCTTGATCCCCTTGTCCATCTTCTCCCACTGCACGATACGTTCACGTTCTTCGCGAGCTTCCTGTATTGAGTGTTGATAGTCTTCATATTGGGAGGCACTCATCGGTGATTCGTCGTTGAGAATATTCTCCTGCTCCTGCTCTCGCTGCTGCTGTTGATAGTAATAGTTGTAGTCGCCGATCCCTGCTTCAGACGGAAGAATTATTTGCCCCGTCTCAGGATTATATCCGACAGAGGGCACAGCGTCATCAGCAGCCACGACAGCGTCCGCCGCGAAAGCTACAACGGGAAAAGCGGACAGCACCAACAAAAATATAACAATACCGCGAATTATTTTCATAATTGAATTAACCTCAATTCCTTAATTATTGACAATATCCTGAGCCATGTTTAACTCTGTTACATAAATCCCCAAGGGGTTTTTGATTATCTGCGCAACGTCCTGAACAGGCGAGATAGCTATAGATAAAATGGCGCGCCATTCGGTTGTGCTTGTCACAGTTCCGTTGATCACTTCTTTCTCTGTCCAAAGAACCTGCCACGACTTGCCATCGGATCCGATACCCAACACTGAAATGATCTCTACCAAAGTCGTGCGTCTGTTCTCGTCAAACGGACTGTTTTCACGATAGTAGCTCGTTACTACGCCTTCAGCCGGACTGCCGCTGGCCACATAGTTATAAACTTCATCAACCATTCTGCGCTGTGCGTATATATCTGCCATGACCGTCTTAAAGTTCGTGATGAAGTTGCTCAACGCGGCGATAACAACGCGAGTGTCGGCTCCTGAAGCGTCGCTTGCCGGTTTTATAGCGACTGAATACCCCTGCTTATCAACCTGCACGACGTAAGGCGTAACTTTGTTTTGGCTCGACATCCAAATCATCATAGCCCCGAACGCGACACACAACATCAGCAGAAAAAAACAAATCTGCCTCCATCGTGCCGCTTCGTTGACAGCCGCGCCGTAGCGATCCCCGTATTCTCTCCTTGCGGAAAGGTAGGGATTTTCCTGTTGCTGTTGTTCTTTCTGTTTCTTTTTTCTTCCGAACGACATTTTAGGCTAACTCACTCCCTTATAAAATTCTCACTGCTAATTTCTTGTTGCGGTGCTTGCGCCATAATCAAAGCGTGACGAAATATTGCTATCGCGCGTTGTCGCTGTCCTCGGTGCTGTCTGAGACGTTGTCGGCGGTACATAGTTGCTGAACGTTGCCGAGCCTGACGAAGCGTACTGAGCCGCTGTTTTCTGTTCAGGTCGAAGCTCCGTGGGATTCAGATTCGAGCCGCCGAACATGACTTCATCAGCTCTTGCCGTGTAAGCTGGCTGAGGATTCGGGTTGACGTTCAGAGTCTGAGGATTGCCCGGATTTCCGCGCAACGCGTTGATCACGCTGCTGACCTGATTATACGGCCTCATTACGTCATCAACCGGCATGTACGGCGTATGACCAACCAGCGGAGCATTATGCCCAAATGTCATCATTGCGCCCGTAACGATCTTCTGAGCCGCATGAGGGATCATTATCACGACCATAAGCACGCAGACCGTGCCGCCGAGTATCTGACCCGAGCTTGTAATGAGCGTCGACATGTCGCTGACATTTTTGAACTCATTCTCCCACTTGGGGATAAGAGTTACAGCAATGGCGTAGACAAGCAATATCATCAGCAGCTTAACGCCGACCGAAATCGCGTAACGCAGGTAACTTAACGCTATGTCGCGAGTATATTCAAAGCCTCCGAAGCCCAGAAGCACAGCACCGCCGCATATCACAAGGTGCATCTCGACGATCGCGACCGCAATGAAGCCAGCCGTAACCGCGACGATGGTCAAAATCAATATCCCGATGAACGTCAACCCGACGAAATCTCCCCAGCCTGCGTTCCAGCCGCGTTCTATGATAATTCCATAAATTCTTATTCCGGAAGCTAGAACGTCATCTGGCGCGACCTCGGCACTTCTGCCCATGACCTGACCGATTTTTATGAACGAGTTCACGATGACTTTCGGGATAAATGAAACCGTGTGAAGATTCGCCATAAACCACGTGAAAATCCCAACGTACAGGATCCACTTGGTTATATGCACCATCACCGTGCCTACGTTGCTCTCGCCAGTCAGCAACATTCGGATCAATCCTATCGCAAGCGACAGCGTCGCAAGCAACTGAAACAGCCTCCGCGCTATGGCGAGTATCGAGTTGGCTGTAGATTCAGAGAAACTCGTGAGCTTCGCGGCCTCCGAGATCGTCGAATCAAGCCCCGAATCGTCAGCGAACGCCTGCGAGACCATCACCGCCAATAACATAATTGCAATCAGATAAAAAATTTTCCTCGACATTATCAAAATCCCATCTTGCGTTTTTTAGTTTTCGGCTTGTAACTTTTCAATGACGTAGCGACTTCTTTCACAGCGTTATCAAGATCGTTGCGTTCCTCTCTCGCGTCAATCTTACGTTCGATCAGAGCCGTCATAAGCCCCTGAATAACCTGCTCATCACGCGCCAGCATCATGCCCATGTCATCGAAATAGAACCCGAGTGCCTGAATAGCTTGCACCTGACCGTCAGGCTTCTTTAGAACTTTCATAAGCCCGTCGCGAACTCTTTGATCATCGGCGAAATGCGCAGTGCTGTAGTTCATCGACTTCAAATAATCTCTGACTGACGCTTTCCAATTTGATTGACGCGTGTTAATTCTCTTCGCGGCTTCGTCAATCGTCATTTTGCTCTTCCAATCAGGGTGGCGAGCTTTCATGGCCGCGTCAATGTCCTTCGCCATGTGAGTGAAAGATTTCGAGTTGGCCAAGACATCTCTTGCGTTCTCGATGTTCTTCAGAAGATTGTTGCGAGCGCTGATGATCTGGTTATATTCGCTGGACTTCGCGTCTATTTTCTTCAACATATTCGCCTGATCCTCTTCAATCGTCTGCAGCGTCTTCATCTCGGCGAAGATCATGACAGCTATAGCGATCTGAGACGGCTCTTGCGCCCACAGCTTCGACTTGTCTTTATCGTCGTCCTTGTCATCGTCATCACCTTTATCGTCCTCGCCGTAGTTGCCTTTGTTATCGTCAGTGGTGTCTTCCTCTTCCTCTTCATCTTTTGCACCCGCCATCTCCTCTATACGCCTCTGAATTTCCGCCTGATCTTCCAGAGATTCATCCTTAATATACTGCTGAATACGATACCAAGCCATATCGGTATTGTAAGGTATGTATGGGAACGCATAACGCGGATCTTCTCCATTCAAGGTCTCCCACAGTTCTTTCAAACTTGAATCTGTCGGCGACTTGCCGTCCATCAAGTTCTTAACAAGCTGCAAAATCAGTTCCTTGCGTGGCGGCTCTTCTTGCTGTCCCGGCTGCTGAGAGTCAGCACCAAACGCCTCTCCGGCAAACAAGACCAGAAAGAGCAACAGCAAGGCAACAAATAATTTTTTCTCCCTCATAACCGCCACCGCCATAAATCAATTAAACCCGAGCTTGCATTTTTTCGTTGCTGGTTTGTAATTCTTCAGCGTTGAACAGACCTGAAGAGTCGCTTTACCGAAGTCCTGACGCTCGTCCATTTCGTCGCGTTCAAATTCCATGTAAACGGTCATGAAATCCTGAATAATCTGCTCATTTCTCGCCAGCATGTTATTCACGTTGTCGAAGAGTCCTCCCATCGCCTGTATAGCTTCGGTCTCGCCTTCAATTTTGCCTCGAAGCAGATTAAACGCGTTGTCGCGGTGGGTGCGGTCATCGTTGAAATGGCTTGTCTGATAATTTATCGACTTCAGATAATCCTTCGCCATGGCGTTCCATTTGGTGGTGCGATCGTTAGCTCTCTGTTTTACCTGATCCAGTGTTAAATTCGCCTGCCAATCCGGGTGGCGCGCTTTTATGGCCGCGTCAATGTCTTGAGCGAGGTGTGTGAAATTTTGGGAGTTTTTCAGAATGTTGCGGGCGTTTTTGATCGAGGCCAAAATTTTGTTGCGGTTTTCGATCATGGTTTTGTATTCGTCGCTCTTGGTGTCCCAACGCTTCAGCATTTTGTCCTGATGGTCGAGGATTTTTTCCATCGTCTCGATCTCTTCCTTGATCATGACGGCGATAGCGATCTGCGTAGGCTCCTGCGCCAACAGACACTCGCCGACGCGCGCGAACACAAGGACGATAAATAATGCCGCAACAAATCTCTTAATCTTCACGTTCAACACCTCCTCAAATTAATTAAAACCTAACTTCACCTTACGGCTAGCGACTTTCTTGTTAGCCGTATGATGTCCCATTAAGTCAATATTCTTGCGGATAACCTGCTTGGTTGATTTCTTATTCTGCTGTGCTGTTATGCTGGCTTCCGCAAAAAGTGCCCACTGATAAGCGTTGCGCTCGATCATGTCGCCGGTGGCTTTGGTTATAACGGCAGCTGCCTGCATTGCACGAGTTTGCCCCGACTTCTTCTCTTCCGTGTCATAATCCTTAAAAGGATCAAGATTTTCCCGCTCATTCTCTGCATAATAGGAGCCATACCAGCCCCAATGTTGCTCATCACGCGCACGGTTGCCGCGATTGCTGAACAGATCCTTAATCATCGCGGTCGTCCATTTGTGTTCGAGCTTCTCGAAGATTATGTTGTCGTGAAACTTCTTCATGATCTTCAACGTTCCGGGCTGAAAAGTCCGCCAGTTGTCCGCAAGTCTCGCCTGTTCATCAACAACGGAGACAATGCCGCTGTAGCTTGGATATCTCTCTTGAAACTTTCTATCGAAATCCGACAAGCTGATCTTGATGAAAGGATCGCCGTTGGGATAATACGAAGAGTCATTCCAAACAGTTCTCAACACGTTGCCGACGCCGTCCATCTTCACGGTATCGTCGAAGCCTTTGCCGTTCTCGTCTCTGCTGACCAACATCGCTGTCAGATTTTCTTCCCATTTCGGGAATTTCTTGTGTCTGCGGTCGTCAACCTTTTCTTTGATGTAATTTTGAGCAAACCGCCAGTTCAATGGCAGCCAAGCGGAGTCCTGCGTGTTGTCATCGTCTTCACACGTACAGCCCGGGAATGTCGGAGGGTCAATTACTTTCTCGACAGGTTTGAGTGCTTCGTATATCCCTTTGAAAATTGGTCCGACAACGGGGATTGCGCCGATTCCTGCCGCGATGAGCTTATCAATCAGCTTGTTCGCCGCTTTCCTGATGAGTTTCTGAAGGTAGCCGGGAATGCAAAGCTCGACCATGCGGAAGAAGTGATCCCTGTTGACTTTCTCCAACGGAAGAGAGCCTGTCTCGACCTTTACGTCCTTATCGTTCTTCTTTTTGTTATTGGTGTTATTGTTGTTGTCATTCGTCTTAGCCTCAGCGACGAAGACCGCCGAAGCGTTGAAAGCGTCATAGACCATAGGCGCAACGAGGACGAAAAACATCGCCAGCGAAACAATTTTCAGCCATGATTTACCCATACAGTCTCATCTCCCCTCCTAATTGAAACCTAACTTGACTTTCTTTCCGCCATTGGCATTCGTGGCTTTGTTGCCTGCGACAACCATGTTGTTGCGGATTGCTGTCTTGCGCGCTATTCGCGTGTGTTCGGCTGTCAGTCTCATCTCCATGAAGCCGCTGATTTCCCTGTTTGTTCTGTTCATGGTTACAGCCATGTGAGCGGCCTGACTTCCGACAGCTTGAAGGACTTGCGTCTGACCGTAGTTATACGATCGTAAATCCAACATGTTGAGAACTTTGTCGATCTTTTCGAGCGCAGTTTTGTATATATCTATGATCTTCTGGATCATGCCGATCCACGTGTTTTTCAACAGCTCGTCGAACTTGAAATTTTTCAAGTTTTTCATCATGTCCTTCATCTTGTTGAATATATCGCCGATTTGGAAATCCCCTGCGAACTGTCCTAAAATCTTATCAGCGTCGAATGCGTTGTCGATGATTTTTTTCACAGCACTCCCCATCCAGCCAACAAGACTCTTCAGCTTGTCCTTGATGGAATTGATCTTGTCCTTGATATTGTTCACAAAGTCCGTCATCTTCTTGATTACCTCGTAGATGGGCTTGATCATCTCGGCAAGATCGCCAACGATTTTTTCGATGTACTGCTCGATATTCCTGAAATATTCGAGTATTGTCTTCAACCCTTCGACTATCTTGTCAAGCACACCGCCAATCTTGAAGCCGATGATTTCCTTCAGCACGTCCTCAGCTGTGGCGATCGCTTTCGTGTTTTCATAGATCAATTCGTGTATCTTGTTGCGAAGTTTCTGCTCCTCCTCGTAATTCAGAGCTGACATGTTGAGGCTCTTGACCCACGCATTTTCCAAGCCAATCCACTGAACGAGAAGCCGAACTTCTTCGACTGACGCCGGGATAAAGTCGTCATAATCCGGGAAATATGCGCCGAACTCAGCGTCAAAACTCCCAGCAACGCTGAGCGCGTGAACAGCCCTCAAAAGATCGTCGCTCCGCTGTATGAGCCTGTCTATGCCGGCGGTGTCGATGGCTTCGTCTTCTTTTGTGCGTATCATGGCGTTGTAGTTCATGCGGATACGCGACCACCATTTCCAGTAGCGTTCCCACTGAGCGTTGCGCCATTCCTTTTGGGACTCGTACTTGCTCGGCTCCAACGCCCAACCCAACGGCATCCAGCAGCCGCAATATTTGCGTCCCCAACCAGCGTCCTGAGAGTCGCATTTCTTCCTGTAACCTCCGACAGCCCAATAAGGCCACCAGTCCGGCTTTGCGTAGGCGATGACAGGCTCGAACAGTGAGCCAATCAGACACGCCAACACAATGACAGATACGAACCTACGAAGCAATCGCGGCACCTTCCTCCGAGTGCAACTGCTTATCGAGCTTCTGCCACTCGTCCGCCCAATCGGAAAGCCCGCGGAATTTCAGCCACTCAACAGGCCATTCGCGACCGTATCGAGCTTTAAGCTCCTCGATTTTCGCGAGTTCATTGCCGCTACTGGCTCCCACAAACGCGAGAGCGACCGGGCCAAGACCCAAATTGAACACGCGCCGACCGTCAGGCGAGAGAATGTAATACTCGCGCTTGCGAACCATGTGAGCCAACAAGTTAATCTGACGCTCATTGAGCTGTAGGAACTCGCGATAGAAAGATCCGAGCTGTGCGCCCCTTGCGTCTGGGTTGGCAAGCAAAATCTTCGTCGGACAGCTCTCGAAGACAGGATCTCTGATTGTGGAGTTGACAACGTCAGCGATCGACTGAGTTGCGAGAATGACAGCGCAATTTAATTTTCTGAATGTCTTCAGCCAGCCGCGAATCTTGTCCGCGAAAAGCTCGTTTCTCAAAGCCGTCCACGCCTCATCAACCACCAATAGCGACGGCGCACCTTTGAGCCTCCGTTGAATTTGGAAGAAAAGATATGTCATGACTGCCGGGGCGATCTTGTCGCGTTCGAGAAGCCCCGAAATTTCAAAGGCGTTGAACGACGCATAGCTGATGTCGTTGCGGTCTCCGTCAAGAATATAGCCACCGTTTTGGCTCAGGCTGTAGTAGCCCAAGGCCGCTTTCATCTCCTGATCCTGAAGCGAAGTTATGTACTCCGTGAGCGTTCGCTCTTCGGGCTTTGATGTACTCGCCGCGAGATTTCGCAGAGCGTCGTTGAGCAAAATTCTTCGCTGAGGCGTTACGATGCCGGGCGAGACAAGCTCCGCCAACATTTCGATCCATTCCGAAGCCCACACCATGACATCAGGGTCATCAATCTCAGCAAGCGGACAGAGATTAATCTCGCCTTCAGCCTTGCCGAGGTCATAAAACGCCGAATTGTCGAGTGCCTCACACAACGGGAATATCGAACGCCCGTTATCAAAGAAAAATATCTGACCGCCTCTGTAACGTTGGAACTGTGCCGCGATCGTCGCGAGCAATGTCGATTTACCCGAACCCGTCGGCCCCAAGATCAAAGTGTGTCCAAGGTCGCCGCTGTGAAGATTCAGCGAGAAAGGAGTCCCGCCGCTGGCCGCAGCCTGCAACAACGCCGGAGAATGAGGCGGATAGAACGGGCACGGGCACGTCTTTGAGCCAAGCCACTCGCTCGAAAGAGGAAGAAGATCGGAAAAATTCAAACTCGATATCAGCGGCTTCCTGACGTTCTCACGGCCATGACCGG
The DNA here is from genome assembly GCA_017449415.1 of Synergistaceae bacterium. Classification (GTDB taxonomy): domain Bacteria; phylum Synergistota; class Synergistia; order Synergistales; family Aminobacteriaceae; genus JAFUXM01. Next base: position 10,413 of record JAFSJO010000066.1, read on the forward strand.
GAAGAGAGCCTAAAAAGGCCTCCATGTTATTCAAGTCTTCAATCTGAGCAGAGCAGCCGGCTCGCTCAAAAACTTTCACGACTTCACGCGCAGCTTCGTCGAGGGCTTCGGGGTCTCTGTTGCGAAGGACGACGACTGATGAGTGGTTGCCGTAAGCGTAATCGCCGCTCCTTGCGTCTTTCAGAGCCATGTCAAGATCCTCGACCATTGAGGCCGCGTCGTGGTCTATTCTATAATTTTCAGAGCCTGTTATCTGTGCTGAGAGGCTCTTTACTTTCTGTAGCCATTGTCTGCGCTTGGCTTCCATCTGACTGATTGAGTCCTGAATATCCGTTAGCAAAAACCTGTTCGACCATCGAAACGCGATCGGCAGAGTCTGCAGGGCGTGCAGGATCGTCGGGAATGTCCCGGCCGGATAATTCATCAGCGAAATACACTGAACATATTCGCGGTTGTAACTCAATTTGCCCCCGTTGAGACAATCGCGAGCCAGGAAACAATCGAGATAATACGGAAACACAGGAAGCCTCGTAGGGTGCCAATTTCCATTTACGCAGGCGTTCACTGCTTCAAGAAGCTCCGATGTCCCGGAGTACATGTTGTCTTCGTCGGGGTTAAAAGTCATTCGGCGCACTTTCATACTCAAAGACAGCGAGTCGGAGAGCCTCTTCATGACGGCCTCAAAGCGAGCTAGCTGCCTTTCGACCAAGTCATCTTCTTCGTTACCTTTAACTCCAACTGTGAGCCGTCTTATACGCTGAACAAGTTTATTTTTCTCGAAAGCCGGCGGCACGTACGTAACAAACATCGCCTGTACGGACTCAAAATGCCCCGACTCCTTGTGAAATTGAGCGTCGCGCTCCAAGTCTATTAATTTGGTGGTGGTCTCCGTGAAATCCCCCTCGGGATAATCGTGGACTTCACGGCGGAAAAATTCAAAATGAACGCACCAGCGCATGTCGAGCTGAGCGATCGTGCGGGCGACCATCGTGCCCATATGTTCAAGCTCCCGTGCTGTGGAACTTTCAAGATCAGGCCCAGCAAGCCAGAAGCCGCCTAAAAAGCCGCCGTCCTTCAGTCCCATAACTTCAGGAGCTACCATATGCGAATAACGGAGCAGTTCCGCAAAACCGTTTCCTTCTGGCTTCTTTGCCATTTTAGCCTCCTAATATTTTTTGTCCGGGTGTGTTGCCCTCGAAGTTGCCGAGTACACGTCGCTGTAGCCTAGAGCGCGCTGAAAGACTTTCATAGCGTCGGGGTCATACTTCGCGATGCTGCCAAGAGCTTTCACGCCTACGATGAACAAAACGACTGCCCCAACGGCGTTGGCGTAGTTCTCAGACGCAATTCCGCCAATCATTCCCAGCGCAATACAAACCAACATCAACAGGAGGAACGGAACACGGTCGCAGCCAAAAATCAACTGAGGCCGTGTCAAGCTCCTTCTTACAGTGATAACCCTGATTTCTTCTTCGTTGTTCATCGATTAAAACAGAACGCAGCCAGAGCCGACGAACTTGGTGATGAAGCTGGTAATTCCCGTAAGAATCGAACCAACAAGAACAATCATCATGATCATTCTCGTGAATGGCCCAAGCTCTCCGCCGAAAATCAAAATTCCGCCAGCGAAGAAAAGACCGATCATTGAGATGTACAGAGCAGTGGGGCCGGAGAGTACCTTGACGAATTTCTCCAACGGTTTTTCCCACGGCGCGTCATCGGTCGCGGTAACCGGGCTGGCATGTGCGGCGAACGGAACGCAAGCGAGCATGAAAAGGAACACCATCGTGAAGATGGCGACTCTGTGAGTGTAAAGACTCTTGAAAATACTTGTCTTCATGGTGAAAATGAAACTCCTTCCAAACAAAATTATTTAATTAACAGCGATTTCTCGCTCTTAATTCACGGTTTTAGCTTCCCGCAGGTCTCTGAAGACATAATCTCCGTCTTTCATTCCATCGACGGCGATTAGCTCCGAGAGTTTTGGGCCGATCTTCGGATCTCTGACCAAGAACGCGACAACGTCAATGGCCTCAGCGACAAGCTCCCTCATTGGCGTTTCCGAAACCTCCGATATAAGCTGCTCAATTCTCAACAGACCTGCGCGTGCGTCATTGGCGTGAACGGTGCAGACTCCGCCGGGGTGGCCGGTGTTCCACGCCTTGATCATGTCAAGTGCTTCCTTGCCTCGAACCTCGCCGATGATGATTCTGTCGGGACGCTGGCGCATCGTGATCTTCAACAGATCCTGCATTGAGACCTCGTCATTCGTCCTCATTGCGACGAAGTTGTCGACCGTGCATTGAAGCTCTTGAGTGTCTTCGAGGATCAGCAGTCTGTGGCCGGGCGTGAGAAGCTTTATCTCGTTGAGAATGGCGTTGACGAAAGTCGTCTTGCCTGTGCCTGTTCCTCCGACGACGAGAATATTCTTGCGCTTCCTGACAGCGTCGCGGAGAATTTCAATGTCGCTTGCCTGAGCGCGTCCGCTCTCGATGTACTGTTCGAGTGAAAAGACCGAAGATGCTTTCTTCCTTAAATTGAATGTGGGTTTCGGAACGACAGGCGGGATAACTCCCTCGACGCGGCTTCCGTCTCCGGGTAACTCGCCCTCGACCTTGGGGTTGTGAACGTTGACGACAGTCCCGAGCATGTGGGCGATCGTGCCGAGCATCTGAAGAGCCTGAACTTCGGGCATGTCGCAGAGATACTGCATACCGACACCGAGCTTGTCAGTCCAGACGGTGCCGTCCGGGTTCAACATGACTTCAACAACGGTTGGATCGTCCATAGCAGCACGGACAGTCTCGCCCATCTCGCGGCGCAGTTTGTTAAGATTCCGCCTGTTCACTTCGTCCGTTGCCTTGCTCATGTTGTTCCCTCTTTCTAAAAAATTTATTGCGAAAACTACCGATTGCGTGGCGTATTTTACCCCCCCCCCCTTAACTTGGCAAGCCCTCATATCGCTTTGCGGCCAAAATCAAGCAATAAAAAAGCCCCTCGCGGGGCGCACTAAAGGAGGCTGCGGCTCGTTAAGGACTTTGACGGCGCACAGTTCGGAGTTGGCGTGTGCGTGCTTGGAACTTTGTACTTCACATTCATCGGCATGAGGTTTATGGCGAACCAGCTCTCGAAATATTCGATGCTCGGGATCGAAGAGGAAAAGTTATTTGAGCTTTGCACTATCGCCCCCGCGAGGGGAGAATGATCTATCGCTCACTCATGACCATCAAGAACGGTGAGGGTGTGTTCAGAGACATAAGCTTCTGAGGCTGAAAGGGAGAGAAAAGAAGAGCGACCACGCAAAGAGCGCAGCCGCTTTTTTTATATCTGTTGAGCTGTGATGTTATGTTTCTCGGCGTAGCCCGTGAGTATCAAGGTCAATGCGCCGTCGCTCGTAACGTTGCAGGCCGTCCCGAACGAGTCTTGAAGCGCGAAGATCGTCAACATCAAGCCCGTGCCCGTCCCATCGAAGCCAAGCACGCCGGTGATCAAGCCAAGCGAAGCCATGACAGTTCCTCCGGGAACTCCGGGCGCACCGATCGCGAAGACTCCGAGCAACAGGCAGAATAAAATCATGTTGCCGACTGACGGATACACGCCATAGAGAATTTTCGAGACCGCCATAACGAAGAATGTCTCCGTCATGACTGAGCCGCAAAGATGAATGTTAGCGAACAGCGGGATCCCGAAGTTCACCATGTCTTCACGGAGAGTAGGCTCGGACTTGCGGGCGCATGTGAGAGCTACCGAGAGCGTCGCCGCGCTTGACATCGTTCCGACCGCTGTCATGTAAGCCGGGCCGTAGTTCTTGATGATGTTCATGGGGTTGCGACCCGAATAAGCTCCCGCGAGGAAATACAGCAACGCCATCCAAATGTAATGACCCAACATGACAATCAGAATTATCACGAGGAAGATCGGAAGCTGCTTGGTGATTGAGCCTTGATATGCGAGCTGGCAGAACGTCGTTCCGATCAAGAAAGGCAACACGGGGATAAGGAACCTCGTTACGATGCTCAGAACTATTTGCTGAAACTCTTCAAGCAACGCTATTGTCGTCTTGCTCCTGTTCCACGCCGCCGCTAGGCCGACCAGCACCGACACAAACAGAGCCGACATTACGGGCATGACCTGCGGGATCGAGAGCTTGAACACAACCTCGGGAAGATCTTTCAGACCCTCGACCTCCGTAACGATGTTCAGGAACGGAATGATCGAGTAGCCCGCGAATGTTGCCGCGAAAGCCGCGCCGATCGACGAGACATAAGCAAGCGTCAGAGCCAAGAGCAACATTCTCGAAGCGTTCGAGCCCATGCGCGTTATCGAGGGCGCAACAAAGCCGATGATGATCAACGGCACGCAGAAATTCAAGAACTGGCTCGCGATGTAATGAACGGTTACGACGACGTTAAGGAGCGCGGTGCAGATCGCGTTGCCCTCAATCGTAGCGAGGCCAAGCCCGATGAACATACCGGCAAGCAACGCCACGATCAGCTTGAAAGGCAGACTCGATGTAAAACCTTTACTCATAATATTCACCTCGTTTGTGTTAGTGAGGAGTTAGGAGGTGATTACTTCTCTACGTCTACGAAGATGTGATAGACAGATCTTATTGCGCGTTCAAAATCCTCATTGAGAACTCCGACGATGATATTCAGCTCCGAAGCTCCCTGATCTATCATTCGCACGTTGATGCGGGCATCGGCGAGCGCACTGAATATTTTCGAGGCTGTACCGGCCTGCGACTTCATGCTGCGGCCAACGACGGCGATCAGCGAGATCCCTGACTCAACCTCAAGAGACTCCGGGGCGGCGAGGGTCGCTATGCGGCTCAACACTTCCTGCTCATGCTCGATGAATTTTTTCTCGTGTACTATTACAGTCATGGTGTCGATGCCGGAGAGGATATGTTCGAGCGGAATTTCTTTCTCTTCAAAGCACTGAACGACTTTGCGATAGAAATCCGGCTGTGAGTGCATCAAGTCCTTTGCGATGATGATCGAGCAGAAATTTTTCCGTCCAGCTATGCCCGTGATGGTGTACTTGGAACGCCGCGCTGTGTTCTCGACTATCCAAGTGCCGGGGTCGTCGGGCTTGTTGGTGTTGCGAATGTTGATCGGGATACCGGCTTTCTTGACCGGGAATATCGCGTCTTCGTGAATGACGCTCGCGCCCATGTAAGCAAGCTCCCGAAGTTCGCGATACGTTATGCTCTTGATGACGGCGGGACTTGAAACAATATGAGGATCAGCCATGAGCAGCCCCGATACGTCAGTCCAGTTCTCATAGACGACAGCACGACACGCCGCCGCGACTATCGAGCCAGTGATATCAGAGCCGCCACGCGAGAAAGTTTTGATCTTGCCGTCGAAGCTCGTTCCGTAAAATCCCGGCACAACAGCGTGTTCGTGAGCTTCAAGCGCAGATGCGAGTGTCGGGTACGTCTTGGCCGCGTCGAAAAATCCATGCTCATCGAAGAAGATGACATCAGCCGCGTCGATGAAATCGTAGCCGAGGTAGTTCGCCATTACAAGACCGTTGAGATATTCGCCGCGTGAGGCCGTGTAGTCCCTTTCGGGTGAGTGCAGCAACTTGTCTTCGATCTGGTCGAATGCGTCTTTCAACGAGAGGCTGAGGCCAAGTCCCTGAATGATCTCGTTATATCTGTCCTTGACGGCGAGAAACGGCTCGTAGAAATTTTTTCCCGCCGCCGCAAGCTCGTAACATTCATACAGCAAATCCGTGATCTTGATATCAGCGTCCGACCTCTTGCCCGGAGCCGACGGCACGACATAAGCTCTTAACTCGTCGCTGGTGATGATGTCCTTGACCTTTTGGAACTGTTTCGCGTCCGCGAGGGAGCTTCCTCCGAACTTCACAACTTTCTTCATTATTCCAACACTCTGAACTTCTGCCCCGGCTGCTTGTCAGGAGCTTTGTTGACTGTCGCGGGTTCGAGGTCGGCGAAATTGTTGTTGATGTTGCGTCCGATGTTCTTGGCGCACTCGATAACGTCCGACACGACCGCGCTGGCCGTTGGAAGCTTACCTGCTCCGCGACCGTAGAACATGAGATTGTCGACCATGTTGCCGTGGACTAAAACTCCGTTGAAAACCCCGTTGACGTTATAGAGAGCGTGAGAGCTTGGGATCAAGTGCGGCGCGACGATGACGCTGTTGGCTTCGGCATCGTAGACCCCGAGGAGCTTTATCGACATTCCTTTAGCTTCGGCCTCGGCGAAATCTTCGCGAGTAACTCCGGTGATGCCCTCGCAGTCGACTTGTTCGTAAGAGAATTTTTTGCCCGAGACCAGCGACGCAAGGATCGCGATCTTTCGAGCCGTGTCGTGCCCCTCAACGTCAGCCGCGGGGTTGCGTTCAGCGAAGCCATTCTCCTGAGCCTCTTTGAGGACATCAGCGAAGTCGCGCCCGGCTTTCATGTTCGTGAGAATGTAGTTGCATGTTCCGTTCAATATTCCGGCGATCTTGGAGATCTTTTCGTGTCCGCAAGCCTCACGTATCGTTCGCAGCAACGGGATCCCGCCGCCGACGCTCGCCTCGAAGAGATAGCTGCAATTGTGTTCACGAGCTATCGCGCTAAGCTCAACGCCGTAAGCGTCAACGAGTTCTTTGTTGGAGGTGCAGACTGAGATCCCGCGCTCGAGAGCTAGATGAGTGTACGTGTACGCAGGCTCTTTGCCGCCCATCGTCTCGCAGATGACCTTGATATCCGGGTCATTGACGATCGTCGCAATGTCTTTAACGACGCCGGGCAAGTCTCGAATGTCGAGAATATATTTGACGTGGAGGCTATCGCCAAGAACTTTTTTGATCTCGGCCTGATTTTTTTCGACGACCTCAGCGACTCCGCCGCCGACTGTTCCAAGTCCTAATATCGCGATGTTAATCATTTCATTCAGTGAGGAGTGAGGAATGAGGAGTGAGGAGTGAAGCAACGCGCTTTTAACTCCTAACTCCTAACTATATTTCACTCCTTTGGTTCGATATATTTCTGGCTCACGAGAAGCTCCGCGCACTCGACAGCACCGCCGGCCGCGCCTCGCAGCGTGTTGTGAGAAAGTCCGATAAATTTCCAGTCGTAGATGTTGTCAGGACGAAGCCGCCCGATCGTTACGCCCATTCCGCGCTCGTAGTTGACATCAAGAGCCACCTGCGGCCTGTTGTCCTCCTCGAAGTACTTTATGAACTGTTTCGGAGCTGTCGGAAGTCCAACCTCCTGAGGCACGCCCTTGAAGTTGTTCAGCTTCTCGATCAGGACTTCTTTGCTCTGGGGAGCCTTCCTGAACTTCACGAACGCCGCCGCCGTATGACCATAAAGCACCGGGATACGCACGCACTGAGCCGAGATGACAGGCTCTTTAGCCGGGACGATCTCGCCGCCTTCGATGTGCCCGAAGATACGCAGAGGCTCCTTCTCGCTCTTCTCTTCCTCGCCGCCGATGAACGGAATGACGTTGCCGACCATCTCGGGCCAAGTCTTGAAATTTTTCCCCGCGCCGGAGATTGCTTGATAGGTCGTAACGATTGCTTCGTAAGGTTCATACTCACGCCATGCCGCGAACGCCGGAGCGTAACTCTGGATCGAGCAGTTGGGCTTGACGGCTATGAAGCCTCGCGACGTTCCGAGCCTCTTGCGCTGTGCGTGAATGACTTCGGCGTGTTCGGGGTTGATCTCTGGAATTATCATTGGGACATCGGGGGTCCAGCGGTGTGCGCTGTTGTTGGATACGACGGGGGTCTCTGACTTGGCGTAAGCCTCTTCGATCGCCTTGATCTCGTCTTTTGTCATGTTGACCGCGCTGAAGACAAAATCAACCTCGTCCGCGATGCCCGACACGTCATTGACATCGTGAAGCTTCATATCTCTGACATTGGCGGGGATCTCTTCATCAAGGAGCCAGCGACCCTCGACGGCTTCGGCGTAGGTCTTGCCCTTGCTGTTAGGTGAGGCGGCTATGACCTTGATGTCGAACCATTCGTGATCGTGAAGAACTTGGATAAAACGCTGCCCGACCATTCCGGTAGCTCCCAGAATGCCGACACGTAACTTTTTCTGCAACTTTCTTTCACTCCTAAAAATTTTCTGAAAAGTATAACACAGTGAGGGGTTAGGAGTGAGGAGTTAGGAGTGAGAGGTCGGAGAGCTAGGCTGCGAGGTGGCGAGTCGCTCGGGAGGGTCGAGGGTTCGGAGGGTCGCTGTGAGTCGTCGAATTAATTTTGGGATTTGGTTCGCGGAGGGTTGCGAGGTCTGAAAAATTTTGGAGTTTTCGTAGTTGCAAAGGTAGTTGAAAAAAGACAGCCTCGCGAGTTGCGAAACTGTCTCCAAAAGAATTTTATCTCGATGATTATATCACAAAAAATTTTTACTTGCCGGGCTTGCCGAGGAGCTTGAACATGTTGCTCTTGTAGAACTCAACACCGGGCTGGTCGAACGGGTTGATGCCGTTGATGTATCCGCTGACTCCGACCGCGAACTCGAAGAAGTAGAACAGCTGGCCAAGGTAGAACTCATTCTGCTCGGGAATGTTGACGATGAAGTTCGGGACTCCGCCCTCGACATGCGCGGCCATTGTTCCCTGCATGGCGCACTGATTGACGTAGCTCATCGTCTTGCCCGCGAGGTAGTTCAGGCCGTCGAGGTCATTGTCCTGCGACTTGAGCGTGATGTCAGCGCGTGGAGCTTCGAGCCTCAGAACGGTCTCGTACTTGATCCTGCTGCCGTCCTGAATGAACTGACCCATCGAGTGAAGATCCGTCGTGAGGTCGACCGAAGCCGGCATGATGCCTTTCTGATCCTTGCCCTCGCTCTCGCCATAGAGCTGCTTCCACCACTCCGAGATGTAGTGCATACTCGGCTCGTAGTTCACGAGGATCTCGACGCTCTTGCCCTTGCGGTAGAGAATGTTGCGCAGAGCCGCGTAGAGCATTGACGGGTTCTCTTCGTAGGGCTTGTTGAGCGCGATCTCGCGGTAAGCCGCCGCACCTTCCATTAACTTGTCGATATCAGCACCACTGACGGCGATCGGCAACAGTCCGACGGGGGTCAGCACGGAGAAGCGTCCGCCAACATCGTCCGGGATCACGAAGCACTCGTAGCCCTCAGCGTCCGAAAGGGTCTTCAACGCGCCGCGAGCTTTGTCGGTCGTGGAGTAAACTCTCTTGGCCGCCTCAGCCTTGCCGTACTTCTTCACGAGAAGCTCCTGGAAGACTCTGAACGCGATCGCGGACTCCGTCGTTGTGCCGGACTTCGAGATTACGTTGATGGAGAAATCCTTATCGCCGAGCAGGTCAATGACATCCTGAAGGTACGTTCCGCTCATGCTGTTGCCGACGTAATAGATCTGCGGGGTCTTGCGGGTTTCCTTGCTCATCTCGTTGTAGAAGCCATGTCTCAGGAACTCGATCGCTGCGCGGGCACCGAGGTACGAGCCTCCAATGCCAATGACCAGCAGGACATCGGAGTCGCTCTGGATTTTTTTCGCGGCGGCCTTGATCCTCGCGAACTCTTCCTTGTTGTAGTCGACAGGCAGATCGATCCAGCCCTGGAAGTCGCAGCCCTCGCCCTTGTGGGACTTCAGTTTCTCGGCGGCGTTGACGGCGGTGAACTTCATGAGCGCGACCTCATGATCCGCGATGAACGCAGACGCATGAGAATAATCAAACGTTACATTCTTCAACTTGAAAAGCCTCCTTTTAATCTCAGTTAGGAGTGAGGAACGAGGAGTGAGGAATGTTGTCTTTCACTCCTACCTCCTAACTCCTAACTCCTCACTTTATTTAACCGAATACGAGTGAAACCGGGTACTCTATTATCTGTGGGAACAGTATAAATATTACCAAAGAAACCGCGATTAA